>NZ_JBEOKT010000002.1:0-374430 GCF_040278685.1 Pontibacter populi
CCCTACCTGGGCACCAGCATAATTGCAGCCTATAGTTTCGATATGCTGTGGTGGGCTTGCGGTGGACTGGCTATAGTTGCAGCTGTCGGTTTATACCTGGTCATCCACCAGATGGAAAAACAACGGTTTGCAAAGCAGGCTATAGTTGCGAATACCGAAACTATAGTTGCGGGATAGGATTTCGAAATATTATGCCTATTCACAAAAAAGCCCCGCAACTATAGCTAGCTGCGGGGCTTTTCTTTTATGATCAAACTATAGTTTACGATACTGTTCCACCAGGTTTCACAGCAACACTTGGCTGTACAAAAGCAAGCGAACCATCTGCATTCTCAGCCATCAGGATCATGCCCTGGCTGGTGATGCCTTTAATGTCGCGTGGTGCCAGGTTTACAAGTATACTCACCTGCTGACCAACAATTTCCTCCGGGTTAAAGAATTCGGCAATTCCACTCACTACAGTACGCTGGTCGATACCTGTATCTATAGTTAGCTTCAGGAGCTTTTTGGTTTTGGCTACTTTCTCGGCAGTAAGTATAGTACCGATACGTATATCCATTTTAGAGAAGTCCTCGAATGAAATATTCTCCTTCGCTGGTTCGGTTACGGCATTGGCCATTTCGTTCGCTTTTTTAGTATCCAGTAACTTCTGAACCTGGGCTTCTACAGCTGCATCTTCCACTTTCTCGAACAATAAGGCAGGCGTGCCAATTACATGTCCTTCTTTCAACAGATCGGCGGCGCCGGCATCAGCCCACATACCTGCTTCCATGTTCAGCATGGCGCGTAGTTTCGCAGCAGAATCCGGCAGGAATGGCTCCATAAGTATAGCCAGGCTACCAGAGATCTGAAGCGCAATGTTCATTATTGTTTTTACGCGCTCTTCGTCTGTTTTTATCAGTTTCCACGGCTCGGTATCGGCCAGGTATTTATTACCCAAACGTGCCAGGTTCATCAGTTCGCTAAGGGCATCACGGAATTTATAACGCTCTATGTGCGCGGCAATCACCATTGGCATACCTTCCAGCACACCCAGCACTTCTTTGTCGTAGTCCTGCAGCTCGTTACGGGTAGGTACAGCGCCGTTGTAATACTTTTGGGTAAGCACTACAGCACGGTTTATAAAGTTGCCCAGAATAGCCAGCAGCTCGTTATTGTTGCGGGCCTGGTAATCTTTCCAGGTAAAGTCATTGTCTTTGGTCTCGGGAGCATTTGCGCAAAGTGCATAACGCAGCACATCGCCTTTGCCTTTAAAATCTTCGAGATACTCATGCAGCCACACCGCCCAGTTTCGCGACGTGGATATTTTGTCCCCTTCCAGGTTCAGGAATTCGTTGGCAGGCACGTTGTCTGGTAAAATATAATCGCCGTGCGCTTTCAGCATGCTCGGGAAGATAATGCAATGGAATACAATGTTATCCTTACCGATGAAATGCACCAACTTGGAGTCTTTGTCTTTCCAGTATTTTTCCCAATCCGGGGTTAAGGCTTTGGTTGCCGATATATAACCGATCGGCGCGTCAAACCATACATACAATACTTTACCTTCGGCACCTGCTACAGGTACTGGCACGCCCCAGTCTAAATCTCTGGTTACGGCACGAGGCTGCAGCCCCTGGTCTATCCACGATTTGCACTGCCCATACACGTTTGGTTTCCAGTCGCCTTTATGGCCATCCACTATCCATTCGCGCAGCCAGGCTTCGTACTCGTTAAGCGGCAGGTACCAGTGCTTTGTTTCGCGCATTACAGGCACAGCGCCACTCAGCGTGCTTTTCGGGTTGATGAGGTCGGTAGCATTAAGAGAAGTTCCACAGCTTTCGCACTGGTCGCCGTAGGCATTTTCGTTGCCACATTTAGGGCAGGTACCCACTATATAACGGTCCGCTAAAAATTGCTTTGCTTCTTCGTCGTAGTACTGCTGGGTGGTCTGCTCTATAAACTTGCCGTCGTTGTATAGTTTCAGGAAAAAATCGGAAGCTGTTTCGTGGTGTATTTTAGAAGAAGTGCGATCGTATACATCGAACGAGATATTAAAATCAGCGAACGATTGCTTGATCAGCTCATGGTACTTATCTACGGCCTGCTGCGGCGTAATGCCTTCTTTTTTAGCGCGTATCGTTATCGGCACACCGTGCTCATCGGAGCCGCAAATAAACTTTACATCGCGGTTTTGCAGGCGCAGGTAGCGCACGTAAATATCAGCCGGCAAGTAAACCCCAGCCAGGTGCCCGATGTGAACAGGGCCATTGGCATAAGGCAAAGCTGCCGTTACAGTATAGCGTTTGGGAGTAGTTGTAGTCATTTTTCTTCTTAAAAAAGCAAATATACGAATAGCAGACAGATTGCGCCCTGCTATACTTCCATCAAACTATAAAATCAGGAAACTATAGTTACTTCTGCGCCCTTCTTCCGTAAACTGAACATCACCTACTGTATACTTTAACATGAAGCAGAAAGATAACGCCCACACAAAAAAAGGCGACAAAGACAGCCTCGGAGAAAAAAGCGAAAAGAAAGACATCAGTAAAAACCCGACCACGAAAGAAGACAGACGCGAATCGGAGACCACGCCACCCGACCACGAAGTGTACGTGGACCTGGAACCGGATGAACTGCATTTAGGCGACGTGGACCAGGAACCGGATGATGTAAGCAAATAAGTTTATCGGAAAACTATAAAAGAAGGGGCGCAGCATTTTAGTAATGCAGCACCCCTTCTTTTATAGTTTAGTCACCTCCTCTTTTTCGGTTCACCGGCCGTGGTGTGTGTTTGGTGGTATCTACCGGAGAATGTGGTAACTGCTCCGGTCTTATTTCTGGTGGTTTCATAGCCGGGTTGTTCCTGCCAGATTCCTCAATATTCCGTTTCCGGTTTATGTCACTCGACTGTTCATCCATCCTTTCGCGCAGGCCTGCACCGGCATCACCGCGGTAACGCACGCGCTGGTTCCGTTCAACGCCCGGGGCACCTTCCTCCCCTTCCGATAATGAGGTACAGGACGTTAAACCCAGCACCGCCAACCCAACTATAGCTGTTATATACCTTCTCATAATTTGCTACTTTAAACAGGTACGTAACTATAGGTCACGCACTTATAGTAAAGTATACGGCAGCAAAGTACATTTCAACAGGATTATTACAGGTTTATAGTTGCATTACTTTTCTGTTAGAGATCTGTAACCGATCTGGGTCAGCATCAGTCCGTCTGGCGCAGGATTTACGTAAGAGAGTTTGGCTAGATGCTGCTCTGCCTCTTTTTGCACGTCTTTATATTTCGGGTATTTCTCCTGCAGTATCGGGTAAAGCTCCTGGTAACGCAGCACTTCGCCTTCTTTCAGGTCTTTCGTCCGGAAAGCATCCATCATTACCTGCGATAAATTCTCTATATTCTCTGATTCTGAATGTAGCTCTGTCATAGTTTTATAATTTAAGGTTCAGGATAAAAAGTACGGCAGCTACATTTTATAGTTGATTGTTAGTGGTTGATAGTTATTCTAATAGGTTTAATACCAATATATCCTGAAAATCCCGGTTCAGATAATCAGCCATCACTTCTTCGGCACAAAATTTAAAGCAGCAGAGTTTAGGCAATAGCGAAGGCCGGTTGGTTTGGGGCCATCATCAAATACGTGGCCCAGATGGCCGCCACAACGTGCACACACAACTTCGGTGCGTATCATGCCGCCACTTCGGTCTGTCACTTCTTTAATTCTATAGCTGGCAATCGGTTTCCAGAAGCTGGGCCAGCCGGTACCGGAATCGAATTTGGTTTCGGAACTGAAAACAGGATTGTTACAGCCGGCG
This sequence comes from Pontibacter populi, assembly GCF_040278685.1. Classification (NCBI taxonomy): domain Bacteria; kingdom Pseudomonadati; phylum Bacteroidota; class Cytophagia; order Cytophagales; family Hymenobacteraceae; genus Pontibacter; species Pontibacter populi. The sequence goes on from NZ_JBEOKT010000002.1 coordinate 3,809, forward strand.
CAATGGTAAATACCTTTGGCTTTGTTGGCGTTATATTTATTCCTGAAAGCGGGCTCTGTACCTTTTTTCCGGAGCACATAATACTGCTGCGAGTTAAGTATTTTTTTCCATTGGGCCTCGGTTTTATACACCGTATCGAGCTGCGTTTGGCGGTTCAGTTTGCCGGTTTGAGCTTCCGATAACGGGGCATCGCCGGTAGTTGCCGTAGTAAAAGCGGCTATTTCGGGTTGATCGGGTTGGTTGCAGCCAAAAAAATTTAATGCCGCAGCTATAAGTATAAATTGTAGGTAGCTCATAGTTGGTTTTACGGTTAAAAGCGTGTTTTGCTTTGAGATATGCAATAATTGTGCAGGAAATGAACAAACTTCAGGCGCCTTATGTTTGCCCCTTAATCAGCGTCAGTACTTGATCCTGAAGAAAATAATAGAAACATAACCTCTTTATTTCGAGCGGGCTACTAAATTATCAAGCCTTTTTAGTACTTTTGCGGCTCGAAAAACCAATTCAATGCAGAACATTCGAAATATCGCGATTATCGCACACGTAGACCACGGCAAGACAACGCTCGTGGACAAGATCATCCACGCTTCAAAGCTATTCGCTGACCACCAGCACTTTGATGACCTTATTTTGGACAACAACGACCTGGAACGCGAACGCGGTATCACGATCGTTTCCAAAAACGTGTCGGTTCGCTACAAAGACGTTAAGATCAACATTATTGACACGCCTGGTCACGCCGACTTCGGTGGTGAGGTAGAGCGTGTACTTAAAATGGCCGATGGTGTACTACTTTTAGTAGATGCTTTTGAAGGTGCCATGCCACAGACACGTTTCGTATTAGGTAAAGCTATTCAGCTTGGTCTTAAGCCGATCGTGGTGGTAAATAAAGTAGACAAAGAAAACTGCCGTCCTGATGAAGTGCACGAGCAGGTATTCGACCTGATGTTTAACCTGGATGCTACCGAAGATCAGCTAGACTTCGTAACACTTTACGGTTCATCAAAGCAGGGTTGGATGAGCACTGACTGGACTCAGCCAACTGACAACATCACGCCTCTTTTAGATGCTATCATTGATGTGATACCAGCTGCTCCGTTCCGTGAAGGTACGCCGCAGATGCAGATCACGTCTCTTGACTATTCTTCTTTTGTGGGTCGTATCGCTATCGGTCGTGTGCACCGTGGTACGCTTAAAGAAGGTATGCCAATCGCGCTTTGCAAAGCTGATGGTACTATCAAGAAAGGTAAAATTGCCGAACTACAGATATTTGAAGGTCTAGGCCGTAAGAGCGTTGCCGAAGTATCAGCCGGAGAGATCTGCGCTGTAACCGGTATCGAAGGTTTTGACATTGGTGATACCATCGCTGATGCTGAGAACCCGGAGCCACTGGCACGTATCTCTATAGATGAGCCAACGATGAACATGTTGTTCACGATCAACAACTCTCCTTTCTTCGGCAAAGAGGGCAAATTCGTAACATCACGTCACCTTCGTGATCGTTTATTCAAAGAAACTGAGAAAAACCTGGCACTGCGCGTACAGGAAACCGACCGTGAAGATACTTTCCTGGTATTCGGTCGTGGTATCCTTCACTTGTCAGTACTTATCGAAACTATGCGCCGTGAAGGTTATGAGTTACAGGTAGGTCAGCCACAGGTAATCTATAAAGAAATTGATGGTGTTCGTTGCGAGCCTATCGAGCACATGGTTGTTGACGTGCCTGAAGAAACTGCCGGTAAGGTAATTGAACTGGTAACGCAGCGTAAAGGCGAGTTAACTATTATGGAGCCTAAGGGCGACCTGCAGCACCTGGAGTTCAACATTCCTGCACGTGGTCTTATCGGTCTTCGTAACAACGTACTTACTGCAACTGCTGGTGAGGCGATCATGAACCACCGTTTCATGGCGTACGAGCCGCATAAAGGTACAATCCCAGGTCGTATAAATGGTTCTATCATCTCTATGGAGCAGGGTCCGGGAACGGCTTACTCTATCGATAAACTTCAGGACAGAGGTGTATTCTTCGTTGATCCGGGTGTAGATGTGTACATGGGCCAGGTAATTGGTGAGCACAGCCGCCAGAACGACATCACGGTTAACATTCAGAAAGGTAAGAAGCTGACAAACATGCGTGCTTCCGGTTCTGATAACAACGTAAAGATCGCTCCTGCCAAGAAATTCTCTCTGGAAGAAGCCATGGAATACATCCAGAAGGATGAATTGCTGGAAGTAACTCCTAAGAGCATCCGTATGCGCAAGATCTACTTAGACGAGAACGAGCGTAACCGTATGAGCAAGAAAGAAGAAGTAGCATAAGCTGCCTCAACTATAAACTTTAAAATCCCCGGTCAGGTAATTCTGGCCGGGGATTTTTGTTTTAGGGTTATAATATATGTATTCTTATATACCATATTTAGTACTATCTTACAGAGATATTAAATACTGTATATAAGAAAATCATGAAGATAAATTTTACCTTAATTGTTTTTGTTTTATTTCAATTAGTTAGTACTAATATCGAAGCTCAACGCTTATCAGGCAGCATTAACGATTTAGAAGAATTCAAAAAAAGGCCTTTGGTAATTGTGCTTAATGAGACAGCCGGTAAGCAGTTCAAGAAATACTATAATGTAGAACAGGATACAGCATTTAACCGTGTCAATAGGTTTATGGTTAAAAGCATTTCAGACTATTGGAAAGACGAAGCCGAAATAATATTTATTAAGCCAGAAGAGATTAGTAAATATACAACCAATAAAAAGACTCCTGAGAAATACGCTATACTCCAGCTTCGGGAGCTTTTTAATTATAATGAAGACCATCCGACTGTAACTATTTATCCTACAAATTATTTTATACTCAGCCTATCTGAACAGCCTGATAAAAAAATCTACCTATACAAACTGCATGATATAGTTGTTACACCTGCTGAAGTAGCAAAATCTCTTATGCATATCCAGCATTTTTTGAACAAATCTGTTGAAGAGGGAAAGAAATTTGAATATAAGGACGGTTTAAATTCTACTGAGTTAAAAGAGTTAACACTGCTTATTGATGAAAAGAAAGTATACAGAAAGCTGACCCGAGACGAAATTGAAAAAAATTATGGCCTAAGATATGAGATCACTTCAAAGGAAAGAATTGATGAAGTCATCTTAAATAAGACTCCAGGCTATGCTTTTATAATTATTCAAGGGACATCATCAAATAATGATAGAGCCAATCAATATGTAATGCGTGCTGAAACTGGAGATATTATTGCATCTTCAATTAGTAGTTATGTATCTCGTACTATGAATGCAAATTTCTTTATTGAAAAGTATAACTTGAAGGAGTATGTTAAAAGTATTGCGACAATTAAAAAATAATTAATCTATAAGAGCACTGAAGTAAAATCAAATTAACAGCACATGCTTTTAAAAGTAGCAAATATGTGATGTTGTGCTTGTGTATGACAACTCAAGAAACACCCCTATTTTGATTTATGAAAAGCCTGAAGCTGATAGCTATCAAATTCATGATTTAGATAGGCATAACAAATTAAAGAATATGATACGATGAAAACTACAGAGATAAAGGAAATAAGAGACAGTATTGTAGAAGCCATGAAGATCTCAGCTCAGAAGTTAATCCTTCAAAAAAAGGAACTGGGTCAGCCTATAGTTATTAGCGAAAACGGAGTAATCAAAACTATAAGCCCTGACAAAATAAAGTAGCATAAGCTGCTGAAACTATAAACTATAAAATCCCCGGCCAGGTAATTCTGACCGGGGATTTTTGTTATGGGGTGTGTTATAGTTTGGGGTTAGTATATTACTCTTATTCAGTTCGCTTTCGTGATGGTTACGAACGATGTAGAGACGCAATATTTTGCGTGGCCCGCGACAGGCTGTAATAAAAATCCTTATAGTTTAAGCTGCAGCCATAGTTCTTGTAGCTTCAGTTATTGCTATTCGGGCGGCCTTTGGAGACGCAAAATATTGCGTCTCTACATGGATCTTACTGTAGTTACTAAATTTAAAAATCTCCGGCTGTTGAAAACTGGTCAGGGAACTATAGTTTTTTTTGCCGGAAACTATATTTCGTTCAAAACCACCAACTATAACTTCCATTCCCTAACTATAAATTGCCCTTCACTAAACTATAGTTTGGCCTCGCCTGTAAACATTATATCTGATTTACGTTAGATAGTGTCAAGATAATATTCTTGCTACTATGAAATTGATATACTTGCAGGCTTTGCTTGCACTGATAATTATAAGCGGCTGTGCCCGCAAAAATTTCTACGCCGAAACACCCGTTACCGATCCTGCTGTGTACAAACAGCTACTGGAAACCCCTCATACTATTGATAGTGTAACTATAAAAGCTGGCAAGCACTATAAGCGCGGTTGGCTGCACCGTGTGTTCTGGGGGTCGCACTACCGCCCGCTATGGACCGCCGAAGTTAAAGTACCGGTTTTCGAGATGGATACCCTGAAAGGTGGCCTTACTTTTGAGAAACTGGGCGGAGGCTTCCAGACCACCAGCATGACGCTTTCTGATAGTACTGGTTTTACCTACGCCCTGCGCTCCCTGGACAAAGACCCCGTGCTGGTTGTACCAAAGCCACTGCGCAAAACCGCTGTAGCCAACATACTTCGCGACCAGACCACTGCCATAAACCCGTATGGGGCGCTTGCCATACCACCGCTGGCACAGGCTGCCGGCATTCCGCACTCCACGCCACGGCTGGTATATGTGCACCCCAACGACACCAGCTTTGATGAGCACACCGAACGCTTTAGTGATAAGGTATTCCTGATAGAAGAAAAGTTTGACGGGAAAAACACGCTGACTCCTGCCCTGGGTGATGCCGTGGACATTACAGGATCAGGTAAAATGCTGAACAATCGATACGAAGAAAATAACCATTTAATAGATCAGCAGTCCTTCGCAAAAGCACGCCTGCTCGACCTGCTTATACACGACTGGGACCGCCACGAAGGTCAATGGGAATGGGCCGAATACAAAAAGAATGACAACACCATTTACCGTCCCATACCAAAAGACCGCGACAATGTGTTTTACCGCTTCCAGGACGGTATCATTCCCTGGATATTCAGCCGTAACTGGGCTATCCGTAAGTTCGAATCTTTTGATGATGACTATAACGACGTGTTTGCCCTGACCATGAATGCCGAGTTCCTGGACAAACGCGCTTTGTCTGCGGTCACACGCCAGCAGTTCGATTCGCTTGCCGTGGTACTGCAGAAAGCTATTACCGATGAAGTGATCGAAAAAGCGGTACGCCGCTTCCCGGATGAAGTGTACAAACTGGAAGGCGAAACTACAGCACGAAAACTACGAAGCCGCCGCGACCAGTTACCTAAAGCAGCCTCCGAATTTTACGAAATCTTAGCTGAAGAACCACTGGTAGTTGGCACCGACGAGGAAGATGAGTTTGAAGTAAAACGCCTCAACAACGATGAGACTGAAGTTATAGTTAGACGCAAATCAGATAAGGTCGTGATGTACCGCCGAACCTTTTTACGCTCCGAAACCAAGGTTATCACTCTGCACGGCCTTGCCGAAGACGATGAGTTTGAGGTTAGTGGCGAAGTAGAGAAAGGGATTAAAGTTGTGATAGTAGGTGGCCGTGGCGAGGACGAGATAAAGGACAAGTCGAAGGTTAAAAGTGGCAGCAAGAAAACATGGGTATACGATACCAAACGTGGAACTGAGCTGGAAGCCGGCCCCGAAACCAAAAACAAAACCACGAACGACGTCAGAGTTCACGCCTTTGACCGCGAAGGATTCTAGAAAATTTAGGAGTTAGAAAATTATAAATTTAAAAAGTTTGCGACTTCTGACGCTTATTATGTAATAATGAATTATAAATCTGCTGTTTCAATTATTAAAACCTTGCATGTACATCGTATACTTTTCGGGCTTATGCTTGCTGTGCTCCTGGGCAGTTGCCAGCGGTATCCGCACACGGTGCGGCAGGTTTTAAGCGCGCCTGCAAGCGCCGCTACAGTTACAAACTATACCGACAGCACCATAACTCTACCAGCGGGGGCACACTATAAGCGCGGCCCCCTACACACCTTGCTTTATGGCAAGCATTACCGCAACGCCTGGTACACGCCCGTTAACCTGAAGGTATTAGACCTGAGCACTGCCTTCGGTGGCTTGCAACCGCTTAAAATGGGCGGCAGCCGGCAAACTATAAGCTTGCGCGCACAAACCAAGGACAGCATAGAATATGTGTTACGCTCTATAGACAAAGAACCTGCAGGAGCGCTATCGCCGAGGTGGCAGGAAAGTTATATTGCCAACATTGCACGAGACGCTACCAGTGCCACGCATCCGTATGCAGCACTCGTTCTGCCTGAGATGGCAGATGCCATTGGTGTGTATCATACTGATCCGGAAATAGTTTATATCCCCCACGACCCGAAACTGGGCGAGTACCTGGATGAGATGGGTGGAACTATAGCTTTAATAGAGCGCCGCCCGGATGGCAACCAGCAGGATAACCCGAACATGGGTAATGCAGAAAAGGTAAAAAGCACCCGCTCTATGCTTACCGAACGCCTCTCGGATAACGACACCAGGGTAGATGCCCGCAATTACCTGCGTGCCCGCTTATTTGATATGCTGATAGGCGACTGGAGCCGCCACGAAGACAACTGGCGCTGGGCCGAGCTGGAGCCAAAAGATAAAGTTTACACCTATCGCCCTGTGCCCCGCGACCGCGACAATGTATTTTACAAACTGCACGATGCGCCTATTCCCTGGATCACGCGCCTCCTGAAATTTAAGCCACACTTCAGAACATACCGCAAGCGTGTTGGCAACCTCGAAAAACTGAACTATAACGCCCGTCATTTAGATGCTCTTATCCTATCAGAACTAAGTCAGCAAGAATGGCTCGAGATTGCAGATAGTGTAAAAGCCGCCTTAACCGACCAGGTAATTGAAAGCTCGTTCAAGAAAATGCCCGACCCGATCTATAGTTTAACAGCGGAACCGATCATAGAAAAACTAAAAGCCCGCAGAGATAACGTGTATGAAATAGCCCACGACTACTATAACATACTTGCCAGAGAAGCACTTATAGTTGGCAGCGATAAACACGAACGCTTTATAGTGAAGGTGCTGAATAAAAACGAAGTTCAGGTGCAGGTATACAAAACCAACAAGGACGAGGAAGTAAAAGACCTGCTTTACGACAGAACTTTTAATGCTACCCAGACCAAAAACCTTATACTTTATGGTTTAGACGGCAAAGACCATTTTGTAATAGAAGGAAACTACACGCCCGGTATAAAGATCAGCATCTGGGGTGGCGAAGGAGAGGACACTTACACCTCAGAAGGCAAAAACAAAAGCAGCCGCATCGTTATTTCTGATAGTACCTATGGCAATAACTATAAAACAGGCGATAAAATAAAAGTAGTACATAATGATAATCTGCGCGCAAAGGACTTTTCAGGTGCAGGATTCCTGCTCCACTTCTACCTCGATTAACCACACCAAACTATAGTTAGCGCAAATGCAAAGCGGGCAGCATCTTTTCAGATACTGCCCGCTTTTTTACAGTTATTAAGCTATGTCCGTTTAGCGATCTTTCTTGTTTGTATTCTGGCCACTATCGCTGCCGCTACGGGTATTATGGTCTTTGGCATTTTTTGCGCCCTGCCCCTGTTGCTGACTAGCGGTTGGCTTTGTGCCAGCCTGGCCTGTATTTACAGCACCTTTAAAATTGGCATCGTTTGATATCCCCTTATCCTGCTTTGTTGCCGGAACGGTTGCCGGATCGTTTTTGTGCTGCTTCATCTGCTGGTTCTTATCTTCTTTCTGATTTTTCATAGTTTGGTATGCTAGTTCTAAATATAAAAGGGTACCTGCATAAGTTGCAGGTACCCTTTTAGGTACGGCCATAGTTCTGGCGGGGTTTAAAACAAACTTTACAAAGAGTGCCGCATACACGCGTTAAACTCCAAATATGTTGCAGAGCGGCTAACCTTAAAGGTTCTTATTCACTACAGTTGCCGATGCTTGTGCAGCAGGCAATATCATCACCTCAGCAAGGTTTACGTGTGGCGGACGACTAACTATAAATGCGATTAGGTCAGCGATATCTTCGGCCTGCAGCGCCTGATAACCTTGATAAACACCGGCAGCACGCTCCTTGTCGCCTTTAAACCTAACCTCCGAAAACTCAGTTTCAACAAGGCCCGGGTTTACTTCAGATACTTTAATTCCAGTTTGTATCAGGTCTATGCGCATGGCTTTCGATAATGCATCTACTGCAAACTTAGAGGCGCAATACACATTACCATTGGCATACACTTCTTTACCAGCTATAGACCCGATATTAATGATGTGGCCCCTGCCCTGCTGCTGCATAAACGGAATTACCGAATGGCTTACATATAGCAACCCTTTTATGTTGATGTCCAGCATGGCATCCCAGTCTTCTAAAGAGCCTTCCTGTATCGGGGCTAACCCGTGCGCGTTGCCGGCGTTGTTTACCAGCACATCTATTTGCTGCCACCCTTGCGGCAACGAGGCAATGGCAAACTGCACGGCTTCTTTGATTCGCACATCAAACAGCAGCGGCAAAACAGTGGTTACACCTTGCAGTTCTTGTTGCAGCTCTTCCAGGCGCTCTTTACGTCGACCCGTTACAATAAGCTGGTACCCATGCTTTGCCAGCGCAACAGCAGTGGCGCGTCCTATACCAGATGTTGCTCCGGTTACAAGTGCTATCTTAGACATTTATAATTTATTCAAAGAAAAGGATGAGCGAAATGTTATGGTTCGTCTGCTTTTGCAGCAAGCGACTGTACTGGCTCTGGGTAAGTTTATGCTGGTTAACTAAGCCATGCGAAAAACGGATCTCAGGGGCAAATTTAAAGAACGGGTAAAACATATCTACTCCAAAGCCATATTCCAGGGCGAGGTCAAATTTCTCAACCGCCAGGCCACGGTCCGGGTTCTCGTCGCTTTTGCCACTGCCCAGGTCTATACCCGGTTTAATGCCGCCTACAAAATACATACGGGCATTGGTACGGCGCTTGGCTTTATACTTCAGCAGCAATGGCAACTCTACCATTGTGGAACTGATCACCTTATCCTCAGTCTGTATCTCTCCGGATTCCTGGGGCATGTTGGTATACTCGATCTTGCGGCTGTAAAACCCTACACCAGGCACAAAACGAGCATCCAGGTTATCAGCAATACGCACATTAAGCACCAGACCGGTATAAAAACCAGGGCTGAATTTCGCATTTACGTTAGTAGTACCATTTCCGCCAGACGGATCAGCAGCCAGTTGGTCGGCATACTCTTGCGAGTGTTCTATTACATAGCGGGTAAGCGGTGCCGCCAGGTAAAAGCCATAGTGTATTCTTTTCTGATCGTAGTCAGGTTTGTTAAGTGTGTTTAATCTTTTCTGAGCCTGAAGTGCAGGAGCAGTTAAGAGCAATGTCAGTAACGTAAGTAATGTTATTTTCGTCCGGTGTAAATGGCGCTTATGCCAAATGTGAGTGAATGCCATTTTGTAGATTTAAAACCAACCTTTTCATAGATATTAAGAAATGCGTGCCCGTCCGGGAAAGCCTGCACCGACTCTGGCAGGTACGTGTAAGCCGCATTGTCCTTAGAAACGAACTTACCTATCATAGGTAGTATATTCCGGGAATAAAAATGGTACAATTGTTTCATCGGGAAGCTGCGCGGGTTAGAGAATTCCAGCACCACGGCCATGCCGCCCGGTCTCAATACACGGTACATCTCTGCCAGTCCCTTCTCCAGGTTCTCGAAGTTACGCACTCCAAAGGCTACGGTAATTGCATCGAAGGAGTTATCTTCAAAAGGCAGATTTTCAGAGTCTCCGTACAGTAATTCTATCTTATCTGTAAGCCCTTTCTTAACCAGCTTCTCACGCCCTACAGCCAGCATGCCTTCCGAAATATCCACACCGGTAATTTTATCGGGGTTCAGACGCAGCGTTTCTATCGCGAAATCGGCGGTGCCGGTGGCAATATCCAGCACTTGCTTTGGTTTGATCGGGGCCAGCAGGCTTACTGCTTTTTTGCGCCAGATAATGTCAATGCCAGCACTCAGGAAATGGTTCAGAAAATCATACTTGCCGGCAATGTTGTTAAACATCTTCGCTACCTGCGATTTCTTATCGTCGTTCTGGTCTTTATAAGGTACTACTGCCATAGTTGCAATTAAAAAATATTGAGGCAAAAATACACCACCTATAGTTATGATACACGGTTTATATAAAAAAACAGGCCGGGCAAATACCCGGCCTGTTCTATTGTACTTATTTCTATAGTTTCTGGGTAGTTAAGCTAACAACCCAACTATAAATTATTTGTTTGACTGATCTGCTCTTTCCAACACTTTGAACTCAGTTCTTCTGTTCAGCTGCATGTTTTCAGCAGATGTGTTTGGTACAGCTGGTCTGCGTTCGCCGTAGCTTACAGTTACCATACGCTTAGGAGAAATTCCTTTGCTTACCAGGTAATCGAAGGCTGCATCAGAACGTCTGTTACCCAGCGCCATGTTGTACTCGTCGCTTGCACGTGAGTCGCAATGGCCTTCGATGCTGATATTAACCAGTGGGTTCGCTTTCATGTAAGCTACTACTCTATCCAGTTCACTTACAGACTCCGGACGCAGGTTAGACTCATCTGTATCGAAGTAGATCGGCTTAACAGCCATGATACCGCCACGGGTTGCAGTTGTGTCAACGTAATCGATGTAGAAGTTACGAACTATAGTTGTCGTATCGTTCAGCGACATTGGAACTTCCAGTTCTTCAGTAGTGATCTGCTTGCCATCTTTCGATACCTGCACCTGGAAGTTACGTCCTGAAAGAACATCAACCTGGTAAAAACCTGAATCAGGACGGGTAACATCACGATAAGAGATCGCACGTTTATCAGCTGACTGGCCGTTAAAGATCAGTTCTACACCTGGTATTGCCATGCTGTCTACTTTAGAGAACACCTGGCCCTGCACACGTACGTTGCGGATATAGTTTATAGTGTAGATATCTTTCTCACCGTAACCGCCAATTCTGTACGACGACAGGTACGCATAGCTACCATCCGGGCTAAGTCTGTAGTAAGTGTCATCATCCGGTGTGTTTACTGGTGCACCCATGTTCACTGGCTTTGCCCATCTTCTTGCAACTGAGTCGTACTTAGAAGCGAAGATATCATAACCACCCATGGTGTTGTGGCCTGTAGAGGCAAAGTATAAGGTACCGTTGTCAGCAAAGTAAGGGCTGTCATCATCAAAAGGCGTATTTATAGTGCTTCCGATGCTCTTAGGTGCAGCCCAGCTGCCATCTGAATTACGCTTTGATACATAAATATCAAGGTCGCCGTACTCAGAGTAAGCGCTTGTTGAGAAGTATAATGTCTGACCGTCTTTTGTGATGAAGGCATCAGACTCGTAATGCTTGGTATTGATGTTTGTACCGATGCTTTTTGGCTCGCCCCATGTGCCGTCGGCCTGGCGCTCAGCAACCATAATATCGCCGTTGTTATCAGCACGGTAAAGCAGCAGTTTTGTATCGTTATCAAATAGCTGGATAGATGCATCGTGACCAGCGCTGTTCAGGGCACCTGATACACGCTTGGTCGGAGACCACTCATCTTCACCTGTACGGGTCGATTCGAAAATATCTTCGTAGTATTCGCCGTCACGTGCCGGAGTACCACCCGTTGCTTCAGAGCTACGCGAAGTATATAGCAGGTAATTGTCATCAGAAGAGATAACAGGGCTGTGCTCCGAGTAAGCAGAGTTAACAACACCACCCAGGTTCTTCACGAAAATATCTTTCGGGTTAGCAACTTCGCGCTTTGCATTGTTTGCGTGCTGAATTAGCATGGCCAATTCTTCGCGGCGCTCCTCATCGCGGCGGCGCAGGTTTTTCTGTGCTTCCTTAAAGTGCTCTATTGCGCTATCAAAACGATAGTTGATGTGGTCCGCACGGCCTAACCAGTATTCCAGGTCACGGTCTACGTTCGGCTTGATCTTCTGAGCACGGTACAGGTAATCGGCTGCCTTCTCTTTATCGAAGGTCATGTAGCTGATACCAGCGTAATACAACGCATCCGCATTATCAGGATCATTGGCCAGTACCTGCTCATAAAAAGGAACGGCAGCACGGTAATTTTCTTTTGCGAAGAGCTTGTTTCCACTCCGAATCAGCTTTCTGTTACTTTGAGCTGATGCCGTAAAAGCTATCAGGCACAACAGGGCTAACAGCAAAGAAAATCGTGAAAACGATTTGGCTAATTGATTCATGTTGTAAAGGTTTGTTATACTGTTTTGTTGGTTTGACTGAGGGTAAAATTTGTAAACGTTACAGGCACTCCTGCCCATTATGTTGCATCTATACGAGCAATATTAAAAATGGTATATGTTTGTATATATTTATTTCGTATCCATTAGCTGATCAGGTAATGTAAGTGTAGCCGATGTTGCAGGCTCCCATTTTTATGGGTAAAAAAGCAGGATGCTACATCTAAACTATAACATTCCCAATAAACAATTGAATACAGGCAAATATATAAAAAATATAGTATTTATATATGTTCAGCTATTGTTTTAAAATTAAATAAGAAAAAACTGCCTTGTCTTTTTACAGAGTTGGCAGTTAAAAGTTCTTAAACTATAGTTCTGATGCCTATTACTGAAGCGTCAATATCTGGTAGATGTCCAGTGCACCCATACCTCCTGGTCTGTCAGATGAGAAATACGCTGATTTACGGTTCCGATCCAGGGTAAAGTATAGTTCGTCGTGTGGCGAGTTGATCGGGAAACCTAAGTTCTGCACAGGCTGCCAGGCACCGTCCCGCATCTGGGATTTAAATATATCGAACCCGCCCATGGTATTATGCCCGCGCGAGCTAAAGTATAAGGTCTTTGTTTTGGCATCTACATAAGCTGCATCTTCGTCGTGGGCGGTGTTAATATTTGCGCCAAGGTTAATAGCTGCACTCCAGGTACCATCCGGAAACTTCTGGCTCACATACAGGTCAAGTCCGCCGAAGCCGCCGGGCCTGTCGCTGGCAAAAAAAGCAAACTCTCCGCTTTCGGTTATGTGTACCGATGTTTCGTTGGCTAACTGGCTCAGCGGTATAGGCAGAGGTTTAGGGTTTACCCAGGCATCTTTAGACTGGTCGTAGCTGCGCAAGCCTTCGGCAGATGCATAGGTGTAAAGCAGGTTACCGTTCGGCGATATAGTTACAATGGCTTGTCCGTGTTTGGTGTTATCAGATCTAAGGTACTCTTTTGAGCGTTGCCAGGCACCTTTTGCTCTTCTCGATACTTTAATCTGTTCCGGTCCTTCAGGAGCGTCGTGTACTGTAAAGAGTAGTGTAGAATCGTTGTCGGTAAGTACCGGCACATATTCAACTTCTTTAGAATTTACAGCTGCACCAAGGTTGACAACCTGCGCCACCGATGCCTGCGCCATCAGGGCCTGCCCGGCATTGCACTCATCTATTCGTTTACGAATTACCTCTACATAGTTCCAGTCGGCACGGCCGGTGCTGTAAATTTCCTGCTGGTAGTATTTTTTTGCTTCTTCAAACTCATAGTTCTGGTGCAGCGCTTCCGCCAGGTTCACGATCACTTTCTCTCCAAACTTTGGGTCAATGTCATACACCTTCTGCAGGCACAGTTTCGCCTTGCGCGGATCGCGGAGCTCCAGGTGGCTAATGCCCAGCCTGTACAACGCCATCACATTCTTCGGGTCTTTTTCAAGCACCTTCTGGTACCACTCGGCTGCTTCGGCAAAATCAGCTTTTGCGTATGCTTTGTCGGCCTTACGCATGCTGGCATCAGCCGCTTCAGTATCAGGCCACGACATACCTGAACAAACTATAGCTACCACTAAAAGTAAGCTGTACAAACTTTTTGCAGACCAGAATTTATACTGTTTCATTTTTTTAAGCGTTATACATGGCAATTGTAACCAGTAAAGCGGTGCATTCTTCATGTTTGGCAAATAAAAACGTACCTTTGTAAGTACCTAAGTCCTGTATGCGGGAGCTTAAGTTAACAATTTTATACATTTTGGAACCCCTATATTACAAATATCCGGGAACCAGACCAAATCAGAAGCAGCAGCATGGTTATAAAAGAAGCAAAATTTTTGATGAGCAATACCCGCGTAGAGGAATGTCCGGCACCAGACAAGCCGGAATATGCCTTTATTGGCCGCTCTAATGTGGGTAAGTCATCGCTTATTAATATGCTTACCGAACACAAAGGGCTTGCTAAAACTTCTTCCTCACCAGGCAAAACCCAGCTTATCAATCACTTCCTGATAAATGATACCTGGTACCTTGTCGATCTGCCGGGCTATGGGTATGCAAAAGTTAGCAAAGGCTCGCGCGACGACTGGCGCAAAATGATCAACTATTATTTCCAGAAGCGCGAAAACCTGACCTGTATCTTTGTATTGATCGACTCGCGCCATGAGCCAATGAAGACGGACATGGATTTTATTAATCACCTGGGCCAGATCGGTGTGCCTTTTGTGATCGTTTTTACGAAAGCTGATAAGCAGTCTTCTGTTAAGACAGACTCAACCATAGCAGCCTACAAGCGTACATTGCTGCAAACATGGGATGAATTGCCACGCATTTTTGTAACTTCAGCAGAAAAAAGAACAGGGCGAGATGAGCTGCTGAACTTTATAGATGAAGTAAATGAACAAGTGAAGGCGCAGCAATAACCCAACTATAGTTTTAATTTTAAATCAATTACCCTTATGAAAACTAAAATCTCATTATTGTTTATTTTATTTGCCTTTATGGCAGTATCGGCCTCGGCCCAGACAGCTACTACAGACGAGAAAAAAGAACAGCCTACCTTCTGGATACCTGACAACGTGCTGCCTGCAACGGAGCATTACGACGGCGGTAAAGAAGGGATGTATGAGTTTATCAGTAAAGAAATGAAGTACCCGGCACTGGCCAAGCGTAACCGTGTGATGGGCGAAGCTATTATCGGTTTCACGATAAATGAAGATGGCTCTACGTCTGGCTTTAAAGTACTGCGCAACCCTGGTGCCGGCACTGGCGAAGAAGCCCTGCGCATAGCCAGGCTACTGAAATTTAATGCACCGGGCTACGCCCTGAATGTGAGTATACCTATTAAGTTTAAACTATAACAAAAGCTTTAATTCTCTATGCCAATTGACCTAAGACAAGTTGCAGCCATTTCCGGCATGAACGGCCTGTACCGCGTGGTAGCCCCAACACGTACCGGTGTTATCGTTGAGTCTTTATCTGACAAGCCGCAGCGTATGGTTGCCCAGGCGCGCCAGCGTATGTCGTTACTGGATGAGATCTCTATTTATACTACTGATGAGGAAACCACTGTGCCTTTGGCAGAAGTATTCGACCGCATCAACGAAAAGTATGGCGATAACCTGCCACTTAGCGAAAAACCAGCTGACCACGAGTACAAAGCTTTTATGGAAGAAATACTGCCTGACTTTGACGAAGAGCGGGTGTACCTTTCCGACATGAAGAAGCTGGCTAACTGGTACAAAATAGTAAAGCAGTACATTGGTTTTACAGCTCCGGAAAAAGAGGAAAAACCGGCAGAGAAAAAGGCTGAAAAGAAAGCTCCGAAGGCTAAAGCAACAGAAGAAAAACCTGAGGCGGCTGAAGAGAAAAAGACCAAAAAGAAAAAAGAGTAACTATATAAAAAAGGCCTTCTGAACAAGAAGGCCTTTTTGCTTTACAACTATAGTTTTAGAAATGGAATACGCAGCAGTTATACTTTCAGGGGCTACACAGCAACTACAAAAACTGTTTAACACAGATGACCTGCAACAAACCCAGACCTTGGGCGAGTTACAGCACAAAGTTGCCCGGGCTGTGCTGCACCTGTTACAAACAGACCTGAACCGCCTGCTGCATATCCTCTACCGTATTGATGTGGACGAGCGCCACGTGAAACAGGCCATGCTCCTACCCTCCGAGCCGGAAATGGCAGACCGTATAGCCCAGTTAATAATAAAGCGGGAACTGCAAAAGGCGCAGACCCGCTTTATTTATCGTTCTAATTAAGAGCTATAGTTTATACTGCAGCTACTTCACTTTTAATAAACTCTTCTACTTTATCAACCATCTCCGGAGAACCAATAATTAGCGGGCAACGCTGGTGCAGTTCGGTTGGCTCGATCTCCATAATGCGCTGGATACCGTTCGTGGCTTTTCCGCCGGCCTGCTCTACTATGTAAGCCAGGGCGTTGCACTCATACATCAGGCGCAATTTACCATTTGGTGCCTTAGATGTAGATGGATAAATGTACACACCACCTTTCAGCAGGTTTCTGTGGAAGTCGGCTACAAGCGACCCGATATAACGCGCTGAATAATTATTTTCTTTGCAGTAGTTAAGATATTGCTTTATACTTTCCGGGAAACTGTTCACGCTGCCTTCGTTGCAGGAATAAACATTACCGTTGGCAGGTGTCTTAATATCCGGATGAGAAAGGAAGAACTCGCCAAGCGAAGGATCATAAGTAAAACCGTTGACGCCATGGCCTGTTGTGTACACCAGCATCGTAGACGAACCATAGATCACATACCCCGCTGCTACTTGTTGCGTACCGTTCTGCAGGCAGTCTTCCATAGTTCCGTCGCTGCCGGTCTCAGATTTTCTTCTGTAAATAGAGAATATCGTACCGATCGATACGTTCACATCAATGTTAGACGAACCATCTAAAGGATCAATAGCTACAATGTATTTTCCTTTCTTATTTCCGGTCTGTATCACTTCGTCTTCTTCTTCAGAGATGATCGTGCAAACCTCGCCGCCGTTGCGCAGCGCCCTGATGAAACGTATATTGGCGATCACATCAAGTTTTTGCTGATCTTCACCCTGCACGTTCTGTTGGCCGTAAGCACCGGTCACATCAAGCAGACCTGCACGGTTTATTTCGCGGTTAACAATTTTGCCAGCCAGCGCGATATCCCGCAGTAACTGAGAAAGTTCTCCGGTTGCAAACGGAAAAGCTTCCTGTTTTCTCATAATAAACCTGTCCAGGGTAGTGCCTACAGGTATAGCAAGATTGAAATTCATAAGAGCAGATGGTTTGATCTATATATAGTAGTACAAAAATATCATTTTTTGATTCATAAACGAAGGCTACCTATTTTTACGTGTTATAATCCCTGAAGGAATGAAAATATACAAGTTTGGTGGTGCATCCGTTAAAAATGCCGATGCTTTCCGGAACCTTGCGCAAATAGTGCGAAACCATGGCGGCAAAAGCAAATTGCTTATAGTTGTGTCGGCTATGGGCAAAACCACAAATGCCCTCGAGCAGGTTTTTGACCAGGCCTTCCATAATCAAGACTATAACGCTGCTTTGCAGCAGAGCCGTGACTACCACTATGAGATTGTGCAGGATTTGTTTCCGGACGCAGGCCACACTGTATACGAAGAGTTGGAGCACCTGTTCTCTAAATTAAACGATACCTTGCAAAGCCTTAACCGCCAGGCAGGTTACGACCAACTATATGACCAGACTGTTAGCTTTGGAGAACTGATGGCATCTGTTATACTGCATCATTTTCTGCAACTGCATCACCTTACAAACACCTGGATAGACAGCCGCAAGTACATACAAACCGACACAACCTGGCGCGAAGCAAAAATAGACTGGAACTGGACTGAGCGACTGATAACCCGCGACCTGCCAACTATACTGGAAGAGCAGCTTATTGTTACCCAGGGCTTTTTAGGCGGCACCAACAATGGCCTGACCACTACATTAGGTCGTGAAGGTTCGGATTTTAGCGGAGCCATTTTTGCCTATTGCCTGAAAGCTGATGCCATGTATATCTGGAAAGATGTGGAAGGATTGCTGAACGCCGACCCGAAGTACTTTACCGAAACGGTGCGCTACGCTGAAATATCTTACCAGGAAACCGTGGAGATGGCCTACTATGGCGCTTCTGTCATACACCCCAAAACTATAAAGCCGCTTGCCAACCGGTTAATTCCGCTCTATGTAAAGTCTTTCCTGAACCCTGCCGGCGAAGGCACCAAGATCTGCGATTGCCGTTATCAGAAACTCGCTCCGGCTTATATTATTAAAGAGAACCAGTGCCTTATCTCTTTCAGCGTAAAAGATTTTACGTTTATATCTGAGAAAAACCTGGGTACTATTTTCAATGCCTTATCAGAGTTACGGCTTAAAATCAACCTGATGCAGAACTCTGCTATCTCATTTTCGGTTTGCACCGACTGGCATGAGCAGCGCCTGCAGAAACTGTTACAAACTCTACAGGATGAGTTTGTTATACATTATAACACAGGACTGAAATTATATACAATAAAGAACTACGACTCGAATAGCATAAACCAAACTATAGATGGTAAGCAGGTTTTGCTGGAGCAGCGCACACGTACTACATTTCAATTTGTTAGTAAATAAAGGCAATAAAGGTTTAAACAAATAGTATATATTTTATGTAGGTTGTTTATATTTGTATCCTTAGTAGCAAAAGTTCCTTAATAATTACAGTTTCTTAAATATAGAAACTCCGTATATAAGAACCATCGCACCTGCTAATATTACACCTTCTATGCAACCAGTTGAAAAAGTAAACAAGTTATTTGTTGTTAAGTTATGCTTACTGTGTGGGTTGTTGTACCTGGGTTACGTAATGGAAGTGCCTCAACTGGTAAAGTCCGCCAAAGCCAGACCAGTAGAACACTATGCTGCTCCGAATGAGGTGTATGAGCCAAAGCAGATAAAGAAACTTTACTACCGTATAGTAGCCGACCCTGAACCGGAAGAAATCGCTATTTAAACTATAAGCCCCGACCTATGTCGGGGCTTTTTTTATGGCCTCTCCGCAAAAAGCTTTAAATTCGCCAATACATAAATCATGCTTTACCAACTATGGAATTTATACTTGTTACTCCGCAGGCGCAGCCACATGTTGCCCTCATACAACTAAACCGCCCGAAAGAACTGAACGCCTTAAACCTGCAGCTGATGGGTGAACTGCGTGATGCATTGAAACAGCTGGACGAAGACGAAAGCGTTAGGGCTATAGTTATAACCGGTAACGAACGTGCTTTTGCAGCTGGCGCTGACATTAAACAGATGGCTGGCAAAACAGCTATAGATATGCTCAACATCGATCAGTTCTCTACCTGGGACCAGATCCGTAAGACCAAAAAGCCAATTATAGCTGCCGTTTCGGGTTTTGCGTTAGGTGGCGGCTGCGAACTGGCCATGACCTGCGATATGATCATTGCTTCGGAAACGGCTATGTTTGGACAGCCTGAGATTAAAATCGGTGTAATGCCGGGAGCAGGCGGAACCCAACGCATGACTAAGGCCATAGGTAAAGCCAAAGCTATGGAAATGGTGCTGACCGGTAAGTTTATGCCTGCCGAAGAAGCTGAAAAGCAAGGCCTGATAAACCGCGTGGTACCTGTAGAACTATACCTGGAAGAAGCCTTTAAACTAGCCAGTGAGATTGCCCAAATGTCGCCGGTAGCAGTAAAGCTAGCAAAGGAATCCGTAAACCGTGCATTTGAGACCCAACTGGATGAAGGCTTATACTTTGAGCGCAAGAATTTTTACCTATGTTTTGCTTCCGAAGACCAGACTGAAGGCATGAACGCTTTTGTAGAGAAGCGCAAACCAGAATTTAAAGGCCGGTAGTTTTGAGTTAGAAAGTTAGAAAAGTATAAGTTAGAAACTTATTATTCTTCACTTGTCATTTCGAACGGAGAGGGAAATCTGAAATCACGTTAAGACTCAGATTTTTCACTGCGTTCGAAATGACATTTTTTTATGCCCATCCATTTATCCTAACTCCTGAAATCTCTAACTCTTAAACTTTAAGCAACTCACCAACTTCTTTTAACCCTTAAAGTTCCCCTACTCACTAACATCTTTTTGGGCTTTACTTTTATATTCTAACTATAGTCCTTACCTTTGTAGCATAAATTCCTAGTTAGGAATTATTCTTATTTAGAAATGCAGCAACTTACACGGCAGGAACTACACAAACATATTGCAGCTTCGGGCTTAAAAGCTACAAGCCAGCGTATGGTTGTTTACGAAGCTATAGTTGCGCTGCACGGCCACCATCCTACCGCCGAAGAAATTTACCAGCACCTTAAACCGGCAAACCCAAGCATTTCGCTCGGCACTGTTTACAAAACCTTAGATACGTTTGCTGAGGCTGAGTTAGTGCGCCGGGTACTGACGGAAGAAGGCGGTAAGCGGTATGACACAAACACCACTACGCACAGTCATATTTACTGCAGCAATACCCGCGAGATCATCGATTTTGAAGATCCGGAACTGGAAACTTTGCTCCGAGATTTCTTTAGCAAAAGGCAGGTAGAAAACTTTGAGATAAAGAGCTTTGCAGTGCAGCTGACTGGCAAAAAGGTGGAGCCGGGTAAACAAATCAGCATTTCGGGAGTTAGGAACCAGAATCTTTAAAACTAAATAATAAATAAAAATGGCAGTATTAGTAGGTAAAAAAGCACCTTCATTTAAAGCAATGGCCGTTGAGAATGGCGAGTTCGTAGAAAACTTCTCACTGGACCAATATATCGGCAAAAAGCACGTGGTTTTCTTTTTTTATCCAATGGACTTCACGTTTGTTTGCCCAACTGAGATCATCGCTTTCCAGGATAGAATGGAAGAGTTTGAGCGTAAGAACGTAGCTGTAGTGGGTTGCTCAACTGATACACACTTCTCTCACTTTGCATGGTTAAACACACCACGCGAGCAAGGTGGTATTGCTGATGTGAACTACCCGCTGGTAGCTGATGCAGCTAAAACTATCTCTCAGAACTACGACGTACTGGCAGGCCACTACGAGTACAACGAAGATGGCGAAGTTGAATTTGTTGGCGAACCAGTTGCTTACCGTGGCTTGTTCCTGATCGACAAAGAAGGTGTTGTACGTCACCAGGTAGTAAACGACCTTCCACTTGGTCGCTCTATCGACGAAGCACTTCGTCTGGTTGATGCGCTTCAGCATTTTGAGGAGAAAGGTGAAGTTTGCCCTGCAAACTGGGAAGAAGGCAAAGAAGCAATGCACGCTACAAAAGAAAGCGTATCTAACTACTTAGCACGTCACTAAGCTTTATAAGTAACTTATTGATAGAAAAAGCCCCGGCATAAGTCGGGGCTTTTTTATTGTTACTGATTTATACTTTATACTCATATTACCTTTACCAGCCACAACCCTATAAAAGTAGCCAGCAACCCAAGCAGCACGCTTGCCAACACATAAACTATAGCCGGGCCATACTGGCCGCCTTGCAGCAGGCTTATAGTTTCGCCAGAGAAAGCCGAGAAAGTAGTAAAGCCCCCCAGCACGCCTGTTGCCAGGAACAAACGCCACTCATCTGACAAAGCACCTTTGGCAAAAAGGCCGAACACAATCCCGATCAGGAAACAGCCAACTACATTTACGACCAGCGTACCTACCGGAAAATGGGTCAGGCCTTTTGTTTGTATAAGCAGCGATAACAGGTAACGCCCCACGCCACCTATAAAACTGCCTGCCCCAATTGCCAGTAATATTTTCATGGTAAACTATAGTTCAGTTTAGTGCTTCTGCTCGTAATCGTAGTTTACCATCCAGTTAACACCGAATTTATCAGTAAACATACCAAACAGCGCACCCCAGAACGTTTTGTTCAGCGGCATGGTTACCTTGCCACCTTCTGATAAGCCATCGAATAAACGCTTTGCTTCGTCTTCGTTGTCGGCGTTGATGGAGATAGAAAAGTTATTACCCATTACCGTTGCATGTCCGAATGCATCAGAAGAATCAGAGCCCATTAAGGTAGTTTCTTTACTGATCGGCAGAGAAATGTGCATGATTTTGTTGCCTTCAGTTTCCGGAACCGGGTTTTCGGACGGCATATCCTTAAAGCGGCCTACATACGGAAAATCGCCTCCGAATACTGATTTGTAAAAGTTAAACGCTTCTTCGCAGGTGCCTGCAAAGGTCAGGTAAGGGTTAATAGATGGCATATTATAGTTGAGCGTATCGTTATATCTGAATTGAGCTGGCAACTACAGCTTAAAGTGTATTGTTGACCAACCTTCAAATATAGGCTAATTACCATACATAGCAATCTGTTTTAGCTATAGCTATTTTTGATAAGGTTTCAACTCTCCATCTTTCACCAGCCAGGCTTTTTCAGCTTCGTCCAGTATTTCTTCTTTGTCGTCGGAGTAGGCTTCTACAATTTTATACTTTTGATTTTTAAAGTACTCATCAATGCGGGCAATCTTCTCTTCGGCTTTGCAGGCTTTTCCGTCTACCAGGTAAGTACCATCAGTATAATTCGCCTTCGTCCCGAAAATGCCATCTATCGGGTATAGTTTAAACAACGGCTTTACATACACTTCCAGACCACCGGTCGCACAAAAAATCTGCACACCTTCCTTTTTAAGCCTGTCTAGCCTTGCTTTAATTTCCTGGTTAAAATTGTCGGGGTACTCCTGTTGCCAGAACTCCCTGGCATAAGCGTCTACTTTGTCGGGAGGCAGGTTGTCCAGGTAGTTAAAGAAGTTTTCCTTAAACTCCGTTTGCCGGATCTGGTGCATTTTCAGGAGCATTTTATAGTAGAGCATCTGAAAATAATACGCGACTTTATGCGGCTTTTTGGCACTCACAAACTTAAAGAACTCATCCTTTGAGCTTTTGTTATAGAAGGTTTTGTTGAGATCAAATACGGCTATTTTAATTTCGTGGGCGCTGTTGTCTGCCATGTTGGGTTCGCTGTTTAAAGTATGAGTAGTACGCAAAACAGCCTGCAGAGATAAACACCATGAAAACTATTGCCACCTAAACCGCTATATTTGCAGCAGAACACAACTTATAGTTTTGAAACTCCTCTACGATATCGGCTTAAAAGCTTACGACGGTTTACTTGCAGTTGCAGCGCCCTTTAACCAGAAGGCAAAGCTGATGCTGCATGGCCGCGAAAACCAGTTCGGTAAGTTAGAACAGGCTTTTGCAGGTAACCAGTCGCATGTAGTGTGGTTTCATTGTGCGTCGTTGGGCGAGTTTGAGCAGGGCCGACCGGTTATGGAAGCTTTTAAATCTGCGTTTCCGGAGTATAAGATCATGCTCACTTTCTTCTCCCCTTCCGGCTATGAGGTGCGCAAAAACTATAGCGGTGCCGATTTTATTTTTTACATGCCGTTGGATAGCGCTGCCAATGCCCGCAGGTTTGTAGCTATAGTTCAGCCAAAGCTGGCCGTGTTTGTAAAGTATGAGTTCTGGCATTATTACCTGCAGGAGCTGCAGCACCGACAAATTCCAATACTTTCCATTTCGGCTATTTTCCGGCCGGACCAGGTTTTCTTTAAACCTTATGGCAAGTTTAACCGCAACATGCTGCGCCGCTTCACGCACATCTATACTCAGAATAAACAATCTGTAGAGCTACTAAAAACGACAGGAATTACCCAGGCAACTATAGCCGGCGATACACGCTTCGACAGGGTTTTGCAGACGGCCGCCACTATAAAACCGATTCCGTTAGTTGATGCTTTTACTGCAGGCAGCGATGTTTTTATGGTAGGCAGCAGCTGGCCTGCTGATGTGGACGTGCTGCAACCCATGATCCAGAAATATAAGTCAACTATAAAATTCATCATTGCGCCGCACGAGATCCACGAAAACGGAATTGCTACGTTGCTGCAAACTATAGGCGGGGGCGCAGTAAGGTTCTCGCAGGCTGATGTGGCAACTATAGCCAACTATAACGTGCTGGTGATTGATAACATCGGCATGCTCTCGGCGCTTTATAGTTATGGGACTTATGCTTTTATAGGAGGCGCTTTTGGCAAAGGATTGCATAATACTTTGGAAGCTGCCGTGTTTGGTTTGCCGTTATTTTTCGGGCCGAAATATGAGAAGTTTCAGGAAGCGGTGGACCTGGTAAAGCTGGGCTGTGCAATGCCTGTAACTAATGCAGATGAACTGTTGGCTGCGTTTGAGAAAATACATACTACACCCGGAGCACGCCAAACGATAACCGACACCGAAAAACAATACGTACAACAGCAGGCAGGCGCTACCACCAAAATTATGGCCGACATACAGCGCCTGTTAAAAAGATAAGATGAAAGGAGTTGTAGTAAAATCGACGGGGTCGTGGTATTTGGTTCGGGATGCGGAAGGCAAGCTGCACCGTGCCCGTTTGCGCGGTAAGTTTAAGCTGAAAGGCATGAAAGTGAGCAACCCGCTGGCTGTTGGCGACCGCGTAGAGTTTGACGTGGAAACCACCGGCGAAGACACTGCCGTGATCCATAAAATTGAGGACCGCGAAAACTACATCATCCGCCAGAGCACGCACAAAACTGCTTATTCGCACATTATCGCAGCCAACCTGGATCAAGCGCTGCTTATCGTTACGCTCGTTTCACCACGCACTTCGTTTGGTTTTATAGACCGCTTTTTGGTAACCGCCGAAGCTTACGACATCCCGACAATACTTGTCTTTAACAAAACCGACTTGTACGACGATGAGATGCGCGATTACCAGCGCCAGATCAGCCACATGTACGAGCAGATAGGCTACAACAGCATGACGGTTTCTGCCAAAAGCAACGAAGGCATTGATGAGATGAACAAACTCCTGAAAGGCAAAACCACCTTACTTTCCGGCCACTCTGGTGTAGGCAAATCCACGCTCATCAATATTATAGTTCCGGACCTGGAGCTGAAAACTTCCGAAATTTCTGATTTCTCGGACAAAGGCGTGCACACCACCACCTTCGCCGAAATGTTTGAAGTAGATACCGATACGTACATCATAGATACGCCGGGCATAAAAGAGCTGGGCATCGTGGATATCCCGAAGAACCAACTAGGCCACTATTTTCCGGAGATGCGCGAGCGCCTGAACCAGTGTCGCTTCAACAACTGCACTCATTTTAACGAACCCGGCTGCGCTATAGTAGAGGCCGTCCGCAAAAACGAAATATCGCTTACCCGCTACGAAAGCTACCTGAGCATGCTGATGGGAGACGATAACCGGAAGTAGTTTAGGAGTTTGGGAGTTGGGAAGTTAAGTGTGTAGAAACACAATACTTTGCGTCTTGTTCCCGGTTGTAAGGAACTGAACTATAGGGCAAATAACATTCCTAAGCTCACTTAAGCTCTTTCGGACATCCTTGTCCGAAAGCCTGCTGCAGGGGACATCCTTGTCCCCGTTGTACAGCTAACGCGGACGTGGACGTCCGCAGCAGATTGGTTTCGGACACAGATGTACGAAACAGCTGAGCTAAAATCAACCATCCAACCAATCAACCTTTCAACCCTCACCCACACAATGCGTTAGCAGTTTATATACCGCAACTATAAACTATAGCTATGAAACTGGACAACGCGAATATTCTGATAACTGGTGGTACCTTAGGTATTGGGCATGCTACGGCCGAGCTGCTTCTGAAACATGGTGCCAATGTGGCGATAACTGGCCGCGACGAGAAAAGAACGCACAAAACTGCCCGTTCGCTCGGCGCGTTCCCGATAACGGCCGATGTTGCCGATTATGGCGATGTGAAACATACCTTTTCTACTTTCCTGAATGAATTTGGCCACCTGGATGCGCTGATAAACAATGCCGGTATCGGGATTTACAAACCACTGGACGAACTGACCATAGCAGATTTTGAGCAGGTGTACCGGGTAAATGTGTTCGGGGCGGCTATGATGGCCAGTATGGCAGCTAAGATCTTTAAGAAACAGAACTATGGAAACATCATCAACATCGGGTCTACGGCGGCTACTAAAGGCTACGAAGGCGGTTCGGTTTATGCTTCGTCTAAAGCGGCGCTGCGCAGCATGACCCAAAGCTGGCAGGTAGAGCTCCGAAAGCACAATGTGCGGGTAATGCTGATTAACCCCAGCGAAGTAACAACAGCTTTTGGCAACGAAGACCGAGAGGAGCGCCATGCACAGCCCAACAAACTACGCGGTCAGGAAATAGCCTGGGCCATAAAAAGTGCGCTGGAAATGGATAACCGTGGGTTTATACCCGAACAGGCCGTGTGGGCTACCAACCCGTTCTAGCTATAACTGCTCCTTTGGTTCGGACAGCATCAGTTTATCGATGACGTGAATGACGCCATTGCTGCTTTGTATATCTGAGCGCTGTACCCTGGCACCGTTTATTACAACCAGATTTTTTTGCTTGGTTACTTCCAGCTCTTCCCTGCCCAGGGTGTTTATGCGGGAGCCATGTTGCAGTGTGGCCGTATCAAGCTTGCCGGCTACAATATGGTTATTCAGTATTTTAGCCAGGCGTTGTTTGTTTTCTGGTTTCAGCAGCTTCTGCAGGGTATCGGCGTGTAACGATCGAAATGCTTCGTTAGATGGGATAAAGAAAGTGTACGGCCCGGTACTGTTCAGTGATTTGTTGAGTCCGGAGCTTTTAAAGGCCTTCGAAAACGACGACAGGTTTGAATCAGTAGCAGCGAACTGGGTTATCGTTTTCAATTTATCTTTTTCAGCTTCGGTCAGGGCGTCTTCTTTATTCTCCGTACTTGCCTCTTCAAGTTCCGGAGCAATAGTACGGACAGTGGTGGTGTCGCTGCCGGTCTGGTTTTCAGGACCACAGCTGATGATGAACGTACTTAAAAGTAAGCTAAGGGCGTAGGTAGAGGTAACTATAGTTCTCATAATGTTTGCTTTCAAGATATCCTGTAGTAGGGTATCTTCTGTTTACATGGAGCAGTATAGTCTTCTTAAACTATAAAATCCGTACTTTTGTTTTTAGATCATGTTATACAACTAAAAGATAAAACGCATGAAAACTGCAGAAATCCACACTGGCAAAGGCGTAATGAAAGTAGAATTCTACGAAAAAGACGCTCCTAAAACAGTTGAGAATTTTATAAAACTGGCAAAAGATGGCTTTTACGATGGCCTAACATTCCACAGAGTTATTCCTGATTTCGTGATACAGGGTGGTTGCCCTAACTCGCGCGAAGGTGCCAAAGGCGTACCAGGCACAGGTGGCCCAGGCTACAAAATTGATTGCGAACTGACCGGCGAAAACCAATACCACGACCGTGGCGTGCTGAGCATGGCTCATGCTGGCCGTAACACAGGTGGCTCTCAGTTCTTTATAGTTCATAACCGTAAAAACACCGCGCACTTAGACCGTAACCATACCTGCTTTGGCAAAGTAGTAGAAGGCCTGGATGTGATCGACCAGATAAAGGCTAACGACAGAATCGAAAAGATTGTAGTAAACGAAGAATAAGCTTCGCAAACTATAGCAACTGCTTTAAAGCCGCTCCTGCAAAGGGCGGCTTTTTTGATGCCTATAATTGCCGCCCAGCTATACTTTCTGAAGCTATAGTTTCATATTTCTAACAAATTGGGGAGCTAAACAGTATTTATCTGTAATTTAAAGCAGATTGCTGATCGACACCCCAGGGAAATTCTGCTTTGCTGACCCGGCTTTAGATGGTGACAGGCTTTCGATATCTGGTAAATGAGCGCTCTTTGCTGCACAGCGGCAGGCTCACAAAACATTCTTTATGAAAAAACTTGCTTTGCACTGGCAAATCCTGATCGGTATGGCGTTTGGCGTACTATGGGGCATGTTTGCCAGTGGCTTCGGCCTTGTCAGTATCACCCTCGACTGGATAAAGCCTTTCGGTACAATCTTTATCAACCTTCTTAAATTAATTGCCGTGCCACTCGTGCTGGTTTCGCTTATTACAGGTGTTTCCAGCCTCAGCGACATTAGCAGGCTGTCGCGCATCGGTTCCAAAACAATCGGTATTTACCTGGCTACAACGGTATTGGCTGTAACATTGGGATTGGCACTTGTCAATATTTTTGACCCCGGCAAAGCGTTTTCACCTGAAAAACGGGAGGAGTTTAAAGAGCAGTTTGCCAGCGCCACAACAGCAAAATCCTCGGATGCGGAATCAGTAAAAAAACAGGGCCCGCTGCAGCCACTCGTAGACATTGTTCCTTCCAACATCTTCCATTCCATGACGGATAATGGCAGTATGCTGCAGGTTATCTTTTTTGCGCTGCTGTTCGGCGTTGCACTCATCATGATTCCGCCGGATAAGGCCCAACCCGTGAACGACTTTTTTGAAGGCGTAAATATGGTCATCCTGAAAGTAGTGGATATCATTATGCGGACCGCGCCTTATGGTGTATTTGCCTTATTGGCCGGGTTGGTAGTTGAGTTTGCCGGCGACGACCCGGGCTCGGCGGTTGAGTTGCTGCTGGTGCTTGGCTACTACTGTATAGTTGTAACCCTGGGGCTTGCCGCCATGATATTTATAGTTTACCCGATGCTGGTTGTGTTTATTGGTAAAACAAACTATAAAACTTTTTTTAAAGGTATTTTCCCGGCCCAGATGCTGGCTTTCTCTACCTCGTCTAGTGCGGCTACGCTGCCTGTAACTATGGAGTGTGCCGAAAAGAACCTGGGCATTAACCGCGAGGTAAGCAGTTTTGTATTGCCGTTGGGTGCAACTATAAACATGGACGGAACCAGCCTGTACCAGTCGGTAGCGGCAGTGTTTATTGCACAGGCCTATGGCATGGACCTGGACCTGATGACGCAGCTTGGCATTGTGATGACGGCCACGCTGGCGTCTATTGGTGCAGCGGCAGTGCCCGGTGCCGGAACCGTAATGCTGGTTATAGTTTTGCAGCAGGCTGGTATTCCGGTAGAAGGTATTGCGCTGATACTTGCCCCCGACAGGATACTGGATATGCTCCGAACTACTGTGAACGTAACCGGCGACGCCACCGTGGCCATGATGATTGCCCGCACCGAAGGCCAGTTGCACCCCGTTACAGAGACAGCAGAAGTATAGCGTATAAAAAGGCACCCAGCGCGAAGGCCCAGTAGCGGCTTTCGCGCTCTTCAGGCAACTCTTCCTTCAGTACGTTCAGTATCACACCTCCACCTACAAAAGCCATTACCAGCACAATTACCGTTTTAGGCATTTCAACTATAAAACCGGTAGCCCAGCCTGCCACCAGCGCCAGAACCAATACCCAGCGGCCATACTTTTTGTAGTGCTCCTGGTGATGTTCCTTTAAGGCGAAATCGTTTATCAAGAAGTGCAACGCCATGGCTATCGAAAAAAGTAGTAATTCGTGGGTTGGTCCTTCTTCGCGCTGAAATAGAATGTAACCGATAAGCGCATTGTAAATAGAAAATGAACTGATGTGCAGCCAGAAAACACCTGCAGGAGTCTTTGGTTCTTCATCCCTGGTTTTGTGCGCCTGCTCTCGTTTGGCAGACACTACTGAGCGCTCCAGTCCATAAAAAACAGATAACCCTACCAGGGCCATCAGGTATACATGGTGACTCAGGAACTGCTCTGCCCAGTTCAGTTTCTCTACATGCTCCTGCCCCTCGCCAAGCTCCGGGAAAAGATGCAGAAACACATACGCCACCGACACGCCACCTGCCCCCGACAACCAGATGCTTCGCGGTACCCCCGCCAGGAAGCGCAACCTTGTACCAAAGAAGTGTATAAACGCCAACGCCAGCACCGGCCACACAGATACGTAACTTTCCATAACTATAGGCTACTTTGTTTGCATCAATTGAGTTTTAGGAATCAAGTAAACTATAGTTTAGGATATAGCTGGTAAAGCATATAAATTTTACTATTTTTAGCTTAATGTTAACTATAGAAGTCGGTAAAGTGTATTTCGCCACTTACGCACATAGTGCAGATAAACGTCATAGTGACGTATATACTATAGTTGTACAAAATATAAGTCACGAATATGTATCAATTAAATGCTCATGTTTTACCAACAGAATCTTCCAGCAAATATGGGCAAGTTGAAGGTGCATACGCGGTGGTGTTCATCAATTATGCAGACATAGATGGAGCTTTTGAATTAGCGAAGTACTACATCGAGAATGATGGCTGGGAAATAGATGAATTAGAAGAAGAATACCTTGTTTTTGAATCTCCTGATGATGTAGAAGAAGATTACCTTGAATTTTACAATGAAGCTTTAAAAGATGGCTACTCTCTTCTTTTTAATTGCTACGAAAGAGATGAAAGCAAAGAAAACGAAGGCAAGGAAAAATAAAGAGAATTACATTGTACAACAAAACCTATAAGGTAGCTATGCCACCTCATAGCCTAGCACGTTAGGCGGGAGTGTAAGCATAGCAATAATCTTCAGTAATTCGCTAAGCAATGATTGGAATCAAAATCACAATGCTTTTTGTAATTCTTACCTTCTCTTACTATGGACAGCAAAGAAAAGAGTTAAACTTGTATACCTATATTCAAAAGGCGATTGAGAATGATTTGAAGAATGGTGATTCCCTAATAGTTGAATACACATCAAAGAAGCAATATATAGGCTCGTCTTGGCGAGCAGTCATACAAATGAAAGGCGACAGTAGTTTAGTCTCATTCTATACTGACCAGATTAGGCAAGACTCAACACTTACTATAGAGAATGCTATAGCAAATAAGTTCATGATTTCCAGCTCTGACTTTTCAGCAGGACTTGAACAAGAAAAAGAGTACCTTAAAAATACGGTAATTATACCTGCTGGCAGAGAGAAGATTACTATTCAGCATGGAAACAAAGTGAAAGAGTTTAATCTAGAAAAAGCTTATGGGCTATACTACAGATTGAGATTTAATGAATCTTGGGAATCTTTCAAAGGAGAATAATAGAAAAACACATTCGCCTAACAAGAATTAAAAACCACAGTTGACCCAAGGGACAGCAACACCTTTTAGCCTATCCGTTGGCGGTTATTTAAAAGTGTTCGATTAGAATTTTAGGACACTCTGAGATATTGGATAATTATAAATCAAGAAAATTATGCTAACAGATATTAATCCAAAATTACCAATGCGTGACAAAACTGTTACCAGGGAATTTTATGCCAACAAGTTGGGATTTAAAGAATTTGGGAGTGCTGATCTTGATGGTTATTTGATGATGGAAAAAGACCGCATTCAAATTCATTTCTTTGAATTTAAAAAACTTGACCCCAAAGAAAATTACGGACAAATCTATATTAGAACCGACAATATTGACGAGTGTTACCAATCATTATTAGATAAAAAAAACGAGATTCACCCAAATGGAAATTTAGAAATCAAACCTTGGGGACAAAAGGAATTTTCAGTACTTGACCCTGACAATAACCTATTGACATTTGGCCAAAGTATCTAATAATAAAAAAACGAACCGCCAACACTGTTTAAAAACATTGCTTAAACCTGTCTCAATTCGAAAGTTTGTGCTCGCTTGCTGCGCCTGATTGTCTTGCTGACAAATAAGCTCGCCCGCTCACACTGTTTTTATACTATTCGTTGGCGGTCAGGCTAAAAAAGACCGTAAGTATTGAATAAGCTAATCAATACTATATTGAAATGACATTAGAAGATTTAGGATATAATGATAAACTTGAAAAATTAAGGAATGAGAATAACCTGAAAGGGTTTGAGATTGGAAGAGTAATTTCAGAGCATAAAGAAAGGTATATTGTAAAAACTGAGAAAGGAGAATTTGAAGCCGAGATAACAGGGAATTTACGATTTACAGCAAAAAGTCGCGAAGACTTTCCGGCCGTTGGCGATTGGGTAGCCATAACAATTCATGATTCAGACTTTTCCATTATTCACAGCATATTTCCGAGATTCTCCATTATTTCCAGGCAGGACATTGGTAAATTCGGAGAGGTACAAATAATAGCAACAAATATTGATTATGCATTATTAGTGCAGGCCGCTGACAGGGATTTCAATATTAACAGACTTGAGAGATACCTGACCATTTGTAATTCTTCAAAGGTTAGTCCCATTATAGTGCTCACTAAGATTGATTTAATTGATGAACATCTGACTTTGGAGATATTGGATAAAATAAAAGGACGAATTAGTAATGTGCCGATAATTGCCATAAGTAATGCATCACAAGAAGGGTATGACAATCTAAAAGCGATTATTGAAAAAGGTAAAACTTATTGTATGCTTGGTTCTTCTGGTGTTGGAAAATCCACTTTATTAAATAATCTTTCAGGCAGATCTATAATGCGAACAGATACAATCAGCCTGAGCACAAATAAAGGCAAACATATTACAAGTCATAGAGAATTAATTGTTCTTGAAAATGGCGGAATATTAATTGATAATCCGGGAATGAGAGAAGTAGGTATTGCCGATTCAACAAGCGGATTAGAAATTACATTTGAAAAGATAATCAGGCTTGCTCAGAATTGTAAGTTCAAAGATTGTACGCACACGAATGAGACGGGCTGTGCTGTTATTGAAGCCATTGCAAAGGGAGAAATCGACCGGGCTTCTTATGAAAATTACCTGAAACTAGAAAGAGAGAAAGCCCATTTTGAATCTTCGGTTGTTGAAAGACGGAAAAAAGATAAGGAATTCGGAAAAATGGTAAAGAATTACAAAAAGAACATCAATAAGAAAAAATGAAGTTCTGAGAAAAGAAGCCCGAACCGCTAACATCGTATTGGCGATAGTGGGGCTGACAGGTATAAATTCATTATTTTCAATTCCAATGGATATTTGTGCAAATGCTGGGCCGGCGTTTTTCAAAAGCGCCACCATCCCCAATACCTGATCCGTTTGGGTTAAGTTTAAATTATAGAAATGAAAATAACTGCCGACATAGCACGGGTACTTCTTTCAACAATAACCTGTGGTTTATTATCGGCACTTGCCTACTACTCAATAGAATATGATGGGGTAATTTTCATCACACCTTTTACTTTTATATTGGCTTTAACTTTGACAAATATTGATAGAGTTAAAATAAATAAGTTAAAGGCCATTGGATTAGGTATGATGTTATCTCTTGCAGTCTTCTTTATCTCATTACTATCCACTATAGGACTTACTCAAATAGTAGGTCAATCTTCAATAGTTATCATGTGTTCAGTTGCAGCAGTACTGATGTATTTAGTATGTAGCATTTATATAGACATGCGAAGCTTCAAAACGGGATTGGTAACTACAGCTTTGTTAGCTTTACTTGCGGCTTTATTAACACAACAACTAAACCTGTACTTATTAAATCAAGCACCTGTACTCGCTATTGACCCTGAAATGTTCTTTATCAGCTGGCAGCTTTTAGCGGGGCTTGGAATTAATATAGGAATTTGGGTGAGTGTAAAAGAAGAATACCTTACCCTAACAAGACCTAACAAAAACTAAATCTTTTGATACCTAATCCGTTATGCAAATAATAAACAAATGAGAACACTCTTTACCACTCTGCTTTTCATACTCTTTTCAGTTTTCGCTTATGCACAGGAAGCTGACGAAAGAATTCTTTATGTAATTGACTCTATACCTGTTATTGATGAGCCAGAAGAAGGCTTCGGTTCTTTAAGCGAAGATGATATTCAGGAAATAACTGTTGTCACCAATAAGGCCGCAATAGAGCAATACGGCTACAAAGACCTTAACAAGGTGATTCTTATCACTACTAAAGCATATGCCAGTCGCTCACCAGAGTTAAAGCAGATCCCATCCACAAAGGCCATGAAAAGGATTGACGGAAGGTGGCATCTTACAAACTCGCCAACTCCTTATTCAGGCCCTTTCATCGACTACTTCCTGAATGGCAAGAAGCAAGGCGAAGGTAATTTCAAAGAAGGAGTTATTGAAGGCAAACGTACAGTCTACTACCCTGATGGGAAGAAGAATTTCCAGAGAAACTACAGCAACGGAATAGAAAACGGTGAAGCAGAACAATACTTTCCAAATGGGCAACTCAAATACAAGGGCTTGTTCAAAGACGGAAAAGAAAATGGTAGCTGGGAAGAATGGTATTCAACTGGAAAGCTAAAGCGCCTGACAGAATTCAAAACTGGTAAAGATATGCCTTCTAAAGAGCAGGAGAAATATCATACTCTTCTTTTAAAGGCAAGCCAGCAGTTCAGAGATGGAAATTACCAAGGCTCTGTAAAGACACTTGACAAAGCAATCGAAATGGACCCGAACTACAGCGACGCATACTTTGAAAGGGGAACAGCCTATTTCTATGACTTTAAGTTTGATGAAGCCATCCAAGACTACAGTAAGGCTTTAGAACTTGAGCCATTTTATATGAAGGCACTTAGCAACAGAGCATTCGCGAGAATCCGCAAATACGAATTCAAAGGCAGCAGGACTTTGAGCAAGATGAGCGGAGTCACAGTCATGGCATCGAAAGGCAAAGCAGAAATTCCAAAAGAAGAGCAGGAGCAAATATGTGCTGACTTAACTAAAGGCTATCAATTAGGAGATAAGAAGCAGATGATAATTGACGCCATGGAAACTTATTGTGAATAGAACAACAAGCCATAACCAAGTGCAGCTTTAACCCTTGCTACGCTGCGGGTTTAGGCTGCACAAATTCGTCCTCTTACCATAATATTTGCTCAACCATAAACTCTAAAACAACACACCATAATATGCAGAACTCAGTAATCACAAAATACGGCTTGCATGGCAAATTAACGGCACAATCTGGTAAAGGCGATGAGCTGGCTGAGATACTGTTGCAAGCTGCTGATTTGCTTAAATCGGCCAAAGGCTGCCACCTATATGTTATCAGCAAAGACCAGCAAACCGCCGAAAATGTGTGGGTTTACGAAGTATGGGACTCTAAAGAAGATCACGACAACTCGTTACAGGTAGCAGGTGTAAGAGAACTGATAGGCAAAGCAATGCCAATTTTGGCCGGCCAACCGGAAAAAGGCATGGAATTTACTGTGCTAGGTGGCACAGGTTTAAACTAACAAAATATAAGGCCATGAACCAGAACCACTTCCTAAGTACGCTTTTCATCCTCTCTTTCTGCATTGGTCTGTTGGGCGCTTTCTTTAAAATAATGCATTGGCCGGGCTCCGACTCCATTCTTCTTACTGCAGCCGGTATCTGGATCGTGTTCATTTTACTTGCCCTCCTGGAGATCATCAGCTCTAAAGAGATTAAAACTTCCGAGAAAATAATGTGGTCGTTTGGGATGGTGCTGATGAGCGGTATAGTTGGCATTGTTTACATGCTGGTTGGTCGTCGACGAATTACCAGAAATTCATAACCCTTACCTATAGTTTATGCCTGAAAATTACCTCAAAATAAACCGTGAGCTCTGGAACACCAGAACCTTAACACACATCAATTCTGAATTTTACGATGTGCCCTCTTTTAAAGCTGGCCGCACCTCCCTAAACGATATTGAACTGGCACTGCTCGGCGATGTAACCGGTAAAAAGATACTGCACCTGCAATGTCATTTCGGTCAGGACACGCTTTCGCTGGCACGCATGGGCGCTATAGTTACTGGCGTAGATCTGTCGGAAGTGGCCGTAGAGAAGGCAAGAGAACTGGCTACAGACCTTAACCTGGATGCCCGTTTTATCTGTTGCAATGTGCTGGAGTTGGATAAGTACCTGGATGAACAATTCGATATAGTATTCTGCTCGTATGGCGTGATCGGCTGGCACCCCGACATGAACGCTTTCGCAACTATAGTTAGCAGATTTCTGAAGCCCGGTGGTGCGTTTTACCTCATAGAGTTTCACCCGTTCATCTGGATGTTCGATAACAACCAGGAAAATGTAATCTACTCATATTTTAACGACGGGCCTATAATTGAGGTGGAAGAAGGCACTTATGCCGACAAGGAAGCACCGATCAAAAACAACTCCTGCACCTGGAACCACTCACTTAGCGATACCATAACTGCACTGTTACAACATGGCCTGGAGCTTACTCATTTCCAGGAGTACAATTACTCTCCCTACAACATCTTTAAAGACATGACCCAGGATGGCAACAAATACCGCTTAAGGGATGGAAAGCTTCCACTCGTGTTTTCTGTAAAAGCGGTAAAAAAGTAGTTCTGCGCTACAACATAGACGTTATGCAAGTAATCGATAAACTAGCCTGGATCGAGATTCAGGACAAGCAAATTTTGAGTACCCGTTCTTTCGGGAAAGACGCTTTTTATATACCCGGCGGTAAACGTGAGCCTGGGGAAACAGACGCTCAGACATTGATCAGGGAAATAAAAGAAGAGTTAAGTGTAGACCTTCAACCAGAAACTATAAATTATCTTGGCACTTTTGAAGCCCAGGCACATGGCCATGCAGAAGGCATACTGGTAAAAATGCAGTGTTATACAGCAAAGTATACGGGCACTATAACAGCAACCTCAGAAATAGAAGAGGTAGATTGGCTCTCTCATGCCGATAAACCCAGGGTATCGGCCGTGGATAAAATAATATTTGACTGGTTAAAAGAACAAGGTCAGTTACTTTAAAAAGTTAAGGGCAGAAGCTACAAACTCCTGCCCTTAACTTTTTAACCTTATAACTTTCTAACTCTAAAAATCGTCTTCGTCTTCCTCGCCAAAACTTGGCATGGTGAACATACCGCTTAGCAGGTCTTTAAACTGCAACCCGGTGCTTAACCGGCTCTTGCTAAGCTGGCTGTGCTCTGCCAGACCATGAAGCGCAAACTCCATTAGAAACAGTTTTTCGTCACCTTTGGCTTTTGGTTGCTGCTTTTCTACAAGCTCGGTTAAGCCCGGTATGCTTTGCAGGTTTTTCTTATAGTCTGAGGCAGTCGCATCGTTCAGTATATCTATCGTGTTTCCATCGCCAAACCAGTCGGTTATCTTTTTATAGATATTGCCTTCCTTCGCTTTTTTAGCCTTGTCCGGGTCCGGAAAATACTTCAGGAACTGTGTACGGATCGCTTTACCCATCAGCACCTGCGCCACGTGGCCGGCTCCCTCCTGTTCGCCTTCATAAACCAGTTCTACTTTACCCGTAACCGATGGTATCGTGTTCAGGAAATCAGACACCCGCACGTAAGTAGACTTTTCACCGTTCAGTAAAGCGCGTCGCTCTGCAGCACTCAGCAGATTCTCGAAAGCAGATATCGTAAGTCGTGCCGATACACCGCTTTTAGGGTCTACATATTCGCTTTCGCGGGCTTCAAAAGCAACCTGCTCTATCAGGTCACCGATAATATCGTTGGTTTTTACCAGTTCGTTCTGCTCTTCTTTAACTTTTGCTTCCTGCAGCGTAATTTTCTTACCGGTTTCAATTGTTTTAGGATAGTGCGTGATGATCTGCGAATCGATTCGGTCTTTGAGCGGCGTAACGATAGAGCCACGGTTGGTATAGTCTTCGGGGTTGGCCGTGAACACAAACTGTATATCTAGCGGCATGCGTACCTTAAAACCGCGGATCTGGATATCGCCTTCCTGTAAGATATTAAACAGCGAAACCTGTATGCGCGCCTGCAGATCGGGCAACTCGTTTATCACAAAAATGCCCCGGTGCGAGCGCGGTATCAACCCAAAATGGATCACACGTTCATCAGAGTAAGGCAACTTCATGGTAGCAGCTTTTATCGGGTCGGCATCGCCAATCAGGTCAGCCACTGAAACGTCGGGTGTTGCCAGTTTTTCTGTATACCGGTCGTTGCGGTGCAACCAGCCTACAGGCGTATCGTCGCCATGTTCATGAATCAGGTCTTTAGCATAGCGCGAGAGTGGCTGCAGTGGATCATCGTTCAGTTCAGCGCCTTGTACTACCGGTATATATTCGTCCAGCAGGTCAATCATTTGTCGGGCAATACGGGTTTTAGCCTGTCCGCGCAAACCCAGCAGGTTAATGTGGTGCATCGAAAGTATAGCACGCTGCATATCCGGAATCACGGTTTCTTCATAACCCCAGATGCCCGGAAAAACCTCTTCTTTATTCTGTAATTTATGTATCAGATTCCGGCGCAACTCCTGCTTTACCGATTGCGGTTCGTAACCGGTTGCCTTTAGTTGACCCAGTGTTTTAATTTTCAGTAAATTTTCTGCTGGTATGTCTTTATAGTTCATTTTTACAGTTATCAGTTAACAATTATCAGTAACCAGTTTGCTGACTCTGATTGTTTGTGTGGCTAAATCTTTGATTTATCTACAGGTGAAAACCCACCCCTGCCCCTCCGAGGAGGGGAATTCTTGTTGTCAGTTTTACAACTCACAAACTCTTTAACTCCTAAACTCTTTAACTTTAAAAGCTTTTCTTCCGGTTCTGGCCGTAGTCGCGGAATACTAAATGGCCGAGGCCTTTAAGCGAACTATAATATGCCTGCCCGTTATTCACTTTTGTAAACTCGTCTACGAACTGCTGCAGGTATGGGTCTGATGCGATCATAAAAGTGGTGATCGGTATCTTCAGTCGGCGGCACTGAGCAGCCAGGTTCAGCGTTTTGTTTACTACTTTCCTGTCAAGCCCAAAGCTGTTTTTATAGTAGTTCAGTCCGATCTTCAGGCAGGTTGGTTTTCCGTCGGTTATCATAAATATCTGCTTGTTCGGTGTTTTCCGCTTTCGCAGAATATCCATGGCAAGTTCTAAACCGGCAACCGTGTTGGTGTGGTAAGGACCAACTTCCAAATAAGGCAAATCCTTTACTTCTATCTGCCAGGCATCGTTCCCGAAAACTATAATATCCAGTGTGTCTTTCGGGTATTTTTGTTTGATGAGCTCAGCCAATGCCATGGCTACTTTTTTGGCGGGCGTAATGCGATCTTCACCATACAGGATCATGGAGTGCGAAATGTCGATCATCAATACCGTAGATGCCTGCGTTTTGTGTTCCGTTTCGGTTACTTCCAAATCCTGCTCTGTTAACCTGAACTCGCCTAAACCGTGATTCACCTGCGCGTTCCGGATAGAATCTGTCATAGAGATCTGCTCCAGGGCATCTCCGAAACGGTATTCGCGCTGGTCTGTGCTGGCTTCTTCGCCTATGCCGGTATGTGGTGTAGCATGGCTGCCTTGTCCGCCTTTCTTCAGCTTCCCGAAGATCTCTTCGAGGGCGCTGCGGCGTATACCTTGCTCGCTTTTGGCAGTTAAACTAAAGCTTCCCTGTTCCTGCGGATTTTCATCCAGGTAGCCTTTCTTTTTCAGATCTTCTATAAAATCTCCAATGCCATATTCATCGCTGGTCAGGTTGTACTGTTTATCTAAGGAGCTCAGCCAGGCAAGGGCTTCGGCCACATCGCCGGAGCTTATAGTTACCAACTGCAGGAAAATCTTAAGCAGCGTTTCAAAGGTCGGCTTTTCATCTTCCGGCGGAATAAATTCTGCAAATCTGTACCCTAAAGCCATAGTTTGTAAATGTATGTGTAGTATAACAACGGATGGTGTATAATGTTCTGTATACGAGTTTTACCTTCCCCCGGCCCCTTCCTAAAAACAGTAGGCCCTTACTTTCATTTCGGGTATTCTTGAGACGAAAGTCGAAGTGAGCCAGTGTAGCTGTGAGAAATCTTATACGTACTATAGTTTCTCATTTGTCATTCTGAGCGAAGTTGAGGGATCTTATGTGTCCTTTAGTTGAAGATAACTTTCAATCCGAACTAAGCTATCTTTTCAAATTACCTCCAATCCTGGGAGCTTTAGTTACCTATCGTTTCAAACCAGCTTTGGTGCCCTCATGGCCGGGAGGCCCCGTCTTCGGGCATCGCGCTGTGCGAATCTCTTTTTCTCGTACCTCGAAATGCCTAACGGCACCAGATATTCACAAGGCGCTCAACCCAAAGACTGTGATATTTCTCATAGCAACCAGCATCTGTAGTTTTACTGATAAGCTTCGAGATTTATCAGCAATGTATTTCCGTAGGGACAGGTCGCGACCTGTCCGCTCGTGGTCTGCACTATAGAACTATAGTAACAAGCCCCTTCCTGTTTTGGGGGTAGGGGCCCTCGACAAAAGCAAGGGGCTGGTGGAAGGTAAAACAAAAAAGGCAGG
Source organism: Pontibacter populi (assembly GCF_040278685.1). Classification (NCBI taxonomy): domain Bacteria; kingdom Pseudomonadati; phylum Bacteroidota; class Cytophagia; order Cytophagales; family Hymenobacteraceae; genus Pontibacter; species Pontibacter populi. The sequence goes on from NZ_JBEOKT010000002.1 coordinate 43,683, forward strand.
CTGCTGATGCAACCTGCCTTTTTCTATAGTTTAACTACTGGTTAGTAAGCTATCCAGCGGAACTTGTATTCTAATTCAGGAACTTTCATACGGTCTGCAACACGCTTTAAACGGGCTGGCAATGCCATAACATAATCACGGGCACGCTCACCGGCTTCGTTCAGGCCAGTTAGTGTCTCTATCTTCCATTCTTTGATCAGGCCATCCAGGATATCGGTATAGTCTGAAGAAGTATATACTCCTAAACGCTGTGCCGCATCTGTAAAGTGACCAAACGTTTTACCAAGGTCTACACCTAATTCACGCATATAGTGTGCCGGCATCACGATCTTTTTACGCATCATGTCTTCAAAGGCCAGCATCATTTCGTTGGTGTCTGCTTCAAATATCTTACCTACAAATGCCTTGTATGCTTTTGCATGGCGGGCTTCGTCGGCTGCTACGTGGCCGCAAAGTTTTGCCAGTACGTTATCGCCTTCTTTTTTAGCAAGCTGCGCTACGCGGCGGTGCGAAATATTAGTTGCAGTTTCCTGGAAAGAGGTGTAAACAAACGAACGGTAAGGATCATTGTCCGTCATCAGGTCGAAACCATCTGCGATCAGGTACTGTGTAGATGCCTCCATTTCGCGCATGTTAATACGGCCACTCAGGTACAGGTAACGGTTCAGCACATCGCCATGGCGGTTCTCTTCAGCAGTCCAGGCACGGTTCCAGCGCATCCATGGCCCGTTCGGGTCCTGTGGCAAACCATCAATCGTCATCAGCCAGCTTTCGTAAGTGGGAAGTGCTTCTTCTGTAATGGTATCTCCTACCAAAACAGCAAGCAGGTCATACGAAAGATCGCTTGCACGCTCGCGCAGAAGTTTAATCTCACTCAGGAAATTATCAAGGGTAGCATCTGGTAAAAGGTCTGCTGGTTGCCAGCTTTCTTCTACAGTTTTAAGAAGCTCCGTGATCTTGTCATTGACAAAATCTTCCATCCATTTTATTACTTCTACTCTTGAGGCGACTGCTGATATCATGTTGTGGTGCTTATATTAAAGATCAAATATACTGATTAATGCGAAAAAATGGCAAGCGAGTTAACATTTAGTTAATCAGGTAGTAAGCTTACCTTTTGCCTCTATCTAAGAGTCTACGAAAAAAAAGAAAAGAGTTTAACGTAGGAAACCCATAAAAAATAGAACAGTATATATAATCTTTTAATTCCCTGTCCTTATTTGCCGTACCTGAGCCTAACATACAATTCCCTCACTATGTTCAGCTTTATTTGCTTGTTATTCAGTAATCTGATCAGGTTGTAAACTATGCCAGGTTTTGTTTTAAGGTTATTGAGCAGCTTTAGGAATTGTGCTGTTTCGGTAAAATGATTTGTAAGATACGCATGCCGTATCTCGTATTTCAGGCGTTTTATTAAAGCGTTTTTTTCTGATGGAGTTTCTACCAGCGCCGCTGCTTTTTCGCACACTTTTATAGTTGACAGTAACATCCGGACTTCTGAACTATACAATTTCTGGGACAACGAATGCGCATGCAAACGGCGTTTTGTGGTTACTTCGGGCAGGTAACTATAGTTCCAGTTTCGGGCAGATCGCACCCAGAAATCAAAGTCCTCATAGGCCAGAGTTTCGTCGTAACCGCCCAATTCTCCCAGCACTTCCCGGCGCATCATCATCGTGGGTGGGCAAATAAAATAGCGGCCAATCACTTCCGAAAAAACATCGCCATCCGGTGCAGCCTTAAACTTTTGGCTATGGTAATACAGGTGCTCTGAACAATCATTTATGTAGTCGGCATCAGAGTAAACAACTCCATAGTTTAAGCCAACCTTTTGAAATTGATTTACTTGTTTCTCAACACGCTCGGGCAACAATACATCGTCGGTAGCAAAGTCAATTACAAACTCTCCTTTTGATGCCCGCCATCCCATGTTAAAGGCTTTGGTATTGCCCAGGTTTTTGCCGGTACTGATGTAGTTTATCTGAGGATATTTCCGGGTATATTCCTGTATGATCGCGGCGCTGTTATCAGTACTCATGTCGTCCACCACGATCAGCTCCAGGTTCTTGTAAGTCTGCGCCAGCACCGAATCCAACGCTTCTTTTAAAAAGCGCTCGTGGTTATAGCAAAGGCAGATGATGGTAACGAGGGGTTGCGGCATAACTATAGTTTACAGCCTGCTAAATTACGGATTTATAGTTAGCCGAGTGATCTAATGTGTCCTATAGTTGAGGTTAATAGCAACCCGCAAAACGACATAATGGTATTACGTCGCTACAATTTCCTTTCGTAAGGTCTGAAACTATAGTGCTGTAAAGCCAAACGAAACAACAGCAAAAAGTCCCCCTTTGAAGGGGGCAGGGGGATGACTAGCGGTGGCTATAAAACTATAGCCCAAACTATAGCCCAATCCTGCAAACTCTGATTCAGACAAAGAACTTCTTAACACAACTTATTACATACTCCTGCTCCGCTTCTGTCATCCCCGGGAAAAGTGGTAAACTCAAACTCGTGTTGGCAAGCTCTTCTGTAATCCGAAAATCTCCTGCTCTATAGTTCAGGAAACGATACGCCTGCTGCAGATGAATGGGAACGGGGTAATGAATTGCAGTTTGTATGCCTTGTTGGTGCAGGTAATTTTTCAGTTCGTCGCGGCGTGGTGTACGGATATTGAAAATGTGATAAACATGATCGCAATGTTCGGCTGTGAAAGGCAGTGTCAGCTCGTTTATAGTTTGTAGTAGCTTCAGGTACAGTTTTGCCAGCCGCTGCCGCTCTTCGTTTTGCTGTTGTAGGTACTTTAGTTTTATAGTTAGCACTGCTGCCTGTAGTGTATCGAGCCGGGAGTTAACGCCGACAAGTTCGTTGTGATATTTTTCCTGCTGACCATAGTTTCGATAACTTCTTATAAAAGTAGCCAGTTCCGGATTTGATGTAACCACAGCGCCACCATCGCCCAAGGCTCCCAGATTTTTGGTAGGGTAAAAACTGAAAGCTGCAGCATCTCCGAAGGTACCTGCAAAATGGTTTCTATATTTCGCACCGTGCGCCTGCGCAGCGTCTTCTACTAATTTCAAACTATAGTTTTTGCACAGTTTATGCAGTTGCTCCATCTCGCAGGTTTGCCCATACAAATGCACTGCAACTATAGCTTTGGTTTTTTCTGTGATATGCCTTTCTGCAGTGGCAGCTGCCAGGTTGTAGGTTTGCAAATCGGGTTCGGCCAGAACAGGAGTTGCGCCCAGGTGCACGACTGCATTGGCAGTGGCTATAAACGTATTGGCCGGAACTATAACTTCATCGCCGGGGCCAACACCTGCAGCTTTTAAGGCAAGCACCAGTGCATCAAATCCATTGCCTACTCCTATCGCAGAACCAGCATTTAAAAAGTTAGCAAAGGCATCTTCAAAGGCTTTCACATCAGGCCCGAGAATAAACTGCTGCTCATGCATTACCCGTGAAACAGCCTGTTCTACCTGCTGCGTCACACCTGCCGGCCAATCCCTGAAAGCTACGTATGGTACCTGCATTACTATAATTTCCCGATCAACTTTTTATACACTTCATAATCCCGCAGATAATCCTGTTCATCAAAATCAGTGCTTGCCAGGCAAAGCGCTATAGTTCCTTCGGTAAAAGTAAGTTCGGTCCAGCACAGGGCGGGAATATATAATCCGGTGGCAGATGATAACAGGGTGAACTCACTTACACCTTCGTGCGTCTCTGCTTTTACTTTTATAGTTCCGGTCAGGGCAATCAATACTTCCTGAGTGGTTTTGTTGGCATGAAGTCCGCGTGTGATCTCAGATGGCGTGCCTTGTATCCAGAATGCGCGCTTTATTGCAAAAGGCAACTTATCAGCGAACTGCGTAGATGTAAGCAAACCTTCGGCGGCACTGCCAACCTGCTCAAAAGAAATCAAGTAAGGAGAATCTGACAATGTATTGCGGGTTAAGTATAGCTGCAAATAAATCTAATTTAGGCAAATTTACTAATACTTGCTGCGGGTGCTTTGCCCTGCTTGTTCTACATTTGTACTTCATCCGATCTAAAGCCAACTATGGTCTACCTGCTGCTCAGCATAATTGCCAGTACCTCACTGGTCTTCATATTTAAATTGTTCCAGCGGTTTGAGGTGCACACGTTCCAGGCTATAGTTGTTAACTACCTGACATGCGTGCTCGTTGGTTTCCTGTTTTCGGGGGGCAGTGGTGTGGTGCAGGCAAATATATTCCAACAAAGCTGGGTAATTTATGCGCTGGTGCTGGGCACTATTTTTATCGGTACGTTTTACCTGATCGCGCTTACCACACACAAAGTTGGCGTTACAGCAGCTGCGGTAGCTACTAAAATTTCGTTGGTTATCCCCGTGCTGTTCAGTTTGCTGGTACTTAAAAACAGTCTGAAAGATTATACTTTCCTGAACTATGCAGGTATGGTTGCAGCGCTGGTGGCTATCGTGCTTTCGTCTATCAGACCACGGAACAATGAGACCGAAGAACCTACTTCTCCCCTGCTTGCCTTGCTGCTTCCGTTCATCATTTTCCTTAACAGCGGCATCGCCGATTCGCTCATCAACTATACCAACCAGTACCACCTGCAGCAAAACGAAGCAAGCCAGTTCACGATGGTCACTTTCACGGGGTCTGCTATAGTTGGCTTGGTGGTTTTGCTTTATATGCTGATCGCGGGTAAAACAACCTTCTACAGCAAAAGCATTGCGGCCGGTATTCTGCTGGGCATTCCCAATTATTTTTCCATCTATTTCCTGATCGAAGCCCTTTCTGCATTCGGCAACGACGGTGCATTTCTATACCCGGTCAACAACATCGGCATTATACTGGCAGGCGCGCTGGGAGCTGTTTTGTTTTTCGGGGAGAAACTTACAAAGGTTAACCTGGTAGGACTTGCCATGGCAGTGCTGGCACTTGTCCTTATTTCGTATCAGGAAATTATTGCAAATTTGTTCTGATGATACAGGATACGTACCGAACTATAGCCGCACCCACCGAAAGCATTTATAAGGAAAAAGGCAGCAAGTTTCTGGCATTTGCCTACCCGGTTTATTCTGAAGAGGATGTAAAAGAATGCCTGGCTGAGCTTCGCAAAAAGTACTTTGATGCGCGCCACCATTGCTATGCTTATAGTTTAGGAGCCGGCAAAAGCCGTTACCGTGCCAACGACGATGGCGAGCCCAACCACTCCGCCGGCGACCCGATCCTGGGCCAGATCCGTTCTGCTGATCTGAGTAATATTCTAGTCGTTGTGGTCCGTTATTTTGGCGGAACCAAACTGGGCGTAAGCGGCCTGATAAACGCCTACAAAACCGCCACTGCCGACGCGCTTGCTGAAGCCACCATCATCGAAAAACACGAAACCACACTGCTGCAGATACACTTCGAATACCCCCAAATGAACGACGTGATGAGCCTAGTAAAAGACTATAACCTGGACGTCCGAAACCAGCAATTCGAGCTCTCCTGTGTACTAACTATAGAAGTAAGGAAACAACTACAGGAAGAAATAACCGCTAAGCTGGAGGCTATTGAAGGAGTGAAAGTTGAGGAGTTTGGGAGTTAAAGAGTTTATGAGTTTGGAAGTTAGGAAGTGTAAAACTGCCAACTATAGAACTGTAGCTCCACCCTTTATTAGTTCCTGTCCCTATCGGGCCAGTTGAGTCAGGAGACTCAACACCATCGTAAGTCACGAGTCTGGAGACTCGCGCCAGCGGTACGAACTATAAAACAACAAAGCCAACTATACCAAAGGCAGAAAAATCCCCTCTTGAGAGGGGGCAGGGGTGTGTCAATGGTCCCGATCAAATATTCAGCATAAATCCAACCTATAAAACTACCTTTCCAGCCTGAAGTTGATTTTCTGCAGTTCTTTGCGATAGACTTTATAAAGTGAGAAGTTATTTTCGGCCTCGTTGAAATAGATCGTTACAGGCTGATTGCTATCCAAACCATTACCGCCTATCAGTTTGCCGGTTGCGTTATAGAGGTATGTTTTCTGGGGACCTGTTTCGGTAATCGCGTAGATAATATTATCGCCACCAAAATTATAGTATTGCATCACTTTAGGAGCCGAGGTCACAAAACGCTTCTCAAACAACAGTTTCTGCTCCTGGTTAAATACGGCCACTTTGCCCTGCTCCTGCCTTACAAACACAAACGACTTATCATCATTGCCCGCCTGCACCAGCTCAAACATGGCACGCTTGCTTGGTCGTGGCAATTTCTCGCGGCGCAGCACACGCCCCTGCAGGTTAAAGGTTATTACTTCGCCGTAGCGGGTTACTGTTTTCAGTTCGGTTCTGCGCAGGTCTGCCCCAATTGTAGCCACGGCCCCACTTGTAACCGGCGATTTTACACTGAATGGGAAACCCTGGTAGGTATCGCCATTTTTGTTCAGTGCATATACATAGCCGTTCTCCAGCATTACCAGTATCACATCGCGGGTGCCAACGCGCAGGTGCTGCGGGTCAGCGGCCAGTTTGTGGTCGAGGCGGCGCGGTTGCCAGCCTTGTATAGCATTGCCCCTGATGTCGTACATGTACAGGTTACCCAGGTTATCGTCTACCAGCAGGTTATAGTTGCCGCTTCGGTCGTAGTCGAATATGGTCAGGCGCTGTATGTTCAGGGAGTCGGTCAGGTTAAACGGAAAATTCTCCAGCGACTCGCCCTGGTTATTAATGGCATGAATGCGATTAGAGGTAGCAAAAAGGTAACGCAGCCTGTTCTCAGGGCCGATAGGCAGTTGTTTTATAGTTCCCCGTACGGGGCTGCCAAGGCTGTCTGCCCAGGTTCGTTTGCCATCTGCTGTAATGTTGTAAAGTGTAAGCGCGGAATCCTGTACCACTACTTCGCGGCTCTTGTCAACCACATTCTGCACTGGGAAAGGTCTTGAAACCAGCCTGCTACTGAAAGGCATGGAGAAGATAGTATTATAGTTGCTTGCGGCTACGTTGCTGCTTTCCTGTTTCCGGATAACGATGCTGGTATAGTACTGCCCTTCTACTTTAGCATACTGCACGCTTACCTGGTTAAATTTCTTGATGAACGACGATGCCTGCAACAAACTTTCCCGCTCTTCTTCGGAAGTGTAGCGACTCAGCACATACCATGCATTCACAGTATTTATGAAAAAGCTGAAGTTGGCTTCCTGCAACAATTCGCCCTGCAAGGCCAGTTGCACCGGCGATCTGCTCCATACTTTATCGGCCAGTATATCATCAATCAGCGCGTGTGCCGTGCTCAGCTCATCTGTAAACAAAACAAACTTATCCAGCTCAACTATAAAAACCTGTTTAAACCCCGAAAACATCTCGCCAAACAACCTGGCAGGCAAATCAGGCACAGCCATCTGCTGAATTTTATAGCCACCATAGGTCCCGGCATACAGCCTGCTTTTTGGTGCAGTAGCTGTGTTCAATCTCTGAAGCAGTTTGATCGTTTGGCTCTTGTTACCGCTCAGGGCATAAAGTACTTTTTCGGGTGTGTTGCGGGTAGTGCTTGTTTCGAGGTAGGCCAGTACAAGCTCCTGTTTAAAGGTGTTGGCCAGGCTGTCTATAGTTGCGTCGTTGGCTGCGGGCTTGGCTTTGGGATTCTGCTGTTTTATTCGCGCGATCTGTTGCACTCCAAAATGCAGCATCACAGCCGTACGTGCCGGCAAATAATCTTTAACCAGAATGGGTTTGGGTTTAACGGCCAGCAGGTTGTTGTGCATCGAGCCTTTCAGGAGTTCCGGGTTAGAGAAACCGTTCAGGAAAATCTTGTTCTCTTCCAGCTTAAGCTGCAACATGCCACTGCGGCAAAGGCTGCTCAGGTATTGCACCTGGGGCATAATATCGTCCTTCAGAAACAGGTTCAGCAAGGCCGGAATTTGCCGGTTGTTGAGGTACACGTTGGCATACACATCAGGCTGCTCCAGGTAATTGGCACTTTTGTATTCGGCTGCTACAGATGTCGGGTTATCCAGGGCGGCGCGACGTACCACTTCTTCTATCAGTGCCGATGAAGCGCTCAGTACCATGTTGTTATGGTACGAGAAATAAGTATAGCGCAGGTCTAGCGGTTTGTAGTGTACTTCAGTCAGGAGCACGCCATTGTACTGCCGCGAGCTTTGTTCAAAATCCGGGTGCCGGGTAATGTTCTCGGTTATAGTTCTGAGAAAGCGATGCTCACCAACAGAATTTACCGGGATGTAGAAAATGAAATTAAGCGATGTTTTACCCGTAACATGTACCGAGGTAAGAATATTTTTTTCGTCGAAGAAACGGGCAAGGCGCTGCTTACCCGGCGAAATGCTGTCGAGCAGGGCCATGTGCTCCTGGAACTCCTGCATAATAGGCAGTACTTCCATGTTTTGCCAAAGCTCTGTCTGCTGCAGATGCTCGCCTAATTGCTGGTGGTTATTGGTCTCTATTACAACAGCGGCGCTTTCCGGAACTATGGCCCACAGGTCTATCTTCTCCCTGGAGGCCTGCCAGCGGCTAAAGCCATAGTAGGCCAGCGAAGCCAGCACTACAAACCCGATAAAATAGAAAAAGAAGCGTTTGAGCATGAAAAGCGTTGTATAGGCACAAAAATAACCGAATTTTTTAAACCATAGGATTTTACAGATTTATGTTGCCAACTATAGCCGGTAACATAACTTATCCGGAGGCAGCGCACGTATACTTTACCCAAACTCAAACATACAACTTATGTTCAAGATACTGGTACCTGTCGATCTTACGGAAAGCTCTTACAAAGCCTGCAACTTTGCCCTTATGTTTGCCAACCAGGCACAAGAAGCAACTATGGTCATACTTCACTGTTACCAGGATTATCTGGAAGAACCCAACGGAGAAGGCATGTTTTCAGAAAGTAATGCAACATCAGAAATAATAACCGACCATGTGCTGCGCCGCAACCAGACCGATGCCCAAGAGAGACTCGACGAACTATACCAGACCCTGAAAGCCGTAAATAAAAATCCATACCTGCACCTGGAACGCGTATTTATGTATGGCATGCCCGAAGACCTGATACCCGAAGAAGTGCAGCGCTTTAAACCGAACCTGCTGGTAATGGCAACCAAAGGCGAGTCTAACATGGCACGGACATTCTTCGGAACCATCTCCACCAGTATTGCCAAAGACATTAATGTACCCATGCTTACCGTACCCGAAACCTACGAGGGCACCACTATAAAGCGTGTGCTGTACGCAACTGATTTCGGGAAAGAAGATACGCAGGTTTTAGAATCGCTGCAGCAGCTTATACAGCCTTTTAGCCCGGTTATAGAATGTGTGCACGTAGCCGATGAGCTATCGAAAAGCGACCACCAGAAACTGGAAGAGCTTCGCAGTAAATTGCAGAAAAGCGCTAAAACCAACATCAGTTACACTTTACTGGATGGCGATGACGTGTCTGATGCGCTGCAAAAATTCGTATCCGAGCAGGCTATAGATATGGTGGCTTTAACTACCCACTCACGCACGTTGCTCGGCTCCCTGCTAAACCCCAGCCTTACCAAACGGCTTGTGCTGGAGTCGCAGGTTCCGTTACTTATATTCCATGCTTCCGATTAAGTTCAATACCTATAGTTGGGCTAATAATGCCTGGTAATAGCGTTCTAAACTACCTTCTGAAGTACTCAAAAACAGGAATGGTTCTATCAGTTCCAGTTCCATCAGTACCAGTTCGTTTTTGAGGGCTACGCCATCTACACGGGCATAAAGGCAGTCTTTCGCAAATTTATCAACTATAGTTTGTGCTGTGGCCAGTAAGGCAGCCGGAGGTGTTGGGGTATGTATGGTTCCACCAAAAAAGTGCTGCACTCTAAAATCACCGGGCTTTGCGGTTTTTAATACTGTATGGCTATAGTTGCCATTAAAGAAAATAAACGACCACTCCCCGTCCGTCTTAATTTCTTCGATGAACGGTTGTGCCAGGAAAGGCTCCTGTTCCAGCAGCTGATTTATCTCTGATGTTCTGGCGATGGCTTCATCTATAGTTAAGGCAAAGGTATTTTTGGCGCCGCCGCTCACGCGTGGTTTCACTATAATTTTCTCGCTTCCGAGTTCTACAAAAGCTGCTCCGGCAACAAAGCTACTGCCCTGCTCCAGCCAAACCGTCGGAACTATAGTTACGCCTGCTGCTTCCATATCTTTAAAATATAGTTTGTCGGCATTCCAGCGTACTGTTTTAACCGGGTTCAGCACTTTACAGCCAGCAGCTTCAACCTTATCCAGCCAACTATAAAATGCTTCAATCTTGTCAAAATAATCCCATGGCGATTTAATGATCAGGGCGTCAAACCGGCTCCAGTCTACGCTTGCATCATCCCACACCTGCCACGAGACAGGCAGTCCTTTTCCCTTCAAAAACTGGTATAAACGCTCGTCTTCTGAGTCGGCGTTGGCAGTGTAGCTACCTAAGCTTTCACAAGTTATCAGCGCTATTTGTTGTATTTGCATATTTATATCATCTTTGCTGCGAAATTATACTTTGGGCAGCGCAGAAACTATAGATGCAGGCAATTTTAAGTAAAACTTTTAAGCGCCTGGTTCTCGTATGTGAGGTATAAATCTTACCCTTTTCCCCGGATACTATGTTTACCCTGCTCTGCAACAGTTTCAACTATAAGTATGCCCTACGCGTACGGCTGCTTGCGCTGTTGTTTTTTGTGCATTCAGTAACAGTAGCATGCACTTCAGAGCAGGCCAGTGAAGAAAACACCTCCCCTGTTTCCCGGGAAACAATAGACACTACAGCCGTTCGTACCCCGCGCCGGGCTCCCGCCACTATCGATTTTTTAGGAAATCCTTTTATTGCTAGTGTAGCCCAAAGTAATTCGCTGAGCGCTTATTTCGATAAGATTCAGGATGATTTTTCGGTAGATGCTGACGCTATAGAGAATATGCACCGCCCTACTGTTACGGACACGATCTACACGATCCGCTTCGGGAGTTCGATGCTGGAACTATACGCGCCAACGCAATCGGGCAAATTGCTGCTACAGGTTGCCGATATCCGGAATAGTTCGATCAAGCTCCGTAACAACCTGCGTGTAGGCATGCCCCAGGAAGAACTGACCGGCAAACTTAAAGCCCAGAACATTAACCTGCAGCAATCACCAGACAAGATCGTTGCCTCCACCAAAGACGGTGCTCCTATCCATCTATATTTCTTCCTGAAGAACGGCAAAGTCAGTCGTATTTTGTATGAAGGGTATGTAGATTAATTGTTAAATGGCTGATTGTTGATTATTAGATTTTTAACCATTCGACAATTTAGCAATTCAACAATTAAATTATCTTTACCCGGATAAAACAATCAGCAATCAGTATGCGCGTAGTGGTACAGCGGGTAACGCAGGCATCCGTAACTATAAACAAGGAAGTAAAAGGTGAAATTGGCTTAGGCCTACTCATTTTGGCCGGCTTCACGCCCACCGACACTGATGAAGACCTGAAATGGACAGCCAGCAAAATTTCCCAGCTCCGGATATTCAGCGATGCAGATGATAAGATGAACCTGAGCGTGCAGGATGTGAACGGGGATATGCTGGTAATAAGCCAGTTTACGTTATTTGCCAACACCAAAAAAGGGAACCGCCCGTCGTACATCAACGCTGCTCCGCCAACTATAGCCATCCCGCTTTACGAAAAATTTATAGTTTACCTGGAGACTGCTTTAGGCAAAAAAGTACAGACAGGTGACTTTGGTGCCGACATGAAAGTAGCGTTGCTGAACGATGGCCCGGTAACGATAACGATAGATTCTCAGAACAAGGAATAAAATAAATCTGAGCGGCATTATCTAACTTTCTGAAATCCGTATATTCAGCTATAGTTATACTTTAACTTAGATAAAGAATGGATAAGCCCGGTCTTAGTGCCCGCCACCTAATAGGTTGTTGCCTGCTCTTACTTGCAACTATAGTTTGCTCGCCAACCCTAGCCCAGACCGATACTACAACTACCCAAACTCCTGCCCCGCAGCGCTGGATGGTAGAGACCAAGGATGGCTCGGTGTACCAGGGTGTCTTTCTGAAGCAGGACGAATTGGGCATACACCTACGCACCGATAGTGCCGGCGACATCATCATCCCTATCGACAAGGTAAAGAGCACCCGTGTGCTGGACGAGCGCAACTATAAGAATGGCCAATACTGGTACGAGAACCCCAACTCCAGCCGTTACCTGTTTGGCCCTTCGGCGTTTAGTCTGCGCAAAGGCGAGGCCTATTACCAGAACACCTACCTGGTTCTCAACTCCTTTAACTTTGGCCTTACCGATAACTTTACCATAGGAGGTGGGTTTGAACTGATCTCTACCTTCAGTGGCGAACCTACCTTTTTTATCACTCCAAAATACACTTTTAAACTAGCTGACAAATGGCGTGCAGGCGCTGGCGCACTGTACCTGACCAGCACACTTGCAGATGATGGTTTCTCGGGCCTTGGCGTTGGCTATGGCATTGTAACCTATGGTAATACCGATAATAATGCCACTTTAGGGTTAGGTTATGGTTACGTTGATGGTGACTTTGCCAGCAGGCCTATCGTTACGCTAAGTGGCATGACCCGTCTAACACAGAAACTTGGATTGGTTTCAGAGAACTGGTTCGTTCCCAGCGAGGATATCAGTGGCGGCATTTATTCATATGGTTTACGCTTTATGGGCGAGCGTATTACCGTGGACCTGGCTTTCCTGAATAATAAGGACATTATAGAAAGTATCGTTATTGGCGTGCCTTATGTTGATTTTGTGGTTAAATTCGGGAAATAAAACCTGACCATGACCATACAAGACGCGCAGCAGATAGTAGATAACTGGATTAAGGAAAATGGCGTGCGCTATTTCAGTGAGCTCACCAACATGGCCATACTAACCGAAGAAGTAGGTGAAGTGGCCCGCATTATCTCCAGGCAATACGGTGAACAATCCTTCAAGCAAAGCGATACCGGCAAAGATTTAGGCGATGAACTAGCTGATGTATTGTTTGTACTTATCTGCCTGGCCAACCAAACCGGCGTAAACCTGACCGAAGCCCTGGAAAAAAATCTGGCTAAGAAAACACAACGCGACAGCGACCGCCACAAGCAAAACCCAAAACTGAAGTAAGTTAGAAAATTAGAAAGTTATAAAGTTAGAAGGTTAGAAAGTTGAAGAGTTTGGGAGTTAGAGAGTTGGGGAGTTAAAAGTTTTGATAAAAGTAAAGGCGCTTATTTTGCGTCTTAATACTGCAATTGACCTTGCTGCCCTCGCTCGCCTACTAAGCTGAACTATAGTTATAGTATAGCCTAAAACAAAAAAGGGAAGCACAGATAACATCCGCACTTCCCTTTTTAACTTTCTAACCTTCTAACTTTCTAACTCCTCAACTCCTTAACTCCAAGATCTACCAGCCTGTCGTTTTTCCAGACAGGGAGTACGCTGTACTTATCATGCAGCAGGCAGAACTCAATGTCTTTGTGAATTTCCAGATTCTCCAGGCGACGTACATGTGAGGATTGTCTTAAGAAAGAAACCAGGTCATTTTTAGCAGTCTGGTAAAGATGCAGGGAGGCAAGGGTGGCATCATTTTCAAACGTAAAAGTATCCTGAAGTCTCTCAGCCAATGCACCTGCGTACAAAGTATCTTCCAGGTTAAATTTACCTTTCCAGCCGGCACAAACCACGATAACATCCAGTTGCAGTTCTTTCAGGTGATCCACAACAGTCTGCAGGTTTAAAAAAGAGCCAACTATAATTTCATCGGCCTCCATGGATAAATTAATAGCGCGCGTCCCGTTGGTGGTCGTAATAGCTATCGTTCGGCCCTGCACATTGCCATCCATGTACGCAAACGGCGAGTTACCCAGGTCAAAACCTTCCGCTTTTATACCATCACGCTCGGCAGCAATCAGGCAACCTTTCTCGGCGTAAGCCTGGCATTCTTCCAGCTTCATCACCGGAATAATATCGATAGCGCCATGTGCAAAGGCAGCCACCATAGTAGAAGTAGCGCGAAGTATGTCCACAGCCACAACGGCTTTGCCCTTCAAATCATACAAGTGCAACAGCTCTGGGCTGAAGCACACATCTATACTTGGCATTTTTGATTGTTAAATTGTTAGATGGTTGATTGTTGATCAGCTATTAACCCTGCTTATGATAGGGCACTGGTTTGTCATCCCCCTGCCCCCTTCTAAGGGGGACACTCACCTTGTGTAATTCTAAACTATAGTTTTACGATAGAAGAAAAAGTCCCCCTTTGAAGGGGGTAGGGGGATGATTTTACCAGGAGATCAACAACTAAATTTACTTTTTAAGAATCGGCAGTTTCACGATCTGGCCTTTCATGTCTTTATTGCGCACGCGAACGAAGATCTCGGTGCCCGGCTTGCTGTACTCAGTGGTTACATAACCCAGACCAACACCTTTACCTAATGATGGCGACATAGTACCTGATGTTACTTCACCGATCTGCTCACCTTCGGCGTTCACGATTTCATAATGCGCTCTTGGGATAGCTTTTTCCTGCATCTCGAAACCAACCAGTTTTTTAGTAACACCAGCTTCTTTCTGAGCCTTCAGGTTCTCAGAGTTCACAAATTCCTTGTCAAACTTCGTGATCCAGCCTAAGCCGGCTTCCAGCGGAGAAGTAGTATCGTTGATGTCGTTGCCGTACAGGCAGAAACCCATTTCCAGGCGTAGCGTATCGCGGGCACCCAATCCGATTGGCTTAATGCCATGCTCCTTACCCGCTTCCATAATGGCATCAAAAACGCGCTTGGCATCTTCGTTCTTCACGTAGATCTCAAATCCGCCAGAACCGGTATAACCTGTAGCTGAAACTATAACATCCGGCACACCGGCAAACTCACCTTTATCAAATGTATAGTACACCATGTTGGCCAGGTCGAGTGAGGTAAGCGGCTGCAATGCTTCAACCGTTTTTGGTCCCTGCACTGCAAACAGCGACATCTCATCTGAAATGTTTGTCAGCTTCACACCGCCTTTGTTGTACTTATTTATCCACTCCCAGTCTTTGTCTATGTTAGAGGCATTAACTACCAGCATGTAATCTTCTTCACCCAGGCAGTAAACCAGCAGGTCGTCCACTATACCGCCCTGCTCGTTCGGGAAGCATGAGTACTGAATTTTACCCGGCGTCAGTTTGGATGCATCATTAGACGTTACGTACTGAATCAGGTCCAGCGCGCCCGGCCCCTGCACCAGGAACTCGCCCATGTGCGACACATCAAAAATGCCTACTGCATTACGTACCGTGTTGTGCTCTTCCAGGTCCGAAGAGTAACGAACAGGCATATTATATCCGGCAAAAGGCACCATTTTAGCGCCCATTGCTTCGTGTACATCGTTTAAAGCTATTTTCTTTAATTCCATGATCTTAATTTCTCAAGGGGGTTATAAGGCAAAAGTAACTAAACTTTTTTATCTCTGATGGCTGAATTACTAAATTGTTGATGGCTTGAATTTGTCTGAATCAGGTTTTTGAGAGTAGTTGAGATAGGCTATAGTTTGATACCTTTCCAACTTGAACCAAGCTATCCTTTCAAGTCACCATTAATCCTGGGAGCTCTACAAACCTATCGTTTCAATCAGGCTTTGGTGCCCTCACGGCCGGGAGGCCCCGTCTTCGGGCATCGCGCTGTGCGAATCTCTTTTGCTCGTTCCTCGCAATGCCTACGGCACCAAATATTCATAAGGCGCTCCTTAAAGGGGGCCCCTGCACCCCCACCCAAAGACTGCAATCTTTCACATAGCGTCTGCTAACTATAGTTTGATCCGATAAGCTCCGACCTTTATCGTGGGTATAGTTTCGTGGGCCAGGCTACGCCTGCCTGCTCATGAGCTGTAATTATAGAACTATAGCTTTTAATATGGCAATAGCAGAAAGTCCCCCTTTGAAGGGGGTAGGGGGATGACAAACGGCTACTATAAAACTATAACTTGAACCATAGTTATAGATAACCCAACTCCCCTGCTTTTAAACAGCAAACATCCATACTATAAACTATGCTTTTACCAACTCCTCATTCTTTTTGCCGATCAAACCCTGCAGTATAAACCCAAACAATATCACAGCCACACAACCGATCACGTTGAACCACAAGAAAGCGATCTCGGTGAAATAGAAGCAGTAGAGTACGACCAACTCAGCGAGGATAGCGGCAAAGAAAACGGCGTTGCCTTTAATGCGCTTAAAGTAAAATGCTACCAGAAAAATGCCCAATATCGTTCCGTAGAAAATAGACCCGATGATGTTAACAGCCTGTATCAGGTTATCCAGCAACGACGCATAAGTGGCAAACAGAATAGCAATAAGTCCCCAGGCAAGCGTAAAGAGCTTGGATGCGTTCAGGTAATGTTTCGGATCGCCGTTGCTTTTCACAGAGCGTTTGTAAATATCTACGACCGTTGTACTTGCCAGTGCATTCAGCTCCGAAGCGGTAGATGACATGGCAGCCGAAAAGATAACCGCCAGTAGCAAACCTACCAAGCCGGCAGGCAGATACTTCATCACAAAGGAGATGAAAACGTAGTCGGTGTCTTTGGTTTCGGCATCGGGGGTGGCTGTTTTGATGACCGTTTTTACCTGTTCGCGCACTTCTTTTCCGGCGTCGGTATAGGTCTGTACCTGCGTTTGGGCAGCAACTATAGCGGCTTCATCGTCGGTTTTGATAGCGGCTACCAACTCATGCACTGCGGCCTGCTTTTGTTCAAAAATGGTATTGTACTCCCCTTCCAGCGTGCGAAGTTCATCGGCGTGGGCGGTGGCGTATACTTTGTTTTTAGCGGCTTCGTTAAAGAACACCGGTGGCTGGTTAAACTGGTAAAACACAAACACCATTACGCCTATAAACAGGATCAGGAACTGCATCGGTATCTTCAGCAAGCCATTAAACAGCAACCCCAACCGGCTCTCTCCTATTGATTTACCACCTAAGTAACGTGCCACCTGGCTTTGGTCAGTTCCGAAATATGATAGGGCCAGGAACAAACCACCTGTAATGCCCGACCAGAAATTATAGCGGTCATCCCAGCTGGTTTTCCAGTCCCAGCTAAAATCTACCACATTCATTTTACCGAGTTTGCCCGCTACAGCCACAGCATCGCCAAAGCCCACATTATCCGGCAGGTAACTCACCACCATAATACCAGCTACGATCATACCGCCCATCATCACGGCCATCTGTTGCTTCTGCGTTACGCTCACCGCCTTCGTGCCCCCCGACATGGTATACACAATCACGACCACGCCAATAACCAGGTTGGTTATCGTTAAGCTCCAGCCCAGCATAGTAGAAAGTATAATGGCCGGCGCATAAATAGTGATACCGGCAGCAAGGCCACGCTGCACTAAGAACAGCAGAGCTGCCAGCGAGCGTGTTTTCAGGTCAAAACGGTTCTCCAGGAACTCGTAGGCGGTAAATACTTTAAGCCTGTAAAATATGGGAATGATCGTGACCGAGATAATGACCATGGCGATCGGCAAGCCGAAGTAGAATTGTATAAAACGCATCCCGTCTTCGTAGGCCTGACCTGGTGTAGATAAAAAGGTGATCGCACTGGCCTGGGTCGCCATAATAGACAGACCGATAGTCCACCACTTCATGGAGTTGTCGCCTTTCAGGTAGCCTTCTATGTCTTTGCTGCCGCGTGTTTTCCAGATGCCGTAAATAACTATAAAGCCGATAGTGCCCAGCAGCACGATCCAGTCTAAGGTTCTCATTCGTAGAGTTTAGTGATGGCGTAGAACAGAAGAATCATGAAAGCCAGGTTGCCCAGCACCAGCCAGTACATACCTTTCCAGGTTTTAAAAAAAGGTGGCTTATCAATTGGTGGCTCTTCGTCTACAGGGTGATTTTTCTTCATGGTTCTTTATTGACAATAGACTAGATGACAAAAGACAATGGACTTGATAAAAATCAGATTACAAATCCGAAAGAGCTTTTGCATAGTCTTTTGTCCTTTGTCTAAAAGTCTATTGTCTATTTTATACTTGATTTAGATGCATTGCCGGAGCCATCGTGTTTGCCCAGCGAGATCAGGTTTACGAAAAGGCGGTAAGCGCCCGGCACACCGGCAGGCAGTTCCCGGAACCACGAATAACCGGTATAGATATAGTTGCCTTTACCATATTTGGCTACCAGCAGTCCACCATCGCGGGCAGGCTCGCCGGGGTCGTTTGATGACAGGATGGCTTCGTATTCATTACTCCATTCGTTCGGGAAGTATAAACCGCGCTCCTGCACCCAGCCTTCAAAGTCTTTTTTGGTGATCTTGTTTGGTGTGTTCAGCACCGGGTGGTTCGGCTTCAGGAAACGTACTTCGGCTTCTTCTACGGTTACTCTGTCGCGGGATAATTTTAATGGATAAGGGCCTACATTTGGCATTACCAGTGCGTGGTTGGTGTTGTACTGCACGATCAGGTTTCCACCATTCTTCACGTATTCCAGTAAAGTTGGCTGATGAAACTTTAACCTGTCTATTGTATTATAGGCGCGAACACCCAGTATAATGGCATCGAACTGCTGCAGGTAATTCAGACGCATGTCGCTGTCGCGAAGTATGGTTACGTCATAACCGATCTGGCGCAGACTGGTAGGTATGTCGTCTCCGGCTCCCATCACGTAGCCTATTTTTTCGCCGTTCTTTTTCAGGTCCAGTTTTACTATCTTGGCTGTTGCCTCCGGGAAAGTGGTTTGCGCCGGGATGTGGCTATAGTTGATCTCGTTCAGGCTCTGCCTATAGTTTTGGCCGTCTATAGTAGCAACAGCTTTCAGTTCAGCTTCGTGCTGGCCTTTGGGTGGTGTAACTATAAAACTCACATTCTGCTCTGCTCCTTTGGCCTGTAAATTAAAAGCTATAGTTGATGGCTCAGCTTTCCAGCCCTTCGGTAAATTCAAACTTACATTCCCAGCAACATTTGCTTTACCAGCCTTCACCCGCACATTTACCTGCTTTGGCTGCTGGTCGGCAAACATGTAAACGCCTTCGGCTACATTCACAAATACAGGTGGCGTAACTATAAATGGCCTGTACACTTCCCCTTCTACCGGGTCGGTGCGTTTGTAAACTACGGGTACTTTAACTTGTAAAGGCTCACCCGCTATAGTTAAGTTAAAGGTAACTTCAGCAGCAGGATCATTTTCAGGCTTCCCTATATTCTCAAAACCTTCCACAGCAAACATACCCAGCGAACCAGCTTTGCGCAGCCAGTAAGGTTGCGAATAGGCCATGTCAGCAGGCAGTTTTATAGTTGTGCTGTACTTTACAGGTTCGTTAGGCGACAAAGCTTTTTGCAGGGTAGTGTCTTGTTTGGCAAAACTATAGTTGATGGACTTTATAGTTACGGGCATGGCAGAGCGATTTATAGCCTCAATGTTAAAAGCTACAGGCTGACCAGGCGCAGCTGAAAAATCGGAGGCTGCTACTTCCAGGTACAAGCCCAGTGCATCCTGTATCACCTCGTTAATGGCGTCTGTTTTAACCTGCTTCCAGTGGCTGTCAGGTAACTTCTGTAGCTCTTTGCGGGCAGCCAGTAAGGTCGGAACTATAGTTGCCGGCTCTGTTGGCTTGTACGTATCAATGGCTTTCTGTATCAGCTTTTCTACTTTATCGCCACCTTTCACGCGAGCCCAGGTAGTGTTTATGCCTTCCAGCAGTTCTTTTTCCGCTTTATCTCCCAGCGTGTGCTGTAAATATTCTATTGAAGTACCCCGCGATGCTGATGCGCCGAAACCCTGGCTTTTATGCATGCTTCGGCTGGCTGCAGCAATTTCGCCATACGACTGCCCCAGTAACGGATTATAGCCACCCACATCTACCTTCAGCAGTTTATCTACATACTTATCAAACTCGGCCTGACTCCCAAACGACCATACACCCGTGTTCCAGAGCAGGCGTTTGGGTTGCCACACTTCTACATACTTCAGTTGCTCTGGAAAACGTTTTGGGTCGCCGGCGGCGATAAAGGCTTCGGCGGCTAGTACTGCAGAGGCAGTGTGTTGCCCGTGCCCGGCGCGTTCATCCGGCGGAAAACGCGTGATCATCACATCGGGCCTGAACTTGCGAATCACCCACACCATATCGGACAGCACCTGTTCTTTGTTCCAGATGTTAAAAGTCTCGTCAGCGTTTTTAGAGTAGCCGAAGTCGTTGGCACGGGTAAAGAACTGCACGCCTCCATCGGTACGGCGGGCCTGCAATAACTCCTGCGTGCGTATAATGCCAAGATCTTTGCTTATCTCGGGACCGATCAGGTTCTGACCGCCATCGCCGCGCGTTACCGATAAGTAGCCGGTGTTGTATAGTTTTTCGTTTGCTAAATGTGTTATCAGGCGGGTATTCTCATCGTCGGGGTGAGCAGCCACATACAGCACCGTGCCCAGCACATTCAGTTTTTTAAGCTGGTGCAGGATGTCTGCAGACGATGTTCTTTGTGGGGCTTGCGCCTGAACCTCTGAAGCAACGAACGATAATATATTGAACGCCACAAAAAGGCAAAATACGATAGATCGGAATTTCATAGTTATAGTGTGTGCCATGGTGTAGTGGGCAGGCTTTTAATTTGTCAGTAAAGTAAAACTAAGCAATTTGAATGAGTTTTAGTAAAATAGCGTTAGGGCAACAGACAAAATGCATTTTTCAAAAGATATACAGCGCTGCAAATAATGCATAAATAACTATAGCATACATAAAGAGATGGCTGAGAGGTATTTAAATATTACAATTAGATACCTAATAAGTGTAGTAAGCCAGGTTATAACATAGCATCTATTAGAAGTATTTAATCAAAAAATAAAAAAATACAGATACTTGCTTCTATATATTTCCTACACTATGTTTGTAGTAGGCAAAGAACTTTTTGATTTTTTCTGTTAAAAAATCTTTAAATTACTTTAAGAACCAGACACCCTTAAAGCCGTATTTTAGCTATTTAAAGTGTTTTATTACACTAGCCAGGTACCGTTTAATTCTGTTTCTTATCTTAACAGACCAACATGGCAAACCAACTAGAAAGCAAGATTGAGGACTTTGCGTTCGACTATCTGAAAAATTACTACACGCAGCAGTACACAACTGGTAATATACTTGTTGGCCAGAACGAGAAAACAAAGCGAGGTATCACCACCGACGGTATGCTGGCATTTAAAAAACCTACCGGCGAAGCTTTCCTAGCCAATATCAGTATGCAACAGTCCGGCCGCTTGGTTGGGATGCTTACTAACTACAAAAAGAACGGCCTGGGCAAATTAAGATTGTTAACGCCACTGGTATTAGCTGCTCTTTGTTTCGTACTTGGCAAAACAACCGGCAACATACTTGTCATGCTGATCGCGCCAATAGTTGTGGCACCTATCGGGTTTATGCTGCATACATTCCTTATTAAAAAATACAATCACCGCCAGCTCGAAACACTGCTTGATAATGTAAAACTGGCACCTGCAGATGAGCAATGGATCGGTTTATCAATCAGCAGCCTGGTGCTACGCAACAATGCTTTGGCCAAAACATTACTTGACATGTGCCACCAGAAAGGCTTAGGTTTGATAACGGTTGGTAAAAGAAGTAAAGTTGTGCTGATGCAGCGCCCACTAAATAAGGTATCCCGCCGAAACGATTATTTATGTTACTATACATCTGAAGCTACTATCCGGAGAGCGTTGAACGAAGACCACGTACTACGTGTAGCATAATATATCTTAAGGTTGCACAAAGGGCCATGTTTCATTTAGCTGAAACATGGCCCTTTTTCTTTTTACTACAACAGTTGTTTCCAGTTATCAACTGCATTCTTTTTACAAACTATACTATCAAAAACATCGCTTCACCGTAGATAGCGTGTATTCAGTATACATTTTATATTTCTATTTAGCGTGAACATACTTTTAAAAATACTGGCTTATAGTTTAGTTATAGTTGCTATAGTTTCTTGCCGCGGCGATGAATTGAAGCGCATGCCGGATACACTACCTGATATAAACGGAAAAATTACCAGCCTTACCGAAACCGGAACAACAGAAAAGAACAGCAGGCTACAGCTACTTGTAGAAGCAGGAAAAGGCGTTGAATCGGCTTACCCGCAGGCAAGTGTTAAAGTAGATGAAAATACCCTGATAGAAGACAAGGATGGGAAACGGATAAAAGCAGGTCAGTTAAAAGAAGGCCACGAGGTAGAAGTTTGGTTTGATGGTGCTGTTATGGAGTCGATGCCGGTTCAGGCTACCGCTGTGGCCATTCGTGTAACCCTCCCAACAGGCAAACTATAAGCTTGCTGCAGGTATTAGGAGATGCCTGTCAACTATAAACAGCGCACCAAATCCGGTAATATAATGACCATAAGTCAGGCCTTATACCCGAACGTATTATCGCCGTATAATGAGAAGCTACCCCACAAGCATCGTAAATGCTCAAGGCTACGAACTTTCTTATAAACAGCCGTCAAGATAAAACGCACCTACTATTCTTTTTAGAGAAATTCACTTCAACTTTTCTGTATTACATGAAGGAAGTCCAACTAAGCAAAGTAGAGCTGGTAAATGCGCAGGGTGAAAACTATGTAACTATAAGCCAGCATACTTTTTACACATTAGCTAAATGGCACGGCCATATTACAGCCGATGAGGTGATAAAAGCAGCCAAAGTCTTTCTCGAATTTATAGAAGAACATCCCTGTTCGAAGCTGCTCAACGATAAATCTGAGGTTACCGGCGACTGGCAGGATGCAAACGACTGGCTGGAGTTTGACTGGCTGCCGGCAGTATATAAAGCAGGTTTAAGGTGCCTGGCCCATATTTATTCTCATAGCATGTTTAGCCAACTCTCGGCCCGCGACCTGCGCGGGCGTATGGTGCCGCCCTTCCTTATGAAGAACTTTATGGATTTTGAAACTGCAGAAAAGTGGTTGCTAAGCTGCAATCCCAAAAACTATAATATGCCAGCCTGACAGCTTTAAACTATAGATTAGCGTGCAACACCGGCAAGCGAAGCCGGAGCTTCATACACAACCTCAATTGTATCTAAGGCTATAGTTGCCACTGGCTCTTCGTAAACAGTGTAGGCAGCATTGATAGTGGCTGGGGCCGGTACACTTGTAGCCTCCTGGCAAGCAAGTCCGAAACCGAATAAAGAAGCAGAAAGTAGGATCAGGATTTTCATAATTTTAAGTGTTATAAGTGTTTTACAATTATTTATGCAACAAAGATATTATACAGTACTATGTAATGCAAGCTACTGTTACATATATTACTACTAACTTATACCAACAACCTGTTTTTCTCCGTGAACGGTCGTTTTAAGCAGATGAAAATCTGAAGAAAAAATAGCAGTTTAAACCTCCTCCGTACTTCTGAATCACACCATTTTTCCGCTTACTGTTTTTACTTTGAGTCCTTCAGTCAACAATCCATCACATATTGCCTTAACTTTACAGTCCTATTTATTTTGTATGAAGCAAAAACTAACACAAGAGACCGCAGAAGTTCAGGATTCCCAAACCGGGTTTAAGCGCGAGATCACCCTTTTCGATGCCATCATGATCGTGACGGGTGGTATGATCGGGTCAGGCATTTTTATAGTTACAGCCGATATTTCGAGAGCCGTAGTAACGCCCGCCAACATGTTGCTGGTGTGGGTTGTATCCGGTTTCTTAACTATAGTTGGCGCTATCAGCTATGGCGAGCTATCGTCTATGTTCCCGAATGTGGGTGGGCAGTATGTGTACCTGAAAGAAGCTTATAACAAATTAGTGGCTTTCCTGTATGGCTGGTCGCTGTTCCTTGTAATACAGACCGGTGTAATTGCAGCGGTAGGCGTAGCTTTTGCCAAATTTACAGGCGTTATCTTTCCCTGGTTTTCTGACGACAATGTACTGTTCAGGTTAGGCAGTTTTCAGTTCAGCACGGTGCAGTTGCTGGCCATTACCAGTATCGTGTATCTTACCTACATTAACTCCAGGGGTGTAAAAAGCGGCAAACTGATCCAGAACATTTTCGGCAGTACCAAACTCATCGCACTCTTCGGACTTATACTGTTAGGCTTATTATTCGGGATAAACGAAACAGCCATTGATGCCAATTTCTCTAATTTCTGGGGTTCTCAGACTGCTACGGACGGTTCTACACTGTTACCTCCTGCCGGTATTGCACTGGTAACAGCTATTGGCATGGCCATGGTCGGTGCGTTATTCTCTGCCGATTCCTGGAACAACATTGGTTTTTCGGGTGATGAGATCGTGAACCCCAAGCGAACGATCGTGTTAAGTATGGTGATCGGGTCGGCGCTTGTTACGGGTATTTACCTGCTCATTAACCTGGTTTATTTGCTGGTGTTGCCCATGCACGGCAGCGAGCTAGCCACCGACGTAATGGGCCAGGGAATTACATTTGCCAGTAACGACCGTGTAGCTACCGCCGCCGCCGAAGTTATCGGGGGTTATAAGGCTACTATTGCCATTGCGGTTCTTATCATGATCTCGACGTTTGGTTGTAACAATGGCGCTATACTTTCGGGAGCCCGGGTATACTATGCCATTGCCAAAGACGGCCTGTTCTTTAAAAAAATGGGTGAGCTTAATAAGCATGGCGTACCGGCTGCGGCCCTTTGGCTGCAATGCATCTGGGCGTGCCTGCTTTGCCTTTCCGGTTCATACAACCAACTCCTCGATTATGTGATCTTTGCCGTGATGCTGTTTTACATTATAACTATAGTTGGTGTATTTGTGCTGCGCGTAAAACGTCCGGACTTGCCACGACCTTACAAAGCTTTTGGTTACCCGATACTGCCTGCTATGTATATTTTGCTGGCTTCGGCTATCTGTATTATTCTGCTTATCTATAAACCGGTTTACACCTGGCCGGGGCTTATTATAGTTGCACTGGGCATACCTGTTTATTATTTCTTCGGTAGCCGGTTCTCAAAACAAAACTCCCCGGACTAGTTCTTTATGGTTTATATATAAGACGAGCCTGCTTTCTAAAAAGAGCGGGCTCGCCTGTTTTACAGCCCCTCGAACAATAAATCGGAACACTGCCCTATTGGTCACGTAGTTAATACATCAAAAAAAGATAAAACTATGCGCAACACTACCGATGCCATTCCACCAGGCTGGAGTTACAACCCGGCTTCATGGGCGCAGCGCCTGCCTATAGTCGGGCTGGCAATCCTTGGCCTTGCTATTGCCACTTACCTCGGTCTTTTTCAGCTTAAAGTGGTTTCTACTGTTTGGGAGCCCTTTTTTGGAAACGGAAGCCAGAAAATACTGACATCCGCCACTTCAAAGATCTTACCTGTACCCGATGCCATATTAGGTGCTTTTGGTTACCTGGTAGATGCAGTTGCCGGTATAGTTGGCGGGATCAGAAGGTGGCGCACCATGCCCTGGATCGTGATTTTGTTTGGTGTAATGGTGGGCCCGTTGGGTATGATAAGTGTATTGCTGGTGGTGCTGCAACCTGTTTTGTATGATGCCTGGTGTACGCTTTGCCTGGCTTCTGCTGTAGTTTCGGTGTTAATGATTGGCCCTGCTATGGATGAAATGCTGGCAAGTCTGCAGTACATGAAGCGGGTAAAAGATGCTAACGGCTCCCTCTGGAAAGCATTCTGGGGATATAAGAAAGTACAAGGTAACGTAATTTAATATGTGGGCACAAGTTATAAACGCACTACTCGGACTCTGGCTGATGGTCTCTCCTGCCATACTCGGTTTCGAAGATAAGACCATCTCTAATAACGCGCACATTGTAGGCCCGATCATCACCTCGTTTGCAGTCATTTCGTGGTGGGAAGCTACCCGGGTCCTGCGCCTGTATAATGTACCGCTGGGTTTATGGTTATTGCTGGCTCCCTGGGTATTGGGTTACGAACCAACTACAGCTATTTTAAATGATATGGTAATTGGAGCAGCGGTTGCCAGCCTCAGTTTTGTGAAAGGCAAAGTGGAGGGCTCATACGGCGGAGGCTGGTCTGCCATCTGGAGAAAAGACTCGCTGCACGCCACAGAAGCCAGAAGAACACCGAGAGTCTGAACAGTCAGAAAGTGATGTGGCTGATTTTATAGTTGGAACTGGTCAAAAGTAAATGATAAACTCTTATTTTAGAGTTGATTATTACCCATGCCACCTTACAAAACTATGAGATTTAAAGCCAAACACCTCGGGCTTGCTGCTGCTGGTTTAGTTATAGCTGCGACTGCCCTGCTTATCCGTAAAGACATCCCTGCCGAAGATCTGAAACAAAAGTACGCTACGTCAGCTTCCCGGTTTGTAACGATAAATGGCGCCAACCTGCATTACCACGACGAAGGGCAAGGCACTCCAATCATTCTTTTACACGGTACTGCTGCATCGCTGCACACTTGGGATGGCTGGGCAAAAGAGCTGGGCAAAAGTTACCGCGTGTTACGGTTCGATCTTCCTGGTTTTGGGCTGACAGGAAGAAATACGACGGATAACTATAGTATTGCAAATTACACCGAACTGCTGCTACACTTTATGGATGAGCAAGGTATTGAGAAGGCTCACCTTGCAGGCAGCTCACTTGGCGGACAGATCACCTATGATTTCGCGGCTACCTATCCGGAACGGGTTCATAAAATGATACTTTTAGCACCGACCGGTGTTACAAATGCCAACGACAAAAATATTAGCCTACCTTTCCGGATGGCGCAGACACCTTTGCTGAAACACGCATTGAAATATATTACACCCCGTTTTATAGTAAAAAAAAGCCTGAAAGAAGTTTACGGAGATGATAGCAAACTGACAGACCAAACTATAACTCTGAGCCACGAAATGTTACTACGCCAGGGAAATCGCGAAGCTTTTATCTCCCGCATGAATACTAAAGATACCGTCAACCTGCATAAACTGGCAAAGATACAGGCTCCTACTTTACTGCTCTGGGGCGAAGCAGATGCATGGGTTCCGGTAACCGATGCAGCCTATTTTAAGCAAACTATAAAAAGAGCACAACTTAAACTGTACCCGGGTGCCGGCCACGTACCCATGGAAGAAATACCATACGAAACTGTGCAGGATGCATTGCACTTCCTGAGCGGAGATCTTGTTCTCAACCGCTAATTTCATCTGCTGAAAAACCTAAACTATAGCCTTATTATCAAACTATAGTTTAGCTTTACCGGTTACCTTTAGCATAGCACGTATAGCACAACATGAGCAAAATATACTTCATCAGTGGGTTAGGGGCCGATTGGCGCATGTTCCAGTTTCTGAAGTTGCCTGAGTTTTTACCACAACAGCAGGTCTCCTGGTTAGAACCGCTAACTGAAGATGAACCGCTAGCGTCGTATGTCCAAAGGCTGAAAGAGCAGATAACAGAGCCAAACCCAATACTAGTAGGCTTATCGTTTGGCGGACTGATAGCTATAGAACTGAGCAAACTGGTACAGCCTACAGCAACTATAATCATCTCCAGCTTAGCCTCGCGCCATGACCTGCCCTGGTACTACAGGCAACTCGGTAAAACACGCCTGCACAAATGGCTTCCGTTTAAGGTAATGAAATCAGTTTACCCGCTGGCACCTTTCTTTTTTGGTGCACATACTACACCTGAGCGTAAACTACTGAAAGACGTGATACTGGGGATAGATGAGAAATTTCTGCGCTGGTCGTTGAGCCGTTTACTGGACTGGGAGCAGGACAAAATTCTTCCAGACCTGATACAGATCCATGGCACATCCGACCTGATACTACCGTGTTGTCCGCGTCCTGATTTGATCACTATACCTAAAGGTGAACATTTAATGGTGATGCACGAGGCGGATGAAATAAGTGCTATCTTGAGCAAAATTTTAGAACAGCAATGGACAAAAACAGATACATCGCTAAAACAGCAGACGGCCAGCAAGTAGAACTGACACAGGCCACTATACTTAAAAGCAACAACCTGTACCCGTTTGGCAAACACAACTACGCCATTTACGAAACCCCGGACGGCCAATTTGTGAAAGGCATGAACAACGGCGAGCGCGAAATAATGCTTACATCTTACGAGCTGATTGAGGAGCGCGAAGCCCGTACCTACGACCACCCTTATTACCGCGAAGATTAAGCCGATGCAGTTCAGTTTCTGGGAGCAGGATACGTATTTCAGTAACATTGATGTGCTGATTGTGGGCAGCGGTATAGTTGGCCTGAATGCCGCATTGCACCTGAAAACCACGCAGCCTGCATTAAAAGTTATAGTTGCCGAACGTGGTCTGTTGCCAACGGGTGCCAGCTCTAAAAATGCCGGGTTCGCCTGTTTTGGCAGCCCCACCGAATTGCTCGACGACCTTACCCACCACACCGAAGACCAGGTTTTTAGTTTGGTAGAGCGCCGCTGGAAAGGACTGCAACGCCTTCGCCGTAACCTCGGAGATGCAACTATAGATTACCACCGCTGGGGTGGCTACGAATTATTTAACAACACACAGCGCCAGCTATACGAGCAAACTATAACCCAGCTCCCTTACCTAAACAAGCACCTGCAAACTATAGTTGGTGAGCCCAATGTTTTTAGAGTTGCTGATGATAAGATAAATACCTTCGGATTTAAAGGCGTAGACCATTTACTGGAAAGTACTGCCGAAGGGCAGATCGATACAGGTAAAATGATCCTGGCGCTGACCCAGAAAGTACAGGCCCTGGGCGTGATCATACTTAACAACCTCGAAATACTGCAGCTGCACGACGAAGGCAAATCCATAGTTGCCGCCACTGACAAAGGCATAACCCTGAAAGCCCGCGCTGCCTTAGTTGCTACCAATGGCTTTGCGAAACAACTGCTGCCACAACTACAGGTTATCCCGGCCCGTGCCCAGGTGCTTATTACTAAACCCATTGATGGGTTAAAACTGAAAGGCACTTTCCATTACGACAAAGGCTACTATTACTTCCGGAACATTGGGCAGCGGGTACTTTTTGGTGGCGGCCGCAACCTGGACTTTAAAACCGAAGAAACTACCGAAATGGCGCTGACCGAACTGGTGCAAAACAAACTGGAAGAACTGCTGAAACAAGTCATTCTGCCGGGCATACCATTTGAAGTAGAGCAACGCTGGAGCGGCATTATGGGCGTAGGCACCGAAAAAACAACTATAGTTCAGCCAGTATCTGATAGAATAAGCTGTGCCGTGCGCATGGGCGGCATGGGCGTGGCTATCGGCTCATTGGTTGGCGAAGAGGGCGCTGAGCTGGTTTTACAGCAACTATAAATTATTATCGAAAAACGATAAATTTTTATTGCTTATTCTAAAATAGCTGTTATCTTTGGTAAAACATTAACAACTATGGAAAAGAACAGACTCTTAACTTTTGCCTTAGCTATAAGTAATATCGCTAAAGCTTTTTTTGTACTTCTGATTGTGGCAATGGCCGTAGTGCTGGCACACTGGCATATAGCTCCTGAAACCTACAAAGATGTGCTTGTGACAATAGATAGCTCAAACGAAGTTAAGTATGTTTTTAAACACAATGATACCCTTACTGAACCTGAAGACAGCATACAAGCAGACACTATAGGAACACTCTCCCAGATAAGCCACGTCTCTTTTTACTTTCATTATCTCCAGACTGTGGGGCAGTTTATTCTTTTGATCCTGATCATAAGCCAGGTCAGCAGGATCATCCGGTCTGTGAAGGCGTTTGAAACTTTCAGGGAAAACAATAGTCATGCTTTCTGGAAGATCGGGATATACTGCGTGGCAATAGCTTTGCTCAATTGCATTAAATGGTTTGAAGTAAGCCACCATACACGTATGAGCTTTTCTATCGGGGTTGTTCCACTAGCCTTCGCCTTAGGTGCCTTTATTCTTGCCGAGATATTTAAAGAAGGAAACAAACTATACGAAGCGGAGCAACTGACTATATAATGGCAATAATCGTGAACCTGGATGTGATGATGGCCCGCAGGAAAATGTCGCTGAATGAACTATCGGAGCGGGTGGGACTTACATTGGCAAATCTTTCTATTCTTAAAACGGGCAAAGCCAAAGCCATACGCTTTTCCACCCTTGAAGCCATTTGCGAAGTGCTGAACTGCCAGCCCGGCGATATCCTGGAATTTCAGCCGGACACTTCTGACCAACCATAGACTATAAGCCATAAAAAAAGGGAAGTCGCTTTATGTGACTTCCCTTTTAGTTAGAACTTTTCCTGTCTGCTAAGCTGATATCCATTTGTGTGTTGGGTTTTGGTTCTGGGGCATGTATCTCTGAGAAATCTCTTTCTCCGCTTTATAGAATTGCTGATATTCTTCTTCACTTAATTCCTCACGCAGCGCAATATGGAAGCTGGCAAGTTCCGGGTACAATTTGTTTCTTTCTGTCCGCTCTTTCGGGCTGTCGGTGTTAAAGTCATAAAAGCTTTTCATGTTACAGTGCCGGCTTAAATAATTGATTTATAACTAATTGAAAGCCTTAATACTGATAAGCTGAATGTTTTGTTCTCTATATAGCTCCGAAAATGCTACCAATTGCAATGCATCCTTTTTATAGTTATAAAAAAGAAACCGGCCACACCATTCAGGTACAGCCGGCCCTTAAATTCTATAGTTTAATTTCAGTAAACACTTCTCTTTTGTAATGCTGTTTTGGTCTAGGGTTCAATAAAATCTACCTGACACAAGACAGGAATTTACTGAAATTTACCTATCAATCCCGGCATCCATCACCGGGCTATAGTCCATAGTTTGACTTTCCGGATATTCAGGGAATGCGTTTGCGCTGGCAGCTATAGAGCCTAACAGGAAAACAGCCACTAACAGGTAAGCAATAAATGTTTTGATATCTTTCATAACGATCAATTTCAAGTAAAACCCGGCCGCTTTCTATCTAATAATCCAACTTCTCCTGCAACCGGTATTATCCCTGATTCAACAGTTATGCCAACTTTATAAAATCGAGTATTTATTATATCGTATCTAACTGATTTACAGCCTACAATTCAGCATAAATGTTTAACCTGTTCAGGATTTATGGTTATGTAAATGAAAACGAGCCATTGTTGGTGTTTTCACCAGCAATCCAATTAGCTGGTATTTAAACTTGCTGGTGAAAACACGCAGCAAGGGCATATATTAACGATAGAAAAATACTAAACTACTTCTGTATTAAAAGCAACTATAAACTACAGCCCTAAAAATAAAAAAGCCCGACCTGATGGCCGGGCTTTCCTAATGCAACTATAGGTTAATCGCCTAAAATGTTGCGCACAAATATTGGTATAAAAATGATAATCAGGATGGCGGCCTGGTGCTCTGCCACTGCTTTCAGGTAAAGGCTTGTACTTACCAATACCTCTTTGCTAAGCTCCGGCAATTCATCCGAAACAGCAATATCACCTTTCCCGAAACTGAATACGGGCTGCTTAAAACTGATCAGTATTTTACCGGACGCATCCTGCACCGTACGATTATACGAAAATGCCTCGCTTTTCAGAAAATAGCTTTCACCTGAGTCCAGCCGTAATTCAGTTTTACCGAACAACGACGATGTAGCCTTCCCGATTTCTTCACCGTTATAGGTTATGGCTACCTCCTGATCAACCCATCCCTTATTTTTAAAAGAGATAGTGGTGACTGCAGACGTATAAACAGCATCGTAACTCGACCAGCCGCTAAAGGTAATATTCCCCAATGGCCTGTCCATAGTTCCTAAGGCAAACTCACGGCCCGACCAGTCTTTCTGTCTCCAGTGCAGCGTGTTCATCAACTATATATCTTATTTCAGACCAAGTACATCCACGCCCTGCTCAAACACTACATCAACTGGTATGTTAGCTTTGCTCAGGCGGTCCAGGTCGGCTTGTAATTTTGCATCTACCTGGCCCTGCTGGTTCAGTAAGTTACCAACACCGGCATAATCGCCGTTGCCCTGCAGGGTTAGTATCTTCTCAGATAGTTTGTTCATGGCCTCACGCATTTTGGTATAGTTCACGCGATATCTGCCTGTAGTTTCGTCGCGCTCAAAAGCACCATTCTCTTTAAAGAAGTTGAAACGAACCATGTTAGCCTTGCCATGTGCACTGGCAGCACCAAACCTAACTGAACGGAAAATGCCGGCCAGGAACGTGGTATAGTAATCTTCCAGGCTGCCTTCCACTTCACCTTTCTCGTGCAGCTGCGTGATCATGTACAGACCCAGGATATCAGCTTTACCTTCTTCGAGGGCAGATGCATGCTCTTTCAGGGCTTCGCGAACGGTGCCCTTGCCATTAATAGTGTTTTTAATACCCAGGCCATGCGCTACTTCATGGAACATGGTGTTGGCAAAGAACGCATCGAAGGTTACATGTTTCTGCTGGTCTTCTGCGATCAGCTCATCCGAGATCGGCACCATGATCTTATCAAATTTGGCGCGCATGGCATTTTTTAGCTGAAGGCGTCGAGTACCTTTTTTAAGCTGTACTTCTTCGTCGTTTGGCAGGTTAATGGCTATCGTTTTGCTGCCTGCATTGCTGTCGCCGCCATAAAACACTACATCGTAAGCATTCAGGTCGGAGTCGGTACCCGGGGTCTCTTTTTTATAATTGGCCGCCACCGGCAAGCCGCGCTGCAGTTCCGGCAGGAAAGCCGCATACTTAGCCAGACGCTCACTCCACTCCGTATCCTTAATCAACACATAAGCTTCGTGGGCAGCCTTGTAACCAAACAACGCATCTTCGTAAGTCTCTATAGGGCCGATCACCACATCTATTTTGTTGTTCTTCATATCCATCCAGGCCAGGTCGCTTGGCTGGTAGTTGTCGTCGAGCAAAGCCTGGGCACGAAGGGTAAGGTATTTTTTAAGTCCGGCGTCTTCAGCTAAACCAGCAGCCTGCTTCAGCAGATCGGATGCCCGCTTCACCTCGTCTTTAAACTGCACATGGTAAGGCACGGTAATTAATTTGCCACTCGCATCGCGACGCACAAACGTGTACAGGCTGGCCTTATCTTTTAAAGTAGACTGCTCAAACTCTTTCTTAGTCATGTCGGCGGGGTAAAAATTTGAACCAGCAGGCTTAGGGCCAACACCCGCTATAAAAGGCTCGTTGTTATTCAGACGGTCCCAGGGACCATAGTTTATCTTTACAAACTGCTTGGCCGCTGCATTATCCAGGGCAGCCAGCAGAGAATCGCCTTTGCCGTAAGCTTCGTACCAAAACAGTTTGTCCATAATTTTACCGGCCTCTATCAGCAACGGAATCATCTGGCGCTCATTTTCGGTCAGTTTACTCATATCAGCAGTCAGGCGCACGTTGGTATACATGTCCAGTTTCTGCTGCAGGCTGTCGCCGGCTTGTGTTGTGGCAGTTTCGGTGTTGATGCTGCCTTCTTCAGTAGTTTTACTTGTGCAACCAACTGTAGCAACAGCCAGTGCAGAGGCAAATAATATATGGTGTGGTTTCATTATAGTGTTATTGGTTCAGGTATTGAATATAGTAAATTTATAGTTGTATTGAAAATCAGCTATCTAAGTTGCAGCAACCTATAGTTTAACAGGTAACTATAAACTATAGTTTTTTGCTCTTATGACCTCATAAAAAAAGAGATGAAGCTCAGTGCCTCATCTCTCTTAACTATAAATCAGGTCAGATATTATTCTGCATCAGCACACTTAATGTTACCTCCAATGTATCCGGCAGCTGCTTTGGCTGCGGCATTACCGGTAGGCATATCATCAATATCGTAAGTTGTAAGTTTATCTAGTGTTACCAAGTAAATATTGATAGCAGCCAGTTCAGCGGCATAGGCCGTAGCTGAAATATATCCCATTTGTCTGTTCAGTAATACTGTAGCACCTTGCGAGAAGGAAGCTCTTGAATCTTTAAGGCCACCAGCACTATTGCCGTTAGGAGTCATAATGGAAAGACCTTCAGCTTCTGTATAGTTATAGCCACCTAATGTAACAGTATAGCCATTCCAGCTGCCTGGTTTATGGAAAGCACCTTGCCCTTCTCCACAAAGATCCATCTCACAACCCGGCCCGTTTACAGCAACAGGATAGCAGCTATTGCCGATTCTGGCCCAAACAATTGCAGTTTTAACCTGGATGGCCTCGCTTAATGTAAACCGAACAGTATAAACGCTACCATCAGTCAGTTTTTCCTGGAAGTCTGAAAGTTTCAGGTAGCCGGTTTCTGCCGACATATCGCAGGCAGAACCATTTCCTTCTTTATAGGACGGTGCCAATGACTGCTCCATAGAGCCTGTAACAGATGCAGAAACTACATTGGCACTTGATAAAGCGATCCGCTGATCATCACAGCCTGTAAGTGTTAGCAACAGCGATCCAATGTTTGAAACATTGCCATCTGCTGTTTTCTGTACCGTGAACATCCATGTTTTGCCATTACTGGTGCTCAGGCCAGAAATAGTAAGTGGGCTTGTAGTATTTGCAACTTTAGCAGCGCCTGACGACGCACTATTAAAGTTTGACGAAGGGTTGACATCTTCCATGTCTTTAGAACATGAAAACATAAGCAACACGGCACCTAGGCCGAGGCTTAATTTGGTTAGTGCTTTTAGCATTTTCATTTAAATAACATAAGTTATTAATCAAGCAGTATTACTAAAAAGCAATTAAATAGTTACAAATAAATATATAAATATTTATAATTATAGAGATTATAATTACAGATGTTTAAATGGCAACAATTTCTTAACCTATAAAGCCGCTACTCTCCGGGGAAAGCAGCGGCTTTATAGGTTAAGAATGGATATGTTATAGTCTAAAACAACCCGAATAACTCAGCCTGAATCTTCTCGATGATTCCGCCCAGGTCTTCAGGATTTGCCACAAAGTCGAGGTTATTTACGTCTATCACTAAAAGTTTACCCTGTTTATAGTTGCCCATCCACTCGTTGTAATGGTCGTTCAGGTTGCGCAGGTAGTTTATACTGATGCTGCTTTCGTAGTCGCGGTTACGCTTCTCTATCTGGCCTATCAGTTTTGGCAGGTCAGCTTTCAGGTAGATCATCAGGTCAGGTGCTTTTACCATACTGATCATAGACTGGAACAGGGCAAAGTAGTTCTCGTAATCGCGGGTGCTCATTAACCCTGACTGGTGCAGGTTTTTGGCAAAGATGTGCGCATCTTCGTAAATAGTGCGGTCCTGTATCACGCTGCGATCGGTCTTCTGGATTTCCTGCACCTGCCCGAAACGGCTGTTCAGGAAAAATACTTGCAAATGGAAAGCCCAACGCTCCATGTCATCATAAAAATCCTTCAGGTAAGGGTTGTTCTCAACTGCCTCTAAGTACAGGTCCCACTTAAAATGCTGAGACAGTTTAGTGGCAAGGGTAGTTTTGCCGGCGCCAATGTTACCGACGATCGCAATGTGCATATAAAACTATAATTTTGGTAAAAGCTGAAAACAAAAGTAAGGCTTTTTGCTTACATGCGTACTGTACAATATATATGTTTTATTGTATAATAAACACAATATTTATAGTTACTGCTTATTGCAGATTTTAAACTGCACCCCGGTTTAGGCGTACATAATAGTACACCAATTACAGAAAGCCATGACGAAGGGACACAACCAAAGCCATCACAAGCAAACCGGTAAAATACCAACAAACGCAGCCAACCAGGATCAGAACCGTCAGTTAAAGGATCAGCAGAAAGATAAAAGCACGGACCAGGGCCGTAACAAGGACAAAGATCCGTCTGGGGGTACAAAAGGTAAGAACGCTATTTAAAAACAAAGCCCCGGAAGCAGCTACTTCAGGGGCTATTAAATTACAAACAACTAAACTATAGTTTAACGCTTCTCACGCATATCGTTATACAGTTCCTGGGCTTCCCGGCTCTTTATAAGGGTGGCAAACTCTACCTGCAGTGCGGCTATCTTTATTTTATCGCTGTTGTTCAGCTTGTCCAGCACTTCGGCTTTGCGGGTGTTCAGTTCTCCAAATACAAATTCGGCATAGTCCCAGTCGCGCAGGTTCCAGTTGCGGCGATAGACACGGGTATAGTCTGTTAAGCGTATGTAAGCGTCACGCAGGTCTTCAGGCCTGATGTTGCCAATGCGGGTAGTTCCGGTCATCTGTTTCTCCCACCGCTCCAGTTCGCGGCCGTCCAGGTCAACGGCTTTTCTTATTTCGTTGCGTTCTTCCCACTCGCCGTAGCGGCTTTTATACTGGCTGTATTCCGCCTTCGATTCTTCTGACAGCTTTTCTGTATTCTTATCCAGAGAGGATGTCAGGGTTTTAAATTCCTGCTTTACGCTGGGCCACTCGGCGCGTGTCACACTGTCGGCCTGTACTGACTTTTTGCGCATCCAGGTACGCAGGTTGTCCAGGTCTTGCTCCAGTTGTGTTTTTGTTTGTGCCTGCACACCAACTATAGTTGCGGTAAATAAAACGGCTAGCAGGTATTTTCTCAAAGCTCTCATATAACTACAGGTTTTCTCATCTTATAACACCAGACTCCCTGTAAATATTATGCCAAAACTATATTCCTGCGCAAAAAAGCCATAACAGCAAGCAACTATAGCTCTAAAACGCCTTCGCTAAAATTGCACTATCCTTTACCAGCCGATTACGTTAAATGAGTTAAAACTATAGAATCCTATACCTGAACGCATCTAATTTTCGACTGCCAGGTCTTCAAAATCAAAATCGCCCTATGAGTAACCCAAGGAGCAGCTTCCACGAAACTGTTGTTTCCATCACAAATAAAGATGAGATTATTCTGAGTACGGACAAGTTTCCGTTCAGAACAACGCTTAGTCTGTCCCCGCTTGTTTCTTACTGGGAAAACAAAGCAGACACCGACCCTAGCTGTAACATTTCGCGTGTACAGGAACTGGCCGACCTACTGCGTAAAACCCCTGCCCTACTGGAACCTGTGGAAGACACTGCCCTGATTGAGGAGCACATTAGCACCATTGATATATTGATGGAGGACATTTTTCCGAGTGCGCTCTGGGAAAACGACCTGCGCGCCACAGTACTGCCCTTCCATTTCGAAAGCTTTTATGCTACCCCGCGCCTGGAAGAACTGCAACTGCTGGGCGGCGGCAACTATACCGAAAAACTGAACCTGGACCTGAAAACACTTTTGTTCAGGCTTACCCTTTCGGCCTACGCTATCATACTGGAGAAATTTTACAAGGCCAATTTTGAAGTAGAACAGCCTTTCATATTTGTTATAAAAGACAAGTTCACACAGCTCGAGCGACACTATAAACTAAGCATTGACCTTAAGTTTATGGACGTGAAAGCAACCGGTGAACTAAAGAACCTAAAGCCGCAGGAAATAAACTTCCTGATAAACCGCTACAACAACCTGGACCTTTGGATGAAGTGGCTGCCACCACAAAACTTTGAGTTTACAGGATTTGCCATCTACGATTTTACGGATGTAACCATGGAAGAAACCATTTCTTCGTTGCGTTACGACCTGCTGGAGCAAAACGCTGTTACAGCAGAAGGCAGCATCCGGAACCTGCAACAAAAACTACGTGTATTGTTTGGCCTGCCTGGTATAAAATTCGGGCTTGCCTCCTGCCCTGCTATGCAGGAGTTCGATACCACGTATGCCCGTAAGATATGGAATGGTTTGGTGCTAACTCAAAACTGCGACCTGAAACTAGACGACCTGCGCGGCTCTATTTACGAACCCGTGATTAAATCTGGCCACACCATTATAGTAGAGGATCTGAAACTGTTCACAAACCCTACCCTGATAGAAAAGAAATTACAGGAAGATGGCAACCGCAACCTGATCATAGCGCCACTGCAATACGAAGGACAGATCATTGGTTTGCTGGAAGTAGCCTCGCCAATACCAGGCGAGTTGAACGCGCTTTCCATGATCCGTTTGAAAGAAGTGTTGCCGCTTTTTGCCCTGGCCATGCACCGCGGCCTGGAAGAACTCCGCAGCAGCATCCAAAACGTTATTAAAGAGAAATACACTGCTATACACCCGGTT
Source organism: Pontibacter populi (assembly GCF_040278685.1). Lineage (NCBI taxonomy): Bacteria > Pseudomonadati > Bacteroidota > Cytophagia > Cytophagales > Hymenobacteraceae > Pontibacter > Pontibacter populi. The sequence continues at coordinate 81,608 of NZ_JBEOKT010000002.1, forward strand.
GTGGAATGGAGGTTTACACAAGCTGCCATCAACTTCCTGGACAGAAGGGAACGCAATGCCACCGCCGAGATAGAGCCAATTGTGTTTCGTGATATTTACCCGCTATATGGCGTGTCAGATGTGCGCAACTCCGCATCAGAACGTAACAAAGCTATACAAGGTGACTTGCTGGACCAGTTGGTGTTGGCTAAAGAAGTATTGCTGTCTGCAAAAGACAATTTACCGTTGCCAATCCTGGATGAGCTTACCTTTAAGATAGATAAGTTCTCGCATGATATCATGTCGGAGCTTGGCTCTGATGACGAGGCACAGGTACTCGAGTTTCTGAGATCAGAGGTGGAGGCGCTGTTCAATTACTTCCTGAAAACAGACCCGCAAACAGTGGCAACCATAAAAAGATACAAAGATGCGATCACTAACCCGCACCATGTGGTATATAATAAGCGCCGAGCCTACGAAGAAAGCCTGTACCTGATTAACGAAACCATCTCGTCGTTCCTGGACCGCGAAGAAGAAAAGGCGCAGGAGATTTTTCCGCATTATTTTGAGAAGTACAAGACCGATGGGTTGGAGTATAATATTTACATCGGGTCGTCTTTGCTGAATAGTGGCAATTTTGAAAAGATCTATCTTAAAAATATGCGCCTGTGGCAACTTATGCTTACTTGCGAAATTGCCCGACGCATACAAAACCTGCGTGCTACGCTGAAACTACCTTTAGAGATCGCGCAGCTCATACTCGTGCACAGCGACCCGATTTCGATCAGATTCAGGCTGGATGAGAAGAAATTTGACGTAGAAGGTGCCAGCAACATACGCTATGAGATCATAAAAAAACGTTTAGATAAAGCCACCGTTCGCGACACCGAAGAGCGCCTGACACAGCCTGGCAAGATAGCTATAGTTTACACCCAGCACAAAGAGGCTACAGAGTATATGCGCTACATAGAGTTTCTGCAGTCGGAAGGTTATATTGAGAAAGATGTTGAATTGCTGGAGGTGGACGAGATGCAAGGCGTGCAGGGCTTAAAGGCCATCCGTGTATCGGTAAGCTTTAAGGAACAGCTTCGCCATGATATAGACTCCGGTGACGAACTGCTGGCAATCGCGCAAAATGCAAGCCTTAATTAGTTAAACCCAAACCAGATAAATAGGTAAAGTTATATATTGATTGCATTTTATGAATTTATGCAACCTATTTTTAATTTCTATATTTAACACTAAATCAACTGTTAACCAATTAGTTGTACACGATTTCAAACTATACACATAACGTGTCCCTGAATTTATTTTGTTGTTTTTTATTACCAAGTGCAATTATTTTTTGCTTTGCGCCGTTCTTAAACCAACACCAGCTTAGGTAACTGGTGAAATTTAGTTTTCACGTTTTCAACTTTTAGCCAAATGAAATTGAAAAACAGAATTATGCCTGCCATGTTATTTTTTGGCGTGGTAGCCTTCTCATCTTGCGATGACAGGGAAAAAGATACACTTCAGCCAACTTTTGAGCAGGGTGCTATCTCTCATGTAATGGTAGACTCTGCGGAGGTAACCTCTTATAACTATGCAGGTAAATCGCTTACCCAGGTAAACTACTACGACAAAGAAACCGGTGACCTGGAGTCTTTCGAGAAGTATATCCGCGACTCGAAAGGCAACATCATCAAATCCTCTTCTCACGCCGGTGCAAATCACGCCATGCTATCTGAACAGGATTATAAGTACAACGACAAGAACCAGCTAACACAAACTACAACTTCTTACTACAATGGCAGCAGCCTAGAGTATAGCGCTGTTACCACATTCGACTACAACTCTAAAAAGGAGTTAGAAAAGAAAACAGTATACGAAGGCAAGGATGTTTCTTCTGCAAAATTAAAGTCTTACACAAAATACGAAGTACTTCCGAACGGCAACTATGGCCAGGAAAAACAATACGTTGTTGACAGCAAAGGCAAAGGAAAACTGTTCTCTACTACTACGTATTCGTACGACTCTAACCAGAACCCATTCTTTGCACACGGCGAGCCGGGTGCAGCAGCCAGCCCAAACAACATAACTGTAGCTTCTACACTGGTACATGCCAGCAAAAAGTCTTACCGTTACACGTATACTTACAAGTATGATGAGCGCGGCTACCCAACCAGCCAGACGGTAACATCACCAAACGGCCAGGCCCAGACATTTACTTACTTATATAGTAACTAAGTAAAAAAGCACATTAGTTTAAGCCGAAGCGGCTACGGGGTTTTCCTTGTAGTCGCTTCGGCTTTTATATGCCCATAATGGCACCAAATACAAGTATAAATAGCTATATTTGCTTAACACCTCATATTTTTACTAATGTCGAAAACCAAAATAACAGTAAACAATAACGGCTCGCTGCGCATTGAAGGCGAGTTTGAAATAGTGGATAAGGACGGAAACGCTTACGGCCTGGGTGGTCGTACACTGGTTTCTGTGTGCCGCTGCGGACTTTCTAAAAACAAACCCTTCTGCGATGGTTCGCACAAAGGCCACTTCGAACACGATGCAGTAGCTTTTGACCTGCCTGAGAAGAAAGCTTAACTATAAACTATAGTTGATACTATAAACACACCATGGCTGAACGCTTAGTAACTATAGCTGCTTTTAACGAGCCCACCGAAGCCCACATTATGAAGGGCCGGCTGGAGGCGGAAGGCATTCTATGTTTCCTGAGCGATGAGCATATAGTTGGTGCGCAGCCATTTTATTCGGTAGCGGTTGGTGGTGTAAAGCTTAAAGTTACGGAGCAGGATGCCGAAGAAGCACGTGAAGTACTGGCCCGCATACAAGGCGGTACCGGCGAGTTTCTGCTGGACGATAACATTGAGCTTGCCCCACCCATGCAGGAACACGTAATTGCTACTACCTGCCCTAAGTGCGGTTCTGACCACATTGCCGAAGAAAAATACAACAAAACGGTTTTCTCGTTAAGCTACCTGCTTTTCGGGTTTCCGTTGCCGTTTATAAGCCACAAGTACCGCTGCTACGACTGCGGCAACACCTGGAAGGTAAAATAAAAAAGGGAGCTGAACGGCTCCCTTTTTTATTTAGCTATAGTTGGCTTTTATTCTATAATATTCGCCCTCGCTCGCGTCCCGCAAGTGTGAGGTACAAGCGGACTCTGGCCGCTTTAATTTATGGTTCTAAGTGTCAGACTAAAGAGCATACCAAAATTGTAATTGCACAAGTGGTGGGACGCCACCGGTAACTCACATCCCGAAAGCTTTCGGGACGAGGCCAGTATATTTTAAAATATAGACTTACGCGCCTGCTAGTTTGTTTACCAGCTGCACATATTCTTCGCGGGCTTCGTCCTGAGGTTTTCCTTCCTGCTTTTTCCAGGCATCCCATTTGGCAATGTTCTTAAAATCAAAGCCGCCCGGGCGTTCTGTGTTCACATCGCCTTCAGAGGCTTGTTTATATAAACCGTATAGCTGCAGCAATACATCATTAGAAGGGCGTTCGGTTAGTGTTTTAGAGCGCTCCACGGCGCTTTCAAATTCCTGTTGGGTAGCCATAGTTTGTAGTTATAGTTTGATGATGTACCAATTTAAACAAAATATAGTATGCAAGCATAACTTTATAGTCACTTTTCTTTTTACTGCAAACTACGTACATTTAGTTGCTTTCTGTAAACACGAAACTCAAATCAAAAAAATCAGACGATACACTATGAAGAACCTGAAACCTGCTGCTGCCTGTGTGGGCACGCTGCTAACGGCTTCGCTTGTAGTTGGCTCGGGTTGCACCAGCAGCAACACCACCACCGCCGACACAACAACTACCACCACCGAGCAGACCGTTACTGTAGCCGAGCCGCAACCACCTGTCGCTAAAAAGATACCGAAAGAACTTACCACCCACGGCCATACCCGCACCGACAACTATTACTGGCTGAACGAGCGCGAGAACCCGGAGGTGATAGCCTACCTGAATGCCGAGAACGACTATACCAAAGCGGTAATGGCTGATACCGAGGAACTGCAGGAAAAACTTTTCAAAGAGATCGTGGGCCGCATCAAACAAACTGATGAGTCGGTACCTTATAAAGACGATGGCTACTACTATTATTCACGCTTTGAGGCCGGAAAGGAATACCCGATCTATGCCCGCCGAAAAGGCACCATGGAAGCTCCGGAAGAGGTCATGCTGAACGCGAACGAACGCGCTGAAGGACAAAGCTACTACTCTGCTGCCGGCTTAAGCGTTAGCCCGAACAACAACCTGCTTGCCTTTGGCGAAGACACCGTGAGCCGCCGCCAGTACACCATCCGGTTTAAAAACCTGAAGACCGGGGAACTGTTACCGGACCGCATTAAGAACACCACCGGCTCCGCTGTGTGGGCCAACGATAACAAGACCGTGTTCTATACCATGAAGGACCCGTCGCTGCGCTCGTTCAAGATCTTCCGCCATACACTGGGTACGCCATCGTCGCAGGACAAGGAAGTATACCACGAAGCCGACGAGACATTCAGCACCTTTGTATACAAGACCAAATCCGACAAATACATCATCATCGGTTCCAGCAGCACTATGGCGCAGGAGTATCGTTATGTAGATGCCTCTAACCCTACAGCTGCTCTTAAAGTGATTCAGCCCCGTGAGCGTGGCCTGGAGTACGACGTGGACCATTTTGGCGACAGCTTTTACATCAGAACCAACAAAGATGGCGCAACCAACTTTAAGCTGATGAAAACCCCGGTTGGCAAAACCACTAAAGAGAACTGGAAAGAAGTAATTCCGCACCGCCCAGATACCTACTTAGAGGGCACCGAGATCTTTAAAGATTACCTGGTGCTGCAAGAGCGTAAAAACGGACTTACGCAGCTGCGCATCAAAAAATGGAACGACCCGAAAACTGACTACTATGTTGATTTTGGAGAGGAAACCTATACTGCCGGCATCAGCATAAACCCGGATTTTGACAGCAAAGTGCTGCGCTACAACTATAGCTCACTCACCACGCCAGTCTCTACCTACGACTATAATATGGTTACGAAAGAGAAAACGCTGCTGAAAGAACAGGAAGTAGTGGGCGATTTTGACAAGAACAATTACGAAGCGAAGCGTATCTATGCCACTGCCGACGATGGCACTAAAATTCCGATCTCGTTGGTGTATCGCAAAGGCCTGGAACTGAATGGCAACAACCCTACCCTACTGTACGCCTATGGCTCGTATGGCATCAGCATGAACCCGGGTTTTAACTCTGCACGCCTGAGTTTGCTGGATCGTGGTTTTGTTTATGCTATTGCGCACATCAGAGGTGGCCAGGAAATGGGTCGCCAATGGTACGAAGACGGTAAAATGATGAAGAAGAAGAACACCTTCACCGACTTTATTGATGCATCGGAGTATCTGATTGAGCAGAAATACACCAGCCCGGAAAAACTATTTGCTCAAGGTGGGAGCGCCGGCGGCCTATTGATGGGTGCTATAGTTAACATGCGCCCTGAACTATACAAAGGCGTGCACGCAGCCGTACCGTTTGTAGATGTGGTTACTACCATGCTGGACACCAGTATTCCGTTGACAACCGGAGAGTTTGATGAGTGGGGTAACCCTGCCGAGAAGCCTGCTTACGACTACATGCTGTCATACTCGCCATACGATAACGTAGAAGCTAAGGAATACCCGAACATGCTCGTAACAACCGGCCTCCACGACTCGCAGGTACAGTATTTTGAGCCGGCCAAATGGGTTGCCAAATTACGTGAGATGAAGACGGATAATAACCTGCTGTTACTGCAAACTAACATGGAAGCAGGACATGGCGGCGCATCCGGCCGTTTCCGCCCATACCGCGAAACAGCGCTGCAATATGCCTTCTTCCTAAAGCTGGCAGGGTTGGCAAACGCTGAAACCACAGGACAACGTTAATCAGACCACAGGTTAAAGCTGATTTTACCTATCAGCAAGCTATCTGATAAAGTAAAAATCCCGCTGCTATAGTTTAGCAGCGGGATTTTTTATGATTGGTTCAGCTTATCTTTCTAGCTTGTCATTTCGAGTGCAGCGAGAAATCTATCTGGAATTTGAGATAGATCTCTCCTTTCGTCGAGATGACAAATTAGAAATCCAGAATTCCACTAATCTTAAAAATCTTAGTTCACGCTAACCACGATCTTCCCGAACTGTTTCCCCGCTTCCATGTAACGCATGGCTTCTTCGGTTTTCTCCAGCGGGAAAATGCTGTCAACTATAGGAGTTACTTTCTTCTCACGTACAAAAGCTGCCATTTCGGCGAAATCCTGGCTGGTGCCCATGGTGCTGCCGTGTATGGCCAGTTGTTTCCAGAATATCTCTGCTGGGTTTATCTGTCCGATCATGCCGGTTGTGCCGCCGTACATACCTATTCTGCCGCCCGGTTTAGCCAGTTTTACCAGTTGCACAAAGCCTTCCCCGGCTGCGCCATCTATACTCACATCAAAGCCGCCAACTATAGTTTTAAGTTCTTTGCCCCAGTTCTCCTTTTTATAGTTGATACCGCCGGTTGCGCCCAGTTTTTTGGCTGCTTCTATCTTGTCGTCAGAGCCTGAAGTCACCCAGACCTCCGCTCCGGCTGCTACGGCAAACTGCACTGCAAACAGAGCCACGCCACCGCCTGCCCCTGTTATCAGCACTTTCTCACCAGCCTTTAAGTTGCATTTGGTAAACATGGCCCGGTAAGCGGTTACGCCGGCCAATGGCAAAGCAGCAGCTTCTTCCCAGCTCAGGTGATCCGGTTTCTCGTGTAAGTTAGCGGCTCGTACTTTTACAAACTCAGCAAAAGCACCATCTTCGGGCATGCCCAGCACTTTAAAGTTTTTCCCGTGCGCCCGGGGGTTGTCGCCCCAATCAGCTGACGGATCTATGATCACTTCTTTGCCTATCCAGCTTGTATCCACGCCCTCGCCAACCTCTGTAACTATACCTGCACCATCCGAGCCCAGTATAGTAGGGTACTCTTTCGTAAAATAGCGACCATATTGTATGTACACGTCGCGGTGGTTCAAGGCAGCGGCTTTTACTTTAACTATAGCTTCGCCGGGGCCGGCAACAGGCTTCTCTTTTTCTATGAGTACAAACGGGGAGTTTATGGCTTCAAGGTATATGGCTTTCATGTGTCGGTTTGTCATTTGATCTAGTACAAAGGTATCATTTCTGAGAAAAGGGCAAAGCCGTAGCAAGGTTGGCATTTATACTTGCAGCGCTTAACTTGCACGCATGAACAACTATAGCATTCGAACTGCCACCATTTCCGACATCTCAACTATAAAAACCCTGGCCGAAGCCACCTGGGAACCAACCTATAAAAGTATCTTAGAAAAAGAGCAGATAGATTATATGTTTGATGTGATCTATAGTTCGGAAGCGCTTCAGCAACAGATGCAGGACGAGCAGAAGTTTTTGTTATTGTTTGATGAACAGAAAAAACCGCTGGGCTTCGCAAGCTATAGTTTAAAAGACGCTGTAGAACAGATTTATAAGCTAAACAAGATCTACCTGTTACCAGTCTGCCAGGGCAAAGGGTTGGGTAAGTTGCTGCTAACTTATGCGGAGAATGAAGTACGTGAACTTGGCGGCAGATACCTTGACCTGAACGTGAACAAGTATAACAAGGCAAAAGCTTTTTACGAGATTTGCGGCTACCACGTGCACCACGAAGAAGACATCCCAATCGGGCCCTACTGGATGAACGATTTTGTGATGCGGAAGCAACTGTAAATAAAAAAAGGGCAGCCATATGGCCGCCCTTTTCTCAACTTTAAACTTAAGCAAACAAATTTATAGTTTACTATAGGTGTGCGATCGGGTCTGCATTACCATCCGGATCGTTAGATACATAACCATCAGTGCTGATGTTACCTAACAGCAACAGACCTGCTACGTGTGGCGATGCCATAGACGTACCACTGATCGTGTTATAAGCACCACCTTTCCAGGTAGACTTAATGCTTACACCTGGTGCGCAAACATCTACCGGCGGGTTGCCATAATTAGAGAATGAAGCAAAACGGTTGTTCACATCCATTGCAGAAACCGTGTAGATATTGCTATGGTTAGCACGAGCCGGAGATGAGTTGTTTGCATGCGTGCTTTCGTTACCAGCAGCTAAAGCAAACTTGATACCCTTAGAAGCAGCTGCAATTACAGCATCATCTAGTGCCTGAGAAACTGGTCCACCTAAGCTCATATTGGCAGCATCACCTGACTTACCATTTGCAGCCACATAATCTACACCAGCGATAACGCCAGAGTAAGAACCGCTACCACGTGAGTCAAGCACTTTTACGGCAACAACAGTTGCACCGTAAGCCACACCTACTACACCAATACCGTTGCCTTTAATAGCACCGATCGTACCAGCTACGTGAGTTCCGTGTCCATTACCATCATCAGCACTGCCAGCATCTCTGCCAGAAGTAAACATAGTTACGCTTCTTGCAACGTCAACATTCAGGTCCGGGTGATCCAGGTCGATACCAGAATCAATAACCCAGGCAGTTTTACCGGCACCACTGGCAGAACCAACACGCGTGATACCGTAAGGTATCTCCTCGCCTGTTGAGCCACCGCCGCCAGTTCCTGGCTTGCCAAGCATTACAATTCTGTCCTGCTCAATATATGCAATGCGCTCATCGCCACGAAGTTTTTCAACATCAGCCGGGGTCAGTTTTGCAACTACACCTGTTAAAGCTTTGCCGTAAGATCTTTCTATAGCGAAGTCAGCAATATTATTATCGTTAAAAACATCCGCTCCAAACTGGCGTGCTCTTTCAACACTCTGTGCATATGTAGCAGTTTCGCTCATACGCAGTTGACCTTGCTTAAATACAACTATGTATTGTCCGCTGATAACCGCTCCGTTCTCACTATTCTGCTGCATTGCATCTTGTGTTGCTACAGCATCAACAGTTTCGCTGTCGCATGCAGTGAACGTACATGATACTGCAACTACAGCAGTACCCAGCAGTAAAGACCGCATAGTGTTACGAATTTGTAAGGTGTTCTTCATTGGTTTTAAGGTGTTAAAGTGAAAAATAATAGGTACTAAAAAAATCCGGATTTTATGTAAGGTATTGAATCATCGATACATATGCAAATTTAGATATATAAAATTCTTGATCATTTCACCAAAATCGGCGCTCACTTGCCAAAACAGGCGATCTTTTTTTGATAAAAAAATTTCTTTCAGGCTGATCTCTATCACAATCCTTAACAACATCTTTTGCAAGTGTTTTACTTCAGTACTTCTACTTTACAGAGGTAGCAACGTATACCCGTTTTACTATAGAAGTAGTTACATCCAAAATGCATATTATTCATATAGTTCAATTTCTTAATTTACTAAAGCCCAACAGATTGGCATAAATGATCTGAATTTTGTAGCTTGAACCTGAACAAAACAGCAATCGCCGTGAAAAACCCATCTCTTAAATTTTCTTTAAATAATATATTCCTGATTTTCAATATTTTATTGATAGTTGCATGTGGGCAGCAAAAAGAAACTGCTGAAAAAGACACCGTTGCCAAAGAAGTTGAAACTGACCCGGCCCTTATTCCGCTAAGCTCTGATAATGTTACAGAAGTACTTACCGCTTATGCAGTGCAACACCCCGACAGCATTGCCACCATCAGCACCCGCCATGGCGATATAAAAGTGCGGTTGTATAAAGAGACACCGCTGCACCGCGCTAACTTTGTTCGTCTTACCAAATCAGGGTTTTACGATCAGGGAGAATTTTACAGGGTAGTAAAAGGGTTTGCCGTGCAGGGTGGCGACTCCGATAACCGAACCATGAAGCAGACCTCTTACAAAATACCACAGGAGTTTAACCGCAAGTACATACATAAGAAAGGTGCCCTGGCCATGGCCCGTTACGGCGATGAGCGCAACCCGGATAAAGAATCATCCTCGCACAACTTTTATATCGTGCAAGGCGAGCCGGTACCGCTTCATGAGATCCGTAGTTGGGAAGAGCAGCACGGCATTAAATATACGCCCGAAGAGATCAAGCTTTACCAGACTATAGGCGGCAAACCATCTTTAGATACTGAGTATACTGTTTTCGGGGAGGTAATAGCAGGCCTGGATGTGGTAGACAAAATTGCAAACGAACCTGTAGATGCCAGCAACTGGCCTAGACAATCGGTGCTGCATACTATAAAAGTGGAGTAGAGCTATTATTAGCTTACTTCTGATTTAGTTTGCTTATCCTTACTGGATTCATCAACTACATACAGCGGCCTTCCTTGTACGTTGTTAAATACACGCGCCAGATATTCACCTGCAATACCAATACAGATCAACTGCACTCCACCTAAAAACAAAACACTTAAAATAATAGAAGCCCATCCTTCTACATAATCTTTAAAAACAAGGCGAGCCAGCAAAGTATAGATCATAACTATAAACGCCCCCCCTGAAACTATAAACCCAAGCATGGAAGCCATTTTAAGCGGGAAGTCAGAGAAAGAGGTGATGCCATCGAAGGCAAATCGCAGCATTTTACGATAGGTATAGCCAGTCGACCCCTCAAACCGCTCATCACGGGTATAGTTTATCCAGGTTTGCCGGAAGCCAACCCAGGCTACCTGCCCGCGCAGAAATTTATTACGCTCCGGCATCTGCTTCAGGACTTGCACCACCCTGGCATCCATGATCCTGAAATCGCCGGTATCGAGGGGGATGTTTACATGGGTGATCCTGGAGAGCAGTCGGTAAAAGAACTTTGCTGTAGCTTTTTTCAGGTAGCTTTCACCTTTACGATATATTCTGCGGCCGTATACAACCTCAAAGCCTTCCTGCATTTTAGCGAATAATTGAGGTATAAGCTCAGGAGGATCCTGGAGATCTGCATCCATTACTACTACGGCTTTACCTATTGCCACATCCAACCCCGCCGAAACAGCAACCTGGTGCCCGAAATTCCTGCTCAGGCTAATATAGTTTACTTCATTGTTGCTACTTGCTACCGTCTTAATAAATTGAAGTGAGTCATCTGAACTTCCATCATTTACAAAGATCAGTTCGTAGCTTACATGCATTTGCTGCAAAACAGATAGTAGCCTGTCATATAAAACTGTCAAATTTTTACCCTCATTATAAACAGGTATGACTACTGACAGATCAGGGAAAGTTGTAACGTTTTCAGGCATCGGGATGGAAGACAGCTAAAGGTTGCTATATTACAAATATAATATTTATAGTTAGCAGACTGCAGGAATGCATTGATTTATAGTTTACCTACAAAAACAAAGGCGCTACATTACTGCAGCGCCTTTGTTTTTGGTTATATGTTTACAGTTACCAGATCTTCACCCGGTTATTATCAGCACGGAACATGTTATCGCCCTGCTCACATCCAAAGGCTTCGTAGAACTGTGGCATGTTAGATACCGGACCATTTGTTCTGAAGCGGCCAGGTGAGTGCGGGTCTGTTAGTATTTGCTGGTTTTGAGCTTCATCGCGCATGTTTACACGCCAGATCTGCGCCCACGCCAGGAAGAAGCGCTGCTCCGGTGTAAAGCCTGCAATCAGACCCGGGTTCTTTTCGTCCAGCGCTTTCTGCAAGGCAGTGTAGGCGATGTTCAGGCCGCCAATATCGGCAATGTTCTCTCCCATAGTTAGCTTACCATTTACGTGCAGGTTATCTAAAACGGTGTAGCCACTGTATTGCTCATCAACCATGGCGGCATGCGCGTTAAATTTATCCAGGTCTTCTTTGGTCCACCAGTCTTTCAGGTTGCCCTCAAAATCGTATTTTGCTCCCTGATCATCGAAACCGTGCGTAAGCTCGTGGCCAATTACAGCGCCCATACCGCCATAATTTACAGCATCGTCCGCGTTAGGGTCGAAGAACGGAGGCTGCAAAATACCCGCCGGAAAAACGATCTCGTTCATGCTTGGGTTATAGTAAGCATTTACAGTTGGTGGCGACATAAACCATTCTGTGCGATCTACGGGCTTACCAATTTTGCCAATGTTCTTCCTGAAGGCATGCTGACTTGCCAGCATCACATTTTCAGCATAAGAGTCGCGGGTTATATTCAGTCCTTTATAGTCTTCCCACTTGTCAGGGTAGCCAATCTTAACAGCAAAGGCATTCAGCTTCTCGAGTGCGCGTTCTTTAGTTTCTTCACTCATCCAGTCAAGATCTCGAACGTGTTCTTTAAAAGCTTCCTGCAGGTTGTTTACCATTTCCAGTGCTTTCGTCTTGGCTTCTGGCGAGAACGTTTTCTGTACATATAACTGGCCCAACGCTTCGCCCATGGCACCGTCGGTTGCGCGCAAAACACGTTTCCAGCGAGGCTGCATTTCTTTAGCACCATTCAGTACTTTACCATAAAAACTGAAGTTTTCCTTCACAAATTCCTCGCTAAGGTAAGGTGCTGACGTGCGTGCCAAATGCCACTGGGTGTAAGTTTTCCAGTCGGTAACAGGAATACTTTTCAGCATACCATTTAGTTCTTTAAAGAAAGCAGGCTGTCCAACTATAAGTTCTTTTGAGGCCTGTGCACCCAAATTTGTCAGGAGCTGTGTTATCTTCAGGTTTGGGTTCTGTTTGGCAAATTCCTGGATGGTCATTTTGTTATAGTTGGCATAAGGGTCACGTAACTCTACGCGGGTCCTGGAAGCTTTTGCCAACCTGGTTTCCATGTCCATTACCGTTCTGGCTTTTTTCTGGGCAGTAGCAGCGTCATCACCAATAAGCTGGAATGTATTCTGCAGGTGCTTCAGGTATTCCGTGCGGATGGTCTTGGAACGCTCGTCATCTTTAAGGTAATAATCACGGTCCGGTAAGCCTAAGCCACCCTGCATGGCCCAAAGCGCATATTGTGTACTTATCTTATCGTCCTGGGTAACATACATAGTAAAGTAACCGCTTACACCCTTGGTTTTAAGGTCTGCTACTGTCTTTAAAAGTTCGTCGGTAGTTTTAGCAGCGGCAATCTGTTGCATTTCTGGTTTAATGGGCGTCATGCCGGCTTTGTTAACCGCTACAGAGTCCATGCCGGCTGCATAAAAATCGCCGACAAGCTGCGCTGCTGAGCCTTTGGTAGTTGTTGCGTTAGAGGCTGCTTCTGTCAGGAGCTCGCGCAGTACGGCATTGTTCTTTTCGGCCAGTTCGTTAAAGGAGCCCCACATGCTTTCTGAAGCCGGTATCGGGTTATTTTTGACCCAACCACCGTTGGCATACTGGTAAAAATCTTCGCAGGGATTAACTGTAGTATCCAGGTTTGCAAGGTCCAGCCCTGTGCCCATGTTCATTTCTGTTGTACTGGCAGAAGCGGTGCTTGCAGCATCATCAGTAGTGGTAGAGGAACTACAACCCGACAGCAATAAACCGGCAAGTGCAGCCGAAGAAAGTAACAGATATCTATTTTTCATAAAGCTATCATTTTGTTTATATTACAGATACAAGATCAGTAACGATCAATTCACCAGAATTAATACTGTATTCATTATTTATAGTTGCTTGACATTACCCCGGCGACCCAATCAACAGGTTAAGGAAATCCTGATCTTCTAAATAGTGTAGATATGTAAAAACAACTATGTACTTTTATAAAAACTGCTGTTTATGCTGCTTCTACTCAGACTTATACTTTTTGCTCTTGTTGTTTACTGTTTACTTTCACAGGATATATCTTTTGCAGCGTATCTGGCAGCCGCTTTCTCTCTTGCAGGACTTGAATTTTTCATCATGTGGAAAAAGCATCAGAAAGAACATTCATCAGATTCTGATCTTATTCGTGCTACGCTCTGGCAACACCCTACGCCCTACTATAGCAGATTAAAAGAGCCACACAAACAGGAATTTGAAGATCGGATTGTCCGGTTTATACAGCAGAAGGATTTTATAGCACGTGGAACAGGCCTGGAAATAACCACCGAGATGAAGGTAAAAATAGCGGCCTGTGCCGTTCAGCTTACCTTTGGTTTGCCTGAGATACACTTCTCACACTTTAAAACTTTTCTGCTTTACCCAGACCGCTACTACTCTACTATTTACAAACAATACCATTGCGGAGAAGTGAATATGCGAGGCCTTATTGTACTCTCGTGGCGTGACTTTGAAACTGGCAACTATAACCCGGCCGATGGATTAAACCTGGGACTACATGAACTGGCACACGCGCTGCACCTAGAAAACAGCATCCGGAACGATGAATTCGACTTTCTGAACAGGGAGTACCTGTGCCATTGGGAAAACACTTCTGAAACTGAGCGGCAGCGCTTTCAGACAGAGAAAAGTATCTTCCGGAGACTTAGTTCTGCCCCCGATTCCCATGAGTTTTTTGCCGTAGCTGTAGAGTTATTTTTTGAATTGCCACAACTCTTACAGCAGGAGCATCCGGAAATCTATAGTTGCTTGTCTAAGCTGCTTAACCAAGACCCAGCTGCGAACTTAAAGCAATCAGCTACCTGGCATCCGCAAACAGTGGCATCTGCATAAAAAAGGCCCCGGCTATAATTTAGCGGGGGCCTTTCCTGATAGTACAGAACTATAGTTACTGTACTTGTCGGTTCTTCACGTAAGTATTTAACCAAGTATCCATCTCCCATAGCATGTGCAAGATAGATTCTTTGGCGGCATAGCCATGACTTTCGTGTGGCAGGAACACCAAACGCGTAGTTGCACCATGGCCTTTCAAAGCGTTGTAGAATCGCTCGCTCTGGATCGGGAAGGTACCAGAGTTATTATCGGCTTCACCATGGATAAGCAGGATCGGCTCATCTATCTTATCAGCAAAAGAGAACGGCGACATGCGGTGATACACTTCAGGCGCCTGCCAGTAAGAGCGTTCCTCCTGCTGGAAACCAAATGGCGTGAGCGTACGGTTATAGGCACCGCTGCGTGCAATACCAGCTGCAAACAGGTCAGAGTGCGCTAACAGGTTTGCTGTCATAAAAGCGCCATACGAATGGCCACCCACTGCTACACGTTTCGGATCAACTACTCCCATACTCACTACTTTATCTATAGCTGCTTTAGCGCTGGCCACTAATTGTTCGTTATAGGTATCGTTTGGTTGTGCATCGCCTTCGCCAACTATAGGCATATCGGTTCGGTCTAAAACGGCATAGCCTTGTGTTACCCAGAACAACGGCGAACCAGAGCTGATACGGGTAAATTCATATGGGGAGCTTTTAACCTGGCCTGCGGTAGCTGCATTTTTAAACTCGCGCGGGTAAGCCCACATTAACATTGGCAGTGGTGCATCGCCTTTCTTATAGTCTTTCGGTAAGTACAGAACAGCATTCAGTTTTACACCGTCGTTACGCTCGTATTGCAGCATTTCCTTTTGCACACCTTCCAGTTGCGGAGTTGGGTGCGGGAAAGTTGTTACCTGCGTCAGTTGCTTCTTACCCAGGTCGCGCACAAAGTAGTTAGGCGGGTCATTCTCCGATTCTCTCCTGGTGATGATCTGCTTTTTACCCAGGTCAATAATGTCTACCGGGCGCTCGTAATAAGGAGCTTCGGAACGGAACAGGATATTAGCCTTTTTTGATTTAAGATCAAATTCGCTCAGGAACGGACGGTTACCTTGCGGCGAGCCACCTTCCGAGATCATGTAAATATGCTGGCCTTTCTTGTCTGTTAAAAGTACGTTGCGGCCATACTTGTTCTTTGTAAAAACAGGTGAGCCCGGATCGTTATAACCATCCTCGTAAGATCGCTCGATAAGTACAGTTGCTTTGGAAGGTTTAGCCGGATCAACCATAGTTACGCGCTCTGCACGGGTCTTCCACCAGCGTTCGTTTACCAACGCCAGGTTATCACCCCACTGCACACCACGGTATCTGTACTTGGTAGAAGCTAATTTTGCAGGCTTTGCGGTAAAAGGTGCGTCCAGTGTATAAACTATATCACGTACCGCAACTTCTTTGTTAGCATCTCCCCCGTCCTGAGCTTCGGCCCAGTAAAGGGTAGCTGCTTTATCAGGGCGCCAGTTATAGCTGCGCGGGCCTTTGGCTACAGCATCAAATGCGATCGGAATATCCTCGGCCAATGGCAGTTGTGCCAGCTGCTTAATTACTTTACCATCCCGGCTCCACACTTCTACGTTGTAAGGGAAATAATAATGCGGCACCAGGTAAGAGTAAGGCTTTTGGATCGTTTCAACCAACAGGTACTGCCCATCCGGAGATACTTCCACACTTTTAACAATGCCAGCCTTGCCTATAGTTTGCTGCTGTCCATCCAGTGTTACAAGCTTCAGTTGCGTCTGCATGTAATAGTCGAACAGTTGTTCGTCATTGCGGTTCTTTAGCAGGTCCTGGTAGGTGCGCGATGGTTTTACTTTGCCAATGTTCTGCTGGATGGTCGGGCCAGCCGGAGCCAGTGCAGGCTTTGGTATTTCCCCGCGGTTCTCATCCACAAACTTTACCACCAGGGCTTTACTATCCGATGTCCAGGAGAACGGGCTACCGCTGTAGGCATCGTTTATAGTTGCGTTTGTTAGTTTCTTCGCCTGTTTTGTGCTGATATCTGCCACCCATAGTTCGATACCAGTTGCAATGGTGTTGGTGAAAGCGATATACTTCTCGTCAGGAGACCATGTAATGTAAGACAGACGTGCATTTTGGGGTAAACCTGTGACCTGGCTTTCCTGGCCACCTTTTACCTGTTTAATTTTAATGTTGCTGATAGATGACCCGCGGCTCTGGCCGTTGGTAGCTGGGTTAATGCGCAACCCAGCCAGGCGGCTTTCTGGCTGTGCCAGTTCTTCTATGCTCGGGTAGCCAGGGCGCTCCAGTAACAGCATCAGGTCGCCTTTGGAGTTTATGCTTACGCCTGGTGTTGCCGGGGCATCTATGATGTCTGCAATTGTTTTCGGTGGTCGCTGGTAGGTCAGGTTCAAGTCCTGGTTGCCTTGCGCAAAGACCACCGGAACCGGGGAGCTACCCAACAGCAACAGGCCCAGCAGCGCTATACCTGCCGTTTTAGTTTTGTAGAAGTTCATATCAGATTGAGGTAATAGGTTAGTTAGTAGAGCTTAGATGTAATTTAACCAGAATAGTTTAATTTGAATAGGCCTGCTTTTTAAAAATTCATATATTCAAATCTGGCAATATTATTGCTTGGAATATTGCTACACACAAACCCCTCCTTCGCATGAAAATCAAAAACTTACTTCTCACCTTGTTCTTATTGTTGCTGGCTATCGAAGCTGATGCCCAAACCAATAATAGCAGAAAGCTTGAAATTCATTCTTACGAAATATTTTTTGTAGGACCTGAGAACGAACTTGACCTTGACACACTGATCATGCACAACAACTCTATTCTCAGGTTCGACCCGTCTAAGCCAGCAAAACTAACAGCAAGGACTGCTTTTATAGGCCGCAATTGTAAAATAACCGCTAAGGGCGCAGATGGCATAAGTGGTAATAGCGCTAACTCCGGGGATGATGGAGAAAATGGAGGCGAGTTAGATATGATTATCAATTTTGAAAGCCTGGGGGGACTTACTATAGATATCAGAGGCGGAAATGGCGGCAAAGGTGCAAATGGGAAATCCGGATTCAGGGGTAAAGAAACTAAGACTGAACAGATAACTTATAAAGACGCTAAAGGCAATTCTCAAACCAAAACTGTAATTATTGAATTAGGCGATCCCGGAACTGATGGTGAAAATGCTACCAGAGGTGGCAGCGGCGGAAATGGTGGTCAGCTTAAGTTAGCTTATAGTTCACGATCATTTACACCGACTATTAACCAAAGTAACAGAAAAGAACATAACATTCTTATACTTTATGCTGGAGGAGGAAAAGCGAAAGACGGAACGCCAGGCAGAGGCGGTATAGGAAGCATAGATGGAACGCTGATATATACTCCAACTAAAGCAAGCAATGATGGACATTTTGAAGTTAAAAGAATTGGTTCTTCTTCAAATTAATCCTGACCGAGACAATCAACTATATTTACGTCAATCCGAACTATATGAAAATCAAAAACTTACTACCCGCCCTACTTGTGCTATGTACAATATCAGCGTTTGCACAAACAACACATATCGGTAAACTGGAGCTAAAGCCAAAGCAGGTGTATATAGTTGGTCCCGACAATACCCTATCGGTAGATACCCTGATCATGCATGATAAGTCTGTTATTCAGTTCTCACCCGAAAAGCCCGGCGTTTTAAAAGCTGCTGTGGCTATAGTTGGCAGTAATTGTGAGATCGCATCGAGAGGGGAAAACGGGCAGGATTCTGAATATAAAACACGCGGTACACGCGGTAAAAATGGTGGCGACCTGGATATTACCATGCATTTTGACAAACTGAAAAGCCTGGTAATTGATACACGCGGCGGTACCGGCGGAGACGGAAGAGATGGCAGAAATGGAAAGAACGGGATAAAAGACCGCAGAGAAAAAAAGATAATTAAAGGCGCCAAAGGCCAGGATATAATTACCTACGAACATATACCCGGCACTCCCGGAACTAATGGCACCAACGCAACTACAGGACTGCCGGGTGGAAACGGCGGCAATATCAGCTTCACGTACTCCACTAAAAATTTCATCCCCGTATTTAACCACTCTAAGGCCAGAAACAGCATTACATTGTTACACACCGTTGGCGACGCAGGCAGAGATGGCAAGCCCGGGCTTGGCGGCTTCCAGAGCGCAGACGGTATACTAGAACATAAAAAAGAACCAGGCTCTGTAGACGGGCAGATCAGGCTATATAAAGCAAATACAGCTACAGCACACGACTAACAGGCTAGTTATACATTAACTTTCCCTGTTTAAACTATACTCTATCCCATGACTAACACGACAATTATAACTCTTCTCCTGCTTCTGAATCTTATAGTCACAGTTAAGGGGCAGTCAGTTCCTAAGCTGGAAATAAAATCAGGACAAGTGTATGTTGTACGGCCGGATAACAATCTTATAGTTGATACACTCATAATGCATAATAAGGCAGAAATTAAGTTTGCGGCAAACACAGCAGGAACTATGGTTGTGAAAGCAGCTTATATTGGAGATGGCTGTACTATAACTTCTACAGGTACTGACGGTGAACATGGAAAACGCAACGGGCCGGCAACAAATGGCGAAAATGGTGGAGACCTCAAACTTAGTATACATTTTATAAAACTGGGTAGCCTGGCTATAGATACCCGGGGTGGTGGCGGAGGGAATGGGTATTCAGGTAAAAATGGAAGTAAACCTGTATCTCAAAAAGTAGCAACCAAAGTTATGCAACCCGATGGTAATTATACCACTGTCTATAAAACAGTTATAGTTAAAACGGGCTCTGAAGGGGAAAAAGGAACTGCAGCCGGGTCTGGAGGTAGTGGCGGCGATATAACGCTGACTTATAGCTCTGATGAATTTGTTATTAACTTTAATCGTAATGCACGCTATAGTCAGAAAGCAACCCGGCACATCAACATCATGACCCAAGCAGGTAAAACCGGAATTCCTGGAAAAGACGGCCGGTCTTATGTAGGGTTTCAGGAAGCAGGTTCAGCTGTTATAACTGGCGCCCCAATTCCGGCACCTTATCAGAGGCAAACCGATGGACAACTAAAACTGATTAATGCGAACGAAAACCAGGCTTACTAAAAATACAACTGAGTTCTATATCATCTCCCCTACTTTTACCCTCTTTGAAACAAATTAGCGCGTTTTGCACTTAAAGGAACAGTAACCCAATTATACTACATGAGCAAAAACTTCCAGACACCCGAGAAAGTAATTTATGTTTGCACCGGCAGCAAATGCAAAAAGAAAGGCGGCAAAGAGAACGGCAAAGCCTTGCGGGAGCTTATAAAACTAATGGGCCTGAAAGGACGCGTAGAAGTTGTAAAGACAGAATGTACCGACCGGTGCGATTTCGCTCCTGTTATGTGTTTTCAGCCGGATAATTACTGGATGCACCACACCACCGAACAACAGGCCTTGCAGGCATTTAAAGACCACGTGCTGGATAAACCGGACACGCCGACTGCATAACCAAACTATAAAACAAAAGCCTCCGGAGTTAACCAGAGGCTTTTTTATAGTTGTAAAGTGCTCTTAGTACGTGTCTTCGTACTTTATTTTTGGCACACGCTTGTCAATTTCGTAAAGGCCGGTGCCTTCTTCGCCTATCACTTCAAACAGTTCGAGGGCACGACGCGCTACATATTCTTCTTCTATCTGCTCTTTCAGGAACCACTGCAGGAACGTGAACGTAACGTAGTCTTTTGATTTCTGGCAACGGTCGGCAATGCGGTTGAATGATTGGGTTACGGCTATTTCCTGTTGCAGGGCCTGCTCAAACACACCTCTCAGCGATTCGAACTCTATCTGCACGTTGGTTGTATCCGGAGATACGGCACGGCCACCCATATCCGAAACATATTTAAATAAACGCAACATGTGCTCACGCTCCTCATCAGATTGGTTTTTGAAATAACCGGCACTGAAATCGAAGCCATTACGGTCGCACCATGCGCTCATTGACAGGTACATCGCCGAAGCATCGGCTTCCATTTTTATCTGTTCGTTCAGTACTTTCTCAATTTCCTCTGTAAGGGATGTTCTGAGTCTCAATAAATCCTTCATAAAAGTATAGTGCTTTTTGGAGTGATGATGAATGCTTAGCAGGTATAAACCACCCTTTATTTTTACTTAAATTTAAGGATTATGTTCAGATCTGAAAGGCCCGGGGGCAAATATGGAAGCAGTCTAAATAAAGAAAGCACAGGGTTAGCTGTGCTTTCAATTATCAGTAAAATATCTTGTGTTATGCCAGTTGCGCGTAAAGGCGTTCGTGCAGCATGCTGTTTAGCTCCAGTATAAACTTTGCGCCACTTAAAAGCTCTTTAAAACTATAGATCTCCGGAAGGGTAAGCACATATAGTTTGTCGCAGCCAAAAACTGTAATAAGTTCGTAGTCTGAAGACCGGCCCGTATTTACAGCCATGGTACTCAGGTTAATGCTATCTACTGCTTTTTTAAGCCTCAGGAATGTCTCCACTTTTAGCTCGGCAAGAGAGTCGCCGAAGCTAACCAGCAACCTGTTACTTTTATCGCATTGGTAAACGGCTCCGTTATCGGTTGTAAAAATCTCCTGCATGGCCGCGGAAATCTGCATCTTCTCTCCTAACTTCACTTCTGGCTGATTCATAGTGTTACAAATGTACAGGCTATTTAGAATAAGTCCAAATAAATTTAAGTGATCTTCATCACCATTTCCATGAGCACGATAGAAAAGATAAACCTCGCAGACAAGTTTAAGCAGATACCAGATTTCTGGAACCCACGCATTGCCGGCGAATTAAATGGACAGCAGGTAAAACTGGCAAAGTTTAAAGGCGAATTCGACTGGCATCATCACGAACACGAAGACGAGTTTTTCCTGGTGGTGAGCGGCAGTTTTGAAATGCACCTCCGAGATAAAGTCATAACCCTGAATCCGGGAGAATGTATCGTTATACCCCGCGGTGTAGAACATAAACCCGTTGCACCTGTAGAAGCTGAAGTTCTTTTATTTGAACCTGCCTCTACTGTAAACACCGGCAACCTGGAGAGCAGCGAAAGGACCCGGACGGATCTGGAAAGGCTGTAGGTTTTTCGTAATGCTGGCGCGAGTCTCCAGACTCGTGACTTACGATGGTGTTGAGTCTCCTTACTCGACTGGCCCGGCAGGGACAAGGCCAGTAGTAGCTTTGGCTATAGTTCTATAGTTGCTGTTTCACCCCTTTCCACCCTTCCTCTAAAAACAGGGGAAGGAGCTATGGTATTATAAGATGACTCCCTCCTTGAGGAGGGCAGGGAGGTGTTTTATAGTTGACTTTTAACATCCCCCTTCACCCCCTTCAAAGGGGGACTTTCTGCTATAGCTATAGTTGACTTTATTGTTCTATAGTTACAGCCTGTCACGCGGACAGGTCGCGACCTATCCTTACGAAATAAGATTGTAGCGACGTAATACCATTACGTTGTTTTATGGTTCGATCAAACTATAGCCTCAACTATAGGACACATTAGATTTCTCGGCTACACCGAAATGACGAAATCTATTCGCTCCCAACTGCAATGTTAGGAGCTTTAACGAGCATAATCTTCAGATTTAACCTTACCAGGTCACCCATGCACTTACACTTCAGAAATTCCTCTGACTTATGATGCTCGGCAAGCTCTTTCCGTAACTGGTCTATCTTTTCGGGAGTGGAAATGGTGTCTTTGCGCATGCAGTCTATCAGGTCTTTGAGGCGGTAGCGTGCAGACTTTAAGCGGCGGAACATGAGCGTGCGCTCTTCATTCTGATACTGCTTTACGGTTTCGGGTTTAAGCAACTTCAGCACCAGGTCAACTATAACATTATTGTCTTTAAAGAACTGCGGCAGGTACATTGTTTTGCGGCCTTCGTACGATTGCTGGTCGAAGTCGATAGGGCGCACGCGGTATTGCTCGTCTTCAAAATCAGGAGTAATATCGACAACATAATTGTAAGAACGCATGTCGCCCAGCAGCCGGATAAAGCAACGCTCGTTAAACTTTACGAACTCTTTTGCCAAGCGCACCTTGTTGGTACCAGGCCTATTTACATAGTCTTTTATAAAAGCGTCTCCCGGTATGCCAGCAATGTGCTCCTCTATAAGTGTATCGCTGTGCACAAGGTAGTTAATGCGGCTTGGCGATAAAATGTGCTCCAACTCCAGGCCATAAATTCGCGAAGCATCGGCGCGTTTCACATAAAAATAATCGTAGTTATCGTTGAGCTGGTTCATGATCTGCACCCGGAAAGGATTGGAGTTACCAAAGGTGCAGTAATCTATCCGCGACACATACAGATGCTCCATCACCGACATATCCCCGTCCGTTTTCAGCAGGGCATAGATCATGGTCAGGCCATGGTTCAGTTCGTCCTGCGACTGCTGTTCGTACATCACAGTTTCCCAGAGCGTGTCAACCCCTTTCTTGTCGTAATACGGGAACGAGTCGGAGTAATGCAGCAGGTCTTCGTAATGCACAGGCAGTTTTGAGCTGCGGCCATACGTATACAGGTACTTGCGCAGATCTCTGTTAACCGGAAAAAACAGCTTCTTTTTGGAAATGGAGTTCAAGGGCGAATGAGTAATTACTAATGGCGAATGAATGATGAGAGCAGGGAATTATACTTGAGAACAGGAGCTATAGTTTTATAGTTGATAAGTTAATGAAACTATAGCTTCTGTTATAGTATCAGCAGGAAATAAAAATTTAATGAAGCAACATTCTATGCTGTCATTTTGAACTGGGGAAGGGGCCCTCTTTAAGTGAGAAATCTATTTGAGATATGTTCAGGCCTATTCTCTATAGATCTCTCCTATCGTCGAGATGAAAGTTTTTGCTAATTATAGTTCGGAAAAAAATAAAAAAAGGGCCAGAGGCCCCGCTATAGTTTGACACGAGCATGGACGCTCGCGCCATTTACCATTTTTTATTACTCATTGATCATTCTTAATTAGTCATTAAAATAAACTACGCTTCCAGCAAGTTGTTTCTACCCAGTATCTGCAGCACTTCGTTTTTATAGAGGCGGCCGATCGGAATTTCGTTTTTACCAAGGTCTACGGCAGTGGCTGAGAAGGCTTGTACTTTATCTAAAGCAATAATGAACGAACGGTGGATGCGCAGGAATTTATCAGCTGGCAATTTCTCTTCCAGGAAAGATATCTTCTGGTACGAAATGATCTCTTTAGTTTCGGTCTTTACCCGGATATAGTCTTTCAGGCTTTCGATGTACAGAATATCCGTGAGCATCACCTTCACCATTTTCTTGTCGGCTTTCAGGTAAATAAATGCGTCTTTATAGTCTGGTTCTGATGTGGCTATAGTTACAGCTGGCTTGGTTTCCTGGGGTGTTACTTTGGCAATGGCTTTCAGGAAACGGTCAAACGAAATGGGTTTTAGCAGGTAATCCACGGCGTTCAGTTCGTAGCCTTCTACGGCATAGTCGCGGTAAGCGGTGGTGAAGATAACCTTGGGTGGGTTGGGCAGCGACTTCAGAAAATCAATACCTGTTAGCTTAGGCATTTGTATATCCAGGAACATGAGATCTATCTGCTCGGTTTGCAGGCAGTTGTAGGCTTCTACGGCATTGTTGCAGCGGCACACCAGTTCCAGGTTATCCAGGCGGCTGATGTAGGTTTCAAGCACGTCAAGGGCCAGAGGTTCATCGTCTACTATCAGGCATCTAATCTTCATAGGTTCTGTCGTTAAGGTCTAATTCCAGGTGCACAGCGTACACGTCCGGCTCATCTTCGATCTCTAATCTATAGGCATCTTTGTAAAGCAACTCTAAACGGCGCCCCACATTTTTCAGGCCAATCCCGGATGCCATTTCTTTAGCTGTTCGCTCGGCTTTTTCGGTGCATTTACAGTTCTCAACACGTAAGCTGAGTTTGCCATGCAGCACTTTTACATCTATGCGCACCCAGGCATTTTCGGTCTCGGTGCTAACGCCGTGCTTAAAGGCATTTTCTACAAAAGGTAACAGCATCATGGGCGCAATGTTTGTACCAAGTATAGGTCCGGATTCGGTAAAGCTGATATCGACACGGTTGCCATAACGCATGCGCTCCAGATCTATGTAGTTGCGGATATAGTTCAGCTCTTTCTCCAGAGGCACTTTTTCGGCATTGGCATCATACAACATATAATCCATCAACCCGGACAGCTTCAGTACCATTTCGGGGGCGTTTTCTGACTTTTTGAGGGTAAGCGAATACAGGCTGTTGAGGGTGTTAAACAGGAAGTGCGGGTGTATCTGGCCTTTCAGAAATTTAAGTTCGGCCTCGAGTTTATCCTGCGACAGCGTGCGGGTAGATTGCTGCTGCTGATACCAGTTGCGCAGCAGCACCACAGTGGCCGAAATAACGACCAGGTAGTTTATGTTTACAATGTTCTTTATAAAACGGTAAAGCGACAGGTTATCCTGGGTGCAGGTGGTAGGGCAAAAAACCGGGTGTATCAGGAATGGTAGCAACACAAACTGCATCAGTCCAGCAATGGCGCCGGTTAGCAGCAGAAGGTAAACGCCAAACTCCAGGTAACGCTTTTTTAGCAGGAATTTCGGCATAAGGTAATACATGTTAAAGTACACCAGCGCCATTTTAAACGGAAGCTCCACCAACTCCACCATAAAGGCATTGTAGTAATCATCAATATAGCTGCCATACAGCAACCCGAAGAATACGACATAAATTACCCAGAACATGAGGTGCAGCAAAACCCGGTGCTGAATAAGGCTCCTGAAATCAGGCAGGCTCCAGGTTCCGGTATTTACTACACTTTCTGAACTCAACTTTACTTCCATTTTACAAAGGTAAACTTTATCTCACACGTCTGTTACTGGCACTCAGGGCTTTTAGACGACCGGCCAAACTATAAACATCAGCAGCAAACTATACCAGCCCAACAGCTTTTCAGGCAAAAAGATTTAATCGCATCTGTTAGCTTTATCCTGTTCTTACCAAAAGCTATATATTTGCTCAACAGAACTATTCCTCCGGATCATCTTACCCATGAAACTGACAAACTTAGTACTTGCCCTTTTTATAGTTGCTTTTGCTACGAACCCGTTATTTGCTCAGAAAAGCCTGACATTGGCGGACAGCATTTACGATGAAGGCGTTACTTTTTACAGCCAGAACCAACTACCCGAAGCAGTAGCAAAGTTTGAGGAAGCACTAACTATAAACCCGAAGCACAAAAACTCGCTGTTTAACCTTGGTGTTATATACTATGAATATGGGCACAAAGAGAAGGGGCTTGCGTACCTGCAAACCGGCGTTAAGCTTGGCGACCGTGATGCAGCGGAACTACTAAAATTTAAACTACAGCAACGAATTGCCTATGCCGATACCATGCATATTGAAGATGTAGATGTCACTCCCAAGATATTGGTAAAAGGTGTGCCTGAGGATATTCTTATAAACGGAGACTTTCACCCGGCCCTGAAAAAACAACTGATTGCCGGCTTCAAAAAATCGAGCGTAATTCTGAAAGATTCAGGTGCTGGCAAATTATATCCTTTACAAATATTTATAGATAAGGATGGTAAGCTAAATGGCAGCTTAATTAAGCCATACGGCAAATCAGTATTAGATGAGGAACCTATAGTTCAGGAGGAAATCACGGCTATCTTACAAGCAATACCAAACATACTACCTGCCAAACACGATGGCAAAGCTGTATCGGTAAATGGATTTGCCGTTCCATTCAGAGTAACTAACCATAGATAAGCTGCGCCCAGGCCTTAAAAACTTCGCTTAACTATAAACAGCTCATTTCTTTACAGCTGGTAACTATAGTTTGTAAGTTTCACTTTGTATTCCCTTTCCTAAGGGGGGTAATTAATGCTGCTTATTGTCTTTCCAAAAAGAACCTTCCCTCCTTCTAATTTACAATTCAGTTGTTGTGTTTTTATTTTCATAAGTGTGCGAATGAAGGACCAATATTAAAAGCAAAATTCATAAACGCACCCAAACAACTATAGCTTCGTACTACAACACAACCTGTTAGAAATGTAAACTATATCAACCATGGACAAAGGAAACTATAGTAAATTTTTACTGATGCTGCTGGTATCTTTCGTGATTATGTATGGCGTTATGTTCTTGAATGTGGCCAGCACCGACCACATTTACCTGAACCTGAACCGCCTGTATATGGCTTTGCTGATGGTGGCACCGATGGCACTCGTGATGCTGGCCTTTATGCCGATGATGTATAAAGACAAAAAGCTGAACACCTTGATCATAGTTGCCAGTTTAGCCGTTATAGTTGGGGCCTTTGCCATGCTGCGCAACCAAACCGCCGTTGGCGACAAACAGTTTATGCATTCCATGATCCCGCACCACTCCTCGGCCATATTGGTAAGCGGACAAGCCAATCTGCAAGACCCGGAAGTGCAAGAGCTTGCCAGACAAATAATTAAAACGCAGGAAAAAGAGATTGCCCAGATGAAGAAAATCCTGGAAAGAATGGAGTAACCGTAATCTGACAGGTTTTACTAAGTGCAGAACTGAACTAAGTCAACAATAGCATTTTAATCGTTATGGTATTTTTCGCCGCGCAGAATTGTAAAACCGCGGTATAGTTGCTCGGTAAAGAACAGTCGTATCATCTGGTGCGTGAAGGTCATTTTAGAGAGCGCCATTTTATCGTTGGCCCGGTTATAAACAGCTTCCGAAAAACCGAAAGCTCCGCCAATCACAAATATCAGGTTGGTGGTTACGGTGTTCAGTTTCTTCTGCAGAAAAGTGGCAAACTCCCCGGACGTAAACATTTTTCCTTTTTCATCCAGCAAAATTAAAAAATCGCCTTCCTGCACTTTCTGTAAGATCAGTTTGCCTTCTTCTTCCTTCAGTTTATCAGCACTATACTTGCCGCCCTGTTTTATATCGGGTATAACTATAAACTCGAACGGGTGGTAATGCTTCAGGCGTTTCAGGTATTTGTCTATCCCCTCTTCCAGAAACTTTTCGTCGGTTTTGCCTATGGCTATTAATTTGATCTTCATCGGGTATGCTGGTTTCCACGAAGGTCGGGCTAAAACGATTATTTTCCAATTTGCACGCAATGTGGAAGACTATAGTTGCTGCAACTAAAGCCTGGCTATAAGTAAAATAAATTGTTTATCGGTAAGTAATGGTTATGCAATCTTATCTAAAGGCAGGCATTGGTCTTACAACATCAAACTCAAAACAGGATGGATAACATAAATATAAGAAGCGTTACGCTAAACGACATTGCCCAACTGCAGCAGATAGGAAGACAAACTTTCTCCGAAACATTTTCCGAAGGAAATACCGAGGAGAATATGAAGCAATACCTTTCTGAAGGATTTACGACTGAAAAACTGGCAGCTGAAGTTGATAACCCAAACTCACAATTTTATTTTGCAACTATAGATAATAAGGTAATTGGTTACTTAAAACTAAACTTCGGTGAGGCGCAAACAGAACTAAAAAACTACAGGGCGCTTGAAATAGAACGGATCTACGTGCTGAAAGAATATCATGGGAAAGGCGTCGGGCAGGTACTTTACGAAAAGGCATTACAAATTGCAGATCAGGTGAAGGCCAGCTATGTTTGGTTAGGTGTATGGGAAGAAAACCCGAGAGCCATCAATTTTTATAAGAAGAACGGTTTCGTGGCCTTCGACAAACATATTTTCAGATTAGGCAATGAAGAACAGACTGATATAATGATGAAAATCCATTTGAAAAGATAGCAGAAACAGACCGGAAAACTAAGTAAATTTCTGTACTATTATCGTAGCAACCCAGAACTATGAACTATAAAAATCAACTATCGCCAGCCCAACAGGAAGAACTGCTCCATACCTTACAAACCCGTTTTGAGAAAAACATGGCCCGGCATAAAGGCATTGAGTGGTCAAGTGTACAGGCAAGACTGGAAGCTAACCCTGAGAAACTATGGTCGCTGAGCGAGATGGAAAGAACCGGCGGTGAGCCGGATGTAGTTGGTTATGATGCAGGTACAGACAAATATACTTTTTACGATTGTGCTGCCGAAAGCCCTAAAGGTCGGCGAAGCCTTTGCTATGACCACCAGGCGCTGGAAGAACGGAAGGAGCATAAACCGGAAAACAGTGCTGTAGAAATGGCCACCGACATGGGCATACAACTTTTAACCGAAGCACAATACCGCGAACTACAGCAACTCGGCAAATTCGACCTGAAAACATCGAGCTGGGTGCAAACGCCATCGGAGATCCGGAAACTGGGCGGCGCCTTGTTCTGCGACCGCCGCTACGACACCGTCTTTCTGTACCACAATGGGGCGCAATCATACTATGCAGCGCGGGCTTTCCGGGGAGCGTTAAAAGTATAAGTCCACATATACCTGCAAGAACAACAGGAATAACTAAATATGACCAGGCAACTGTAAACTATAGTTTAAAGCGATATATGGAAATTACCCAACTTAACCCAAGGCCGGAAATTGAGCAGAACAAAAGACTGAGCAAAAATTTCACACAGTTTGAAAGACTACTGAATGTATTGGAAACCAGGGAGCTTCCTGATGCGGTGACAGTATACATCAACAACGAAATTAACCTGATCAACTCAACTACAGGCTCAGAGAAAGCATTGGCAAAACAGGTAAGTACGAGTCAGTCCGGAATCTTAAAACAACTTGAGAAAGAGCTTAAGCTGGTAACTAAAAACCACTACCGTAATTTGTGGTTGCCGCTGGGGATGAGCACCTTTGGCTTACCACTTGGCGTAATGTTCGGGTTATTTTTAGGTAATATGGCTTTTTTAGGAATATGTTTGCCTATAGGTATGGCAATCGGCGCTGCTGTAGGAACATCTCTGGATAAAAAAGCCGTTAAAAACGGAACACAACTCGATATGGAAATTACACACTAACCTTCAAAACTATAGTTTGCAGATACATTTTACAGCAATTGTAAACTATAGCCTACCTGTTACAACAACTCTTTAGCCGGGTCCCAGAACAGTTTATCAAAATCTACTACCTGGTCGTTCTCTACTTTTACACCTTCTTTTTCCAGGCGGTCCTGCATGGCATTGCCGGCTTCAAAGTGCTGCTTGCCGGTAAGCATGCCCATGCGGTTTACTACCCGGTGCGCCGGTATTTTAGTAAATGGCTGCGATGCAATAAGTGCCCACCCCACCATCCTCGCCGATCCTTTAGAGCCTAAGTAACTGGCAATAGCACCATAGCTGGTAACCCGGCCTTCAGGTATCAGTTTTACCACTTCGTATACATTTTCAAAAAAATTCTCCTTTTCCGGTTTCATTTACAAGTAGTTATCTAAGCGGGCTACAACTTTATATCAAGAACAATTAAACTTATAGCGCTGTTGTTAGTCTTACATCAACGGTAGTATGCAGGGTTATCCGGATAAACGATATACAGCGCTTTGTAAGTTTGATTTCTTACGCTGAACTTTGCAGATCCCGGGTTTTAACGATAATTAAATACTATTGGTGTTTAAACTTTTATAGTTCGTAGAATTAAACCCGATGCGCTTTAATCAACCGTGTTAAGTTAGTAAATTTCAGCACCCAACTATATTCGCACAAGCAAATTAAATGAATAAAACTGTTAAAACGATCCTGATCCTGGTGGCTGCTACGGCCATTGGCTACCTGTTGTACAGCAAAGTATTTTCCGGAAACGATGAAGCGAAGACAGGCGGCCCTACCGGCGGCCCAATGGCTGAGAAAGTATCTGTTGATGTGTTTGTGGTATCTCCTACCGCTTTCCAGAACACCATTGTTTCGACCGGTACAGTTATCCCGAACGAAGACGTAGAACTACGCAGCGAAATATCCGGCCGCGTTACCAACATCAATTTCCAGGAGGGCAGCCGCGTTAAAAAAGGACAGTTACTGTTAACTGTTAACGATGCCGAAATGCGCGCCCAGTTACAGAAGCTGCAGTCGAACCAGGCCCTGTACCGTGATATGGAGCAACGCAACCGCACCCTACTCGAGAAAGAATACATCAGCAAACAGGAATACGACCAGGTAAGCAACCAGCTGGCCACCGCTACCGCCGACATAAGAGCACTGCGCGCAACTATGGATAAAGCCTACGTGCGTGCCCCTTTTGATGGTGTGATAGGCCTGCGCCAGATAAGCGAAGGGAGCTATGTAACTGCTGCTACCCCAATTGCCCGCATCGTGGATATCAGCCCTGTAAAAATAGATTTTGCTATACCAGGCCGTTACAGCCAGATGATAAAGGAAGGTAACCCAATAACCTTTACAGCAGAAGGCAGCCCAAAAACGTATGAAGCTAAGATTTACGCCATTCAGCCAAACATAGACCCTGCTACCCGTACCCTGCAGGTACGTGCCCTGTTCGATAACAAGAACGAAGAAGTAAAGCCGGGCGCTTTTGTAAGAATAAACCTTGGCCTGAAGGAAGTGGAGCAGGCAATACTAGTACCAACCGAGTCGATCATACCGGAAGCGGAAGGCCATAAATTATTCCTGGTGAAGGGTGGCAAAGCTGTACCGCAGATGGTAAAGATCGGGCAGCGCTCCGAGTCGCTTATCCAGATACTGGAAGGCGTAGAACCAGGTGATACCATTATCCAGTCTGGTGTGTTGCAGGCACGCCCTGGCTCCGACCTTACTATACGCAGGGTAAAAACCGGAGAATAGTTGTTTTTTTTGATGTGAGAGCAGCCTTCTGGTTTGCAGCTACAGGGGTTACCCAACTAATTTTTTTGATCTAAGAAAAGTATGGCAAGCTTATCATCCATAAGTATTAAACGACCAGTACTAGCCATCGTGATGAGTATCACGATCATAGTATTTGGTATAATAGGTATCTCGTTCCTGGGGGTGCGCGAATACCCAAGTGTTGACCCTCCTATCGTGAACGTATCAACAAGTTACCCCGGTGCCAACTCCGAAACTATAGAATCGGAAATAACCGAGCCGCTGGAAGAATCGATAAACGGTATTGCCGGTATTCGTACACTAACATCGAGCAGTCGCGAAGGTAGCAGCAACATTACCGTAGAGTTTAACCTGGGAGTAGATATGGAAGCCGCCGCCAATGACGTGCGCGACCGCGTAGCACGTGCACAGCGCCGCCTGCCCGACGATGCCGACCCTCCAACCGTGTCTAAAGCTGATGCCGATGCCAACCCGATCATATTTGTAGGTATAAAAAGTGCTACCCGTAACCTGTTAGATATTTCGGCAATTGCCCAGAACGTGTTTAAGGAGCGCCTTCAAACTATACCGGGTGTAAGCTCTATTGATATCTGGGGTGAGAAACGCTATGCCATGCGCCTGTGGCTGGACCCTGATAAGTTGGCTGCCCTGCAGGTTACACCCATAGAAGTGCAGAATGCCCTTGTACGCCAGAACCTTGAACTGCCTTCGGGTAGAATTGAAGGCGCAACAACAGAGTTATCGGTACGCACCATGGGCCGCATCTCTACACCAGAGCAGTTCAACAACCTTATCGTTCGCGAAGACGACGACCGCCTGATCCGTTTCAGCGATATCGGCCACGCCGAACTTGCCCCTGAAAACGAAAAATCTATCCTTCGCCGCGACGGTATACCCATGGTGGGCGTAGTGCTTATTCCGCAGCCTGGCTCAAACCAGGTCGAGATAGCCGATGAGTTTTATGTGCGTTTAGAACAGATCAAAAAAGATCTGCCGGAAGATATTGAAGTTGTAATTGGCTTCGACAACACCCAATACATCAAAGCATCTATAGCCGAAGTTCAGGAAACCATTTTCGTAGCATTCGGACTGGTAGTGATCATCATCTTCCTGTTCCTCCGCGACTGGCGCTCTACTGTAATTCCTGTAGTGGCTATTCCGGTATCGCTTATAGGTGCCTTCTTTATCATGTACCTGATGGATTTCTCCATTAACGTTCTGACCCTGCTTGGTATAGTACTGGCAATTGGTCTGGTGGTGGATGATGCCATTGTAATGCTGGAAAACATCTACTCCAGGATTGAGAACGGCCAGCAACCGATGAAGGCGGCTAAAAAAGGATCGGAAGAGATCTATTTTGCTATTATCTCTACTACGGTGGCACTGGCAGCGGTATTTATGCCGGTTATCTTCCTGGAGGGTATCACAGGCCGCCTGTTCCGTGAGTTTGGTATCGTGGTGGCAGGCTCCGTTATCATTTCGTCTTTTGTATCGCTTACCCTGACACCGATGATGTGCTCGCGAATGCTGAAGCACCGCGAAAGACCAAACTGGTTCTACCGTAAAACAGAGCCATTCTTTACAGCCCTTACCAACGGTTACCGTAGCAGTCTCGAGAGCTTTATGCGTGTGCGCTGGGTAGCCTTCGTCATTATTGTAGTTTCGGCGGGTGCTATTTACCTGTTCATGGCTACACTGCCTTCCGAGCTTGCCCCTGACGAAGATCGTAACGGTTTGCGTATCAGTGTTACGGGCCCTGAAGGTGCTTCTTACGAGTTTATGGATGAATACATGAGCGAACTGACGCAGCTTGTGAACGACTCTATAAGCGGTATCGACAACATGGTAGCTATGACCTCGCCAGGCTTTGGCGGTGGTGGTTCCAACTCCGGTTTCCTGCGAGTAAAACTAGTTGATCCGCAACTACGCGATAAGTCTCAGCAGGAGATCGTGGATGAGATCGGCAGACTATCAAACCAATTGACAGGTGCCCGTGCGTTCGGCTCAGGCGATAAAGGCCTTGGTGGTGGACGTGGTTCAGGCCAGCCGGTTCAGTTCGTGGTGCAGTCGCCAGACGGATCTAAACTCCGCGACATCATACCGCAGATAATGGACCTCGCCCGCCAGGACCCTACATTTGGTTTTGTAGACGTGAACCTGAAGTTTAATAAACCTGAGCTCCGCGTAGAGATAAACCGCGAAAAAGCACAGGCCATGGGTGTAAGCGTACGCGATGTTGCCCAGACCCTGCAGGCCGGCCTTAGCGGTCAGCGCTTCGGTTACTTTATTAAAGATGGAAAGCAGTACCAGGTGTTAGGCCAGGTAGCCCGCGAAAACCGCTCTGCCCCTATCGACCTGCGCAGCCTTTATGTAAAGAACAACGAAGGCCAGCTGATACAACTGGATAACCTGATAGAGTTGAGCGAGGAAAGTGCTTCGCCGCAACTATACCGCTTTAATCGTTTTGCATCTGCTACGTTCAGCGCGTCGCTGGCCAAAGGGAAAACTATAAGCGATGGTATTGCCGCCATGGATGCCATTGCCGACAAGGTGCTCGACGAATCATACCAGACATCACTGGCAGGACAGTCGCGCGACTTCTCCGAAAGCTCCAGTAGTTTACTGTTTGCTTTTGTGCTGGCGCTTGGTCTCATTTACCTGGCCCTTTCGGCTCAGTTCGAGAGTTTCAGAGATCCTATTATCATCATGTTTACCGTGCCATTGGCACTTGCTGGTGCTTTGCTTTCTATCTGGTATTTCGGGCAAACGCTTAACATCTTCAGCCAGATCGGTATGATCATGCTGGTGGGCCTAGTTACCAAAAACGGTATCCTGCTCGTGGAATTTGCCAACCAGCGTAAAGAGGCAGGCCTTAACAAACTGGAAGCCGCCACTGATGCAGCCGTACAGCGTTTCCGCCCAATCCTGATGACGTCGATGTCGACGATACTGGGTACGTTGCCGATTGCGCTTGCCCTGGGTGCCGGTGCCGAGAGCCGCGTATCGATGGGTATTGCTGTAGTTGGCGGACTTATCTTCTCAACAGGCCTTACGTTGTATGTGATCCCGGCCATTTATTCCTATTTCTCATCTGCTGAGGCTAACGTTGGTCGGATGCCAGAAGAAGAAGAGGAAGAACTGCACCACGAGCAAGCAGAACCAGCTTACAGTAAATAAAATTTCACGAATTATCTCAGCATATACTCCCTTGGATAAGAAAGTAATGTTTCCTATAAAAGCTGCAGCGCTGCTACTAACTATAGTTGCGCTGCTTCTTCCAGCCACCACTTACAGCCAGGAACTCCTGACACTGGAACAGGCCATCAAGATCGGTTTAGAGAATAACTATAGTATCCGGATAGCAGACAGGCAGGACGATATTGCCTCGAACAATGTAACGCTGGGCAATGCCGGTTTTCTGCCAACGGTAGATGGCCGCGCTACCCGCTTGTTTAACGAAAACAATTCGAGACAGGAGTTTTCGGGCCGCGAGCCGATAGAACGAACCGGTGCCAGCTCGAATAACCTCAGCAGCAGCGTTAACCTGAACTGGACTTTGTTTGATGGTATGGGGATGTTCATCAACTACGATCGCCTGAAGGCTCTTGAAAAAGCCGGAAAACTGTTCACCCGCGAAACTGTAGAGAACACCGTTGCAGATATAACAGACGCTTATTTCGAAGTAGTGCGCCAGGAAGGGAAGATAAAAGCGCTGGAAGATGCCATTGCTATTTCTAAAGCAAGAATAGACCTGACCGAAGCACAATACGAAGTAGGAGTAAGCGCTAAAGTAGAGATACTACGTGCACAGGTTGACTATAACACGGACCGCTCGGAACTGCTAAACCAGCAGGAAAGCTTGCAGAACGCCCGCATTACCCTTAACCAACTGCTTGGCCGCGACCCGAACATCACTTTTGATACAGAGGACTCTATTAGTGTAGATAAGACGCTGGCTATTGGCAATATGAACGCCGGGCTGACCGGTGCCAATCCGTTATTGCAACGCCTGCAACTTAACCGCGAGCTTGCCCACCTCGATGTGAAAGCTGTACGCGCCAGCCGCTTCCCGGTAATAGGGTTTACAAGTGCTTATAACTTTTCGCGTAACGAGGCCGAGCCACTGAACGATTTCCAGGCCAGGTTTAACCGTAACCATGGCTATAACTATGGCTTAACACTGAGCGTGCCTATTTTTAATGGGTTTAATATTAACAGGCAGGCTCAGAACGCCCGCATTGCCGTGGAAACATCTGAACTGGAATACAGGCAGGTACAGAACCAACTGGAGTCGGAACTGGCACGTGCTTACAGCCGCTACGCCAACCGACTGCAGTTGCTGGAACTGGAGGAATCGAATGTGTTGCTGGCCGAAGAAAATGCCAACATAGCCCTGGAGCGTTACCGTTTAGGCTTGCTTACATCTATAGAGCTGCGTGAGGCACAGCGTAACCAGTTAGTTGCCGAAAACAGGCTGATCGATATCCGATACGAAGCCAAAGCTGCCGAAACCGAACTTAAAAGACTCAGCAGTTCGCTGGTAACAACGCCATAGTATATAACTCTTTCTTAATATTAAAGTATAAAAGTATAGTTTCGGCTATACTTTTGTGTTTTATTCCCATATCACAAAGCCGCTATATCAAACCATACTATGCCGGATATCGAACTCTTCCAGATCTTAGCCATCTCACTCGGGTTAGGGTTGCTTGTAGGGCTGCAGCGCCAACACGAAAAAGCTCGCATTGCCGGTATCCGAACCTTCCCTTTAATAACAGTTTTTGGTACTGTCTGCGCCTGGCTGGCCCAGGATTTTGGCGGCTGGATAATTGCGGCCGGTGCAGTTGCTACTGCAGCTATAGTTGTGGCAGCTAACCTGCTTCAACGGCGCGAACAGCACGTTGATGTTGGCCAGACCACCGAAGCGGCCATGTTGCTTATGTTTGCCATAGGCGCTTACCTGGTAATAGGTAAAACATCGGTAGCGGTGGCATTGGGTGGTGTGGTGGCGGTGCTGCTGCATTTAAAAGAAACCCTGCACCAGGCCATAGCTAAACTTGGCGAAACAGACCTGCGCGCCATTATGCAGTTTGTGGTTATCTCGCTGGTGATATTGCCGGTACTTCCCAACGAAACTTACGGTCCTTACGAGGTACTGAACCCCTACAACATCTGGCTGATGGTGGTGCTTATAGTTGGTATAGGTCTGGCAGGTTATTTTGCTTACAAGATATTTGGCGGAAGAGCAGGCACCTTGCTTGGCGGGGTTTTAGGCGGCTTAATTTCGAGCACAGCTACTACCGTAACGTATGCCAAACGCTCTAAAACCCACGACAGCCAAACAGCAAGCAATAACCTGATAGCATTGGTTATTTTTATAGCTACAGCTGTTTCGTTGTTGCGCATTATAGTGGAGATAACGGTGGTAGCTCCAACAACACTTGGCAAAGTAGCTCCTCCTTTGATCAGCCTCTTGCTGCT
Organism: Pontibacter populi; assembly: GCF_040278685.1. Classification (NCBI taxonomy): domain Bacteria; kingdom Pseudomonadati; phylum Bacteroidota; class Cytophagia; order Cytophagales; family Hymenobacteraceae; genus Pontibacter; species Pontibacter populi. The sequence continues at coordinate 118,292 of NZ_JBEOKT010000002.1, forward strand.
TATGGCTATACTTATAGTTGTTGGTTTCCTGTTTAAGAAAGAAGACGCCGGGCAAATGCCGGAGCAGGAAAACCCGGCTCAGCTAAAAACCGCCTTAGTGTTTGGAGCCATTTACGCTATAGTTATTCTGGCAACAGCCGCCGCCAAAGACCATTTCGGGGACAGCGGATTGTTTATAGTTGCTATTATTTCCGGGCTTACAGATGTGGATGCCATTACGCTCTCTACATCGCGGCTCATGAACAACCAAACTATAGGCTTAGATACCGGCTGGAAAGTGATCATGATCGCAGCGCTTTCCAATATCGCGTTTAAAGGAGCTATGGTTGCTGTACTTGGCAGCAGGGCATTATTTACCAGAGTTGCTTTGTTGTTTGGTCTTTCGCTTGTAGCAGGTTTGCTTATAGTTTGGCTATGGCCGGAAGGCTTTGTGCTGGATTGGTTTGGGAAGTAGATTTACTCAGAAGTTGCACATGACTTAATATTCCAAACCCTGCCATTTTTATCAATTATTCTTATCAGTGAGTTCAGCATCAGGCTGTCTTTATTAAAGGGCGGAGTATTACTATAGTTTTTAGAAAATCTTGTAGGTATTGGCATATAATCAGTTGTAGCCCAAACCAGTTCATATGTATTCCCCTTCCAATTTCTTGCTTTGCAAGTGGTTCGAATATCCCCTGTTGCTGTAGAGTCGGCTGCACTTTTATCGGCTTTATCCCAAAATAAAATCCTTTCTACTTCATTATTTTTAATTGCTTTGTAGAGTTGATCATCTTCAGCTTTCATTTTAAATATTACCCCTGGCACACCCAACTCATTAGGCTTCAGCTCTTCATAGATTACATCATAGTAGCATGTTTCTATGTTCCTCCCCTCTGGCATATTCTTACCTGTGTCCTCACTTCTAGACTTGCAATTTACAAACAGCATCACAAAGCAAAACAGGCAAAAGACTGTACATAGGCTGCTAACCGAGAAGTTTTGAAAATATAGCTTCATATTAGTTTTATTTTAACAATTAGGAATATCCTGAAAGATAATAAAAAGAAGAACCGTGTTAGGTTTGATGAGCTGCAAGAGCAGACAGGCCTTAAAACAAAAAAGCCTGAGCTGGGTAGCTCAGGCTTTGCAGAGAGTGAGGGATTCGAACCCCCGGACCTGTTACAGTCAACGGTTTTCAAGACCGCCGCGTTCGACCACTCCGCCAACTCTCTGTAATTAATCGTGCACAAAAGTATAGTGCTGCGCTCAATTTTCAAAACTATACGGCAATATTTTTTGCTTGATTTACCGCTTAAACTATAAACACCTGATTCATAAGAACAAAATTTTATAGTTACTCTAGCTTCTACCCTACAGTGCACTTTCTGCAACCAGTTTTTTGCGGCGCACTAGGCGTTTTGTCACCGAATCGATACTTACATTTATCTCGAAACCCAGTATCAGGATCATCGAAATAAAGTCGAGCCAGATCATCAGACCTATCAACGCCCCGATAGACCCATAGAATTTGTTATAAGTATCGAAAGCGCTGATGTACATCGAAAAGATCATCGACACCAGAAATATCAGACCGGTTGCCACCACAGCGCCAGCCGAAAAGAAAGGCCATTTATCCTCGATAGCCGGAACGTAATAATAGATAAGTGACGTAGCCAGCAGGAACAGCAGCACGATTGCCACATACTTCAGGATCACGATCAGGGTATAAGTGTAGCTCTCGGTCACCACTTCATAAAACACCAGCGCATCCAGTATCCATTGCCCGAAGAAGATAGCCGCCACTGCCGTAAAAAGAATCAGCGACAGCGCCACAGTAAGTATAGTTGCTATCAGGCGTTTCCTGACGTAGGTGCGTTTATAAAAGGTGTGGTATTTCTTATCAAACGCATCCATCAGCGACATAATGCCATTGGTAGACAGTATCAGGGCAAACAAAAAACCGAAAGATAATAAGCCCCCACGCGGCTTATTCACGATATCCTCTATAGTTCCGTAAGCTACCGAATACATTTCAGCGGGCAGAAAATCGGTGATAAAGTTCAGAATGTTCTCGCTCAGGTCCATTTGCAGCACACTGGGTATGTAAGGGATGAGCGTGAAAAGGAAGATGATGCTTGGGAAAATTGCCAGCGTAAAGTTAAAGGCCATGTAAGAGGCGCGCTTCGTGATGGAGTCCAGGCGCAGCTCGCCCAGCAGCACATCGGCCACCTCGTACACCGATGACTGCCCGTTGTTAAACCGCCATCTTTTCAGGAAAACGATAAACTTACGGTAAGCCCTGCGGCGCTTCAGGTATTGCTGGTTATACTTCATTCGCTAAAATACGAGTCCATTTTCTGGTGTATCAGTTCCGGAATAGCGGTTGGCCTGCCAGTCTGCATGTCTACAAACACCATCGTAGTTTCACCCACGTTAAGCAGCGTTTGCTCCTCGTTGTACACTTCGTATTCAAACTTTATACGTGTGCCATGCGGCTTATGCTTTACAAACAGCTTTATAGTTAGCAGGTCGTCGTACTTGGCCGGGCGAATATATTTGCATTTGAGCTCCAGTACAGGCATCATGGTTCCGGTGGCTTCCATCTCTTTGTAATGGATGCCCAGCCTGCGAAACACTTCGGTGCGAGCTACTTCGTAATAAGCGCCATAGTTGCCATAGTATACATAGCCCATCTGGTCGGTTTCGGCGTAGCGCACGCGTATCTGTACTTCTGATTCAAACACTGCTTAAATGGTTATATGGTTAAATTGTTAAATGGCTGAACTGTTGTTTGCATAACCAGAACTGTACTTTACCTGATCAACAATTTAACAATTCAGCCATTCAGCAATCAATATTACTTCATGATCTTGCGCTCGTTCAGGGCTTTCTGGTAGCGGCGGGCGTTGGCCTGGTGTTCAGCTACTGTTACCGCAAAACTATGGTACCCTGAAAAATCTTCTTTGGCGCAGAAATAAATATAGTCGTGGCTTTCCGGGTTCAGCACCGCATCTATACTTGAGATGTTTGGTACGTTTATCGGGCCCGGAGGCAGGCCTTTATAACGATAGGTATTGTAAGGCGAATCGTGGCGCAAATGCACGTTCAGTACACGGCGAATATTAAAATCGCCAACAGCAAAAACTACCGTTGGGTCAGCCTGCAATAGCATTCCTTTTTCGAGGCGGTTCAGGTAAACACCGGCAACGCGAGGCTTTTCGTCGTTTTTTATAGTTTCGGCCTGAACTATAGATGCCAGCGTAGAAACCTGCTGTTGAGTCAAATTTAGCTTTTCAGCTTTCTCTAACCGCTCTTCCGTCCAGAACTTATCGTATTCCGACTTCATGCGTTCCATCAGTTCTTTGGCAGAAATGGTCCAGTATACTTCGTAAGTATTCGGGATAAACATACTTACCACGTTGGTAGTGTCGAAGTCCAGGGTTTCCAGGTATTCCGGATCGCTCAGCAAGGCATCTATTTCAGCTTCGGACGGCTCTACTTCGGAAGCAAGTTTTTCTGCAAGCTGGCTGCGCAGGCGCACATTGGTAAAGGTAAGTTTAACAGGAGTTTGCTGGCCGGCACGTAACACACCAACCAACTGGCGGTTGCCCCAGCCACTTTCCAGTTTATAACGGCCCGGTTTTACCAGTTTGTCGTAGTCCATCAGCTTGGCCATAAAGCGCAGCGACAACGGGTCGATGATTACGCCGCTTGCTTCCACGGAGTCCATGGCCTGTTCGTAAGTGGCGCCCGTCGGGATGTAAACATAGGTATCCTGATCTTTTGTGTCTACGTTGGTCGTGTACACGATCTGGTACGCATAATAGGAGAAGCTCACGAAAAGCAGCACAAACAGCACCGACAGGGCAGGAATTACCTTACTTTTCTCTTTTTTCTTTCTTTTGGATGTAGTGACTTTCTTAGCCATAATAAATAATAAAGGCGCAAACGTGGTTTATAGTTTCTGCACCTGTTGTTATATCAGGTTCAAAAATAACACTTATGTTGCTAATTGCGAATGAGTAGCTATCCGAATGCATGAATTATATTTGCGCAACTGCACCTACTGGCTTAAAACAAACTATAGGTTTAGCAGCATCGCCTTAAACTATAGCAAAACGTTTAAGATCGTAATAGAGTATCCTAGGTAATACTTCGAACTATAAAACACACCCAGAACTATGAGTAATGCTGTCTTTTTACAGATACACCCGGACAACCCGCAGGAGAAAAAAATTCGTGAAGCTGTAGAAGTGCTGCGAAACGGCGGCGTGATTATTTACCCAACCGACACCATTTATGGCATGGGTTGCGATATACACAACGCGCGCGCCATAGAGCGGGTATGCCAGATAAAAGGCGTAAAACCAGACAAAGTAAACCTATCCTTTATCTGCTCCGACCTTACCCACATTTCGGATTACGCCAAAATAGACACGCCTACTTATAAGGTGATGAAGAAAGCGTTGCCGGGACCATTTACGTTCGTGCTGAATGCGACAAGCAATGCCCCTAAATACGCCGCTGCCAAAAAGAAAACCGTGGGAATACGTGTACCTGAAAACAATATTGCCCTGGCCCTGGTGCGCGAACTGGGCAACCCGATCCTATCCACCTCTATCCGCGACGAAGACGAAGTACTGGAATACAGCACCGACCCGGAGTTGATCTATGAGAAATACCGAAACCTGGTAGATATGGTAATTGACGGCGGCCCAGGAAACAACATCGCCTCTACGGTAGTGGATGCAACCAACAACAACTTCGAAGTACTACGCCAGGGCGCAGGAGATATTGAAGAGTTTTTATAGTTAGAAAGTTAGAAAAGGGTAAGTTAGAAAGGGTATTCCAAGAACTGCATAGCACTATAACTTTCTAACTTCCAAACTTTTTAACTTTCTAACTTATAAAAGTTTCTATAGTAGATAAAAAGTGCGAGGGCTACTTCTGAAATCAAAACTATAGTTATACCAGACGGCAGTAAGATAGCTGTAGCAAAATAGATGAGGCATGTAAACCAGGCAAAGCGCTGCAGGTTCATGTTTGGTAAGTATAGTACAGCAGTCAGCAGTAATAATTGCCCGAGCCCGGTACTAAAAGTAAGCAGTATTTCGGGCCAGGTCATCAGCCCATCGGCATATACCCACATCCAGCAAAACTCAGGCAACAGCATAAACAAGTACGCACACAGGTAAAATAGCAGACGGTAGGTTCGTGTTAGTGGCAGGTTCCTGGTAAAGGCCAGCTGCTTTTCTACAAATTCGAAACTATAGAAAACCAGCATGCTGTGCGCTATAGTTGCTATCAGGAATAACAACCGGAAATAGCCCAGAGAGAAATCGTTATAGTGCCTTACAAAAACAAGGTAAAAGATAAGCGACGAAAACACCTTTAAAGCAACCCAGGCAAGTTTACGTTCGTGCAGTAAATGATAAGTCAAGAATAAAACCGGCTGTTTGCTGATCTTACCCGAAAAAGGAAACCATATCTGAATTGCCACTCCCGGTTTATGGAAGCTGTTTATTTTCCGGGAATAGAGATACGCACTGCCAAAGCACATCAGCAGCAGGAATAAAACTATAGTTGCCGATTTAATAAACTCCCCATTCTCAACCCCAATGCTTACAACAAAAACAGCATACATTAACACTGGCAGGTAAACTATAAGCTGGCAAAATAGGAAAACCAGAACTTGCTTTGAAGCCGAAAAAGCCTGAAGCTGGATAAGAAAACTATTCTGCGGTTTATCCAAGTTGTTAAGCACAAACACCACACATTTATAGTTGTATAGCGCCCAAACACTCAGTGCAACCAGCAAACCGGTTACCGTTCCAACTATAGCCTGCATCAGGCTAACATGAAACAGCACGATCTCCCGCGCATCCATTATCCCAAACAGCACCAGGAAAACAAAAAGGAAAAAGCCAGCATTCACCTTATAGAACTGGATAACCAGTGTTTTAAAAAGCAGCGAAACAGTGCTTAGCATAGTGCAGATGCTGGCAGCACCGTTTTGTTAGCGACTGTTAAAACCGAAGGCTCGAGTAAAGTAAATGGCTGGTGCGAACTGATGAGGAAAGAGGTGCCCTTCTGCTGATAATCATCAATAATTTCAGGTAATACCTGCAAGGCTTTGTGGTCGAGGGTAATAAAAGGCTCATCTAGTAAAATAAGATCTGAGTTACCAACAAAGGCCAGCACCAGCGATAGCTTCTTCACCATCCCGCTGGAATAGGCTCCTACTTTTTCGCCAATAAAACCACCGATATCAAACGCATCTATTAATAGGGCTACCTGCTCTTTCTGTGCCTGCTTCGTTTCTGTATAAAAACTGATCAGGTCGTTTCCGGTAAGAAACCCCGGGTATAAAGGTTCTGCTTCAGCAAAATTAACAAGCCGCCTATACTCTATAGGCTGTTGTTTTATACTGATGTCGTTCAGCTGGATTGTACCATCAAACGGAATAAGTCCGGCAATAGATTTCAGGAAGGTTGTTTTGCCGCTGCCATTCTCTCCTTTTAGCCAGTACAATCCTCTCTCCAGGGTAAGCTCAGGAACAGTAAGCACCGTTTTACTTCCGAATCTCTTACTGTAGTTCTCGAATCGAAGCATCGTTGGGGGTTAAGAGTCCTTATAATTAGAAAATTAGAAAGTTGAGAAGTTAGAAAGTATATTTTAAGAACAGCATTTTAACTTTCTAACTTCTCAACTTTTTAACTAGCGGCCTCTGGCCGCTTATGTTTCCAGCGTTTGTGGGTCCAGAGGTAATCGGCGGGAGCTCGGCGAATGGATGCTTCCAGTTTTTGGGCAAATATCTCGGTGATCGGCACAGTGTCAGAAGTACCATCCGAAATTGTTTCGAACGTTAACGTGTAATGTCCGCGTTTTGTGCGTTTTATATCCAGGAATAGTACCGGGTATCTGAATTTTTTGGCCAGCTTTTCAGCTCCTTCATAAAAAGGTGTGTCCTGGTTCAGGAAAGTGGTCCAGAAAGTGATCTCGCTTTTTAACGGGGTTTGATCAGAGAGCATGGCAATAACACGTGGTACATGGCGGTGAGCAGCAAAATCACGCAACGTATCTTTCATCTTTATCAGCCTTGCCCCTAACTGACTCCGAGTCTTTAACATAAAGTCTTCGAAGAACGGGTTATTAAGCGGCTTATAAATTCCGTCGGCCGGAAAACTGAACTGAACAACTCCGGCAGGCAGTACCCATTCCCAGTTACAGGAGTGCGAACCCATGGTAATAACAGGCGTACCGGTTTTCACAAAATCATCCAGCAACTCCTGGTTGGCGAAAACTATACGGCGCTGCATTTCTGCTCTGCTCATTGTGCGCAGTTTCAGTATCTCTACTACAACATCGGTAAACTGCCGGTAAAATGCTTTAGCTATAGTTTGAATCTCACCTTCTGATTTTTCAGGAAAAGAATTGCGCAGGTTATTTAAAACTACTTTTTTGCGATACCCTATTACATGATAAACTATAAAATAAAGCACATCAGACAGCAGGTATAAAACCGGAAGCGGAAGCAACGATAAACCTTTGAGCAATAGCCCAAGCGGATAATAATAGAAAGGAATTTGCTGATCTCTGGCCATAGTTCGTAACTGCGCTGCAAAGGTACAATCTATATGAATTAAAAATTATGAATTATGCATTAGAAATTAGGCCATAGTAATAAAACCTTCACTTCCGTAAGTTGAAAACTATAGATAGAAAGAGGAATTACTCCTACAAAGTACAGGTAAGACTTTTTCCTTTAGATTATTTAGATTTTATTAGCGTAATCTGTTTCAACCAGGAAAGCAACACCTTTAAATAGCCATTCATAATTTCTAATTCATAATTCATAATTTGATCCTACTTACAGAACTAATGTATAACCCGCCGGTTACTTACTTCCGGCAACTGCTTCATTCTGATGGTTTGCTTTTAGAGCAGCATGAGAATTATGTAAAGCAGAGTTACCGCAACCGCTGCCACGTGCTTACAGCGCAGGGCGTGGTGCCGCTCAGTATCCCGATCCTGAAAGGAAACAGTAAGAACAAAACTATTATAACAGAGATCGAGATAGACTATAGCCAGAAGTGGTACAACGTTCACTGGCGAACCATACAGGCAGCTTACGGCCGGGCGCCCTATTTTGAATTTTATGGAGACTATATACAGCAGGTTTATGCGCGGCAGCCAAAATATTTATTCCAGCTAAACGTTGAACTGTTGAAGCTTTATCTTAAATTACTCAAGATAAATAAGCCACTTTTTTTCACAGACGCGTACCAGTCAGAAACGCCGGCAAACGTGCTGGACCTGCGAAACAGGATACATCCTAAAATCATTCCTGACAATTTGCACGTAAAACCCTATACGCAAGTATTTGGCAAACAATTTGTACCAGAGTTAAGTATAATTGACTTATTGTTTACACAAGGGCCGGCATCACTTACTTACCTTACATAAAGGCTTGACTGTCAGGCTGAACAATTAAGCTGTCTGGCGTGTTTAGAAGTAGGCTAATTCTGTCAGCCTCAATCAATTACCTGTTTTAAGACTTTTTTTAGATTAATAATTATACATGGAAGCTAAATTCTCAAACCGAGTGAAAGAGGTTATCTCACTCAGCCGTGAGGAAGCTATTCGTCTTGGGCATGACTACATCGGTACCGAACACCTGGTGCTGGGCATGATCCGGGAAGGAGAAGGAACTGCCATCGCCCTGCTGAAGAAGCTGGGTGTTTCGATAGATGAACTGAAGTACGCTTTAGAGCAGGCTACACGTAACACCGCTTCGCAAAACAGTAACATTACAGGCAGCATCCCGCTTACAAAACAAACTGAGAAGGTACTCAAGATCACTTACCTGGAGGCAAAGATCTTCAAGAGTGATATTATAGGAACCGAGCACCTCCTATTGTCCATCCTGCGGGACGAGGACAACATTTCTTCACAAATCTTAGCGAAATTCAACGTGAACTACGAAGCAATAAGAGACTCCCTGGATTATCATAGCAATAATCCACTGGCATCGTCTGACACAGACGATAGTGACGATTCAGACAAATTATTTGGAAGCTCATCTTCTTCCCGATCAGGTAGCACCAGCAAAAAACCAGGCGAAAAATCGCGCACACCGGTACTCGACAACTTTGGCCGTGACTTAACAAAACTGGCCGAAGACGATAAGCTGGACCCTATAGTTGGTCGTGAGAAAGAGATCGAGCGTGTGGCCCAGGTACTGAGCCGTCGTAAAAAGAACAACCCTATACTAATAGGTGAGCCGGGTGTTGGTAAAACTGCCATCGCCGAAGGCCTTGCCCTGCGTATTATCCAGAAAAAGGTAAGCCGCGTGCTCTTTAATAAGCGTGTAGTTACCCTTGACCTTGCTTCTTTAGTGGCTGGTACAAAGTACCGTGGTCAGTTTGAAGAGCGTATGAAAGCTGTAATGAATGAGTTGGAGAAATCTCCGGATGTGATCCTGTTCATTGATGAGCTGCATACTATAGTTGGTGCCGGTGGCGCTTCCGGCTCGCTGGATGCATCTAACATGTTCAAGCCTGCGCTTGCCCGTGGCGAGATACAATGCATCGGTGCAACTACTCTGGATGAGTACCGCCAGTACATTGAGAAAGATGGTGCGCTTGCCCGTCGTTTCCAGATTGTAATGGTAGACCCAACTACGCCTGAGGAAACTGTTGAGATTCTGAATAATATCAAAGACAAGTACCAGGATCACCACCACGTAAACTATACCGATAAGGCAATCGAAGCCTGCGTGAAGTTATCTGACCGCTACATGAGCGACCGTTTCCTTCCGGATAAGGCGATTGACGTGCTGGATGAGGCTGGTGCGCGGGTACACATCAATAACATCATCGTACCTGAGGATATCCTGAAGCTGGAAGAGCAGATAGAGAACATTAAGGTAGAGAAAAACCGTGTAGTGAAGAGCCAGAAGTACGAAGAGGCTGCGCAGCTACGCGACAAAGAGAAAAAACTTATCGACCAGCTTGATTCTGCGAAGAAGAACTGGGAAGAAGAGACCAAGAAAAAGCGTTACACGGTAAAAGAGGAAAATGTGGCAGAGGTTATTGCCATGATGACAGGTATACCGGTAAAACGTATCGCGCAGAACGAAGGCCAGAAGCTATTGAACATGGCCGATGAACTGAGCGGTAAAGTTATTGGTCAGGAGAAAGCTATTAAGCAACTGGTGAAAGCTATCCAGCGTACCCGCGTTGGTCTGAAAGATCCGAAGAAGCCAATTGGTTCGTTCGTATTCCTTGGCCCGACTGGTGTTGGTAAAACCGAGCTTGCAAAAGTGCTTGCCACTTACCTGTTTGATAAAGAGGATTCGCTTGTAAGAATTGATATGAGTGAGTACATGGAGAAATTCAGTGTATCTCGCTTGGTGGGAGCGCCTCCAGGCTACGTTGGTTACGAAGAAGGTGGCCAGCTGACCGAGAAGATCCGTCGTAAGCCTTACTCTGTTGTATTGCTGGATGAGATCGAGAAAGCGCACCCGGATGTTTATAACCTGTTGCTACAGGTGCTGGATGATGGTATCCTGACAGACGGACTTGGCCGTAAGGTTGACTTCCGTAACACGATCATCATCATGACATCTAACATTGGTGCCCGTGACTTACAGGACTTTGGTGCCGGTATCGGCTTCATGTCTAAGTCTAAGCAGGATAACGTGGACGACATTATGAAAGGAACTATAGCCAGCGCCCTGAAGAAAACCTTCTCGCCTGAGTTCCTGAACCGTTTGGATGACGTGATCGTGTTCAACTCGCTTAACCGTGAGGACATGCACAAGATCATCGATATCTCACTTGGCAAACTGTTCAAGCGTATCGAAACACTTGGTTACAAGATCGAGCTTACCGATAAGGCGAAAGACTATGTTGCCGAGAAAGGGTATGATCCGAAATATGGTGCCCGTCCGTTGAACCGTGCTATTCAGAAGTATATCGAAGATCCAATTGCGGAAGAGATACTGAAAGCCGAAGTAAACCAGGGCGACGTGATTATGGTTGATCATGAAGAAGGCAAGGAACAACTTACGTTTACATCTAAGAAGAGCAAAAAAGGCAAAACCAATTTAGCCTCTGACGAAATAGATGAAGACAAAGAGCCAACCAAGTCTCCTGACAATGACAAAACCTCGAAAGAATAACTTTCCTGAACTATAGCAAAAGGCCATCCGATTTGGGTGGCCTTTTTGTTTTGGTTGACTTCTCTCCGCTATTCCGGATTTGCAATCCGGAACCTTGTTATATGCGGATTTGCAATCCGCCTGCTGGCCTTTAGCAACTGTCTTTACTATTGAGGATTACAAACCCGCGACTACTTTACTTTCGGATTGCAAATCCGAAAGAGCACTGTTCATTGCAACTATAGCATATACTTAGCCTATATATCCAAAAAAATATAGAACTATACCCGAAATCGAACTATAGTTTTTAAATTTGGGAAATATATAGACTGTACATTATAAATTAGTTATACAACAATTTACATGGCTGGAGAAATTAGAGAGGCCCAACTGGCAACGCTGGAGCGCAAAAACGCTGAAGCATTACTTGGCGGTGGACAAGACAGAATAGATGCACAACATAAAAAAGGCAAACTAACCGCACGCGAGCGCATCCATTTGCTGATGGATGAAGGCTCTTTTGAAGAGATTGGCAAGTTTGTAATGCACCGCTCCAAAGACTTCGGCCTTGATAAACAGTATTACCTGGGCGATGGTGTAGTTACCGGTTATGGCACGATCAACGGCCGTTTGGTTTATGTTTTCTCGCAGGATTTCACGGTACTGGGTGGTTCGCTTTCTGAAACGCATGCCGAAAAGATCGTAAAGATAATGGACCTGGCGATGAAGAACGGCGCTCCTGTTATCGGTCTGAACGACTCGGGTGGTGCCCGTATACAGGAAGGCGTGGTTTCGCTGGGTGGTTATGCTGATATCTTTTACAAAAACACGCTTGCATCCGGTGTAATCCCGCAGCTTTCAGCGATTATGGGTCCATGCGCGGGTGGTGCGGTTTATTCTCCTGCCATCACCGACTTTATCATGATGGTGGAAGACACATCGTACATGTTCGTGACAGGGCCAAACGTGGTGAAGACAGTAACGCACGAGAACGTGACATCGGAAGAACTGGGCGGAGCCAGCACACACAGCACAAAAAGTGGTGTTACGCATTTCTCCTGCGCCAACGAAGTAGAGTGTATAAACTACCTTAAAAAACTGCTTAGCTATATCCCGCAGAACTGCGAGGAATTACCTCCTTCCCTGCCTTACGAAGCCGGACAAGATGAAACACGCTCTGTGCTGGATACTATAGTTCCGGAAAACCCGAACCAGCCTTACGATATCCGTGAAGTAATAGATGGTATTATTGATGCGGATTCTTTCTTTGAAGTACATAAGAATTTCGGTGATAACATTGTAGTTGGCTTTGCCCGTTTAGGTGGTCGCAGCATTGGTATAGTTGGTAACCAGCCTGCGGTACTGGCCGGTGTACTGGATATTAATGCCAGCACCAAAGCAGCCCGTTTCGTACGCTTCTGCGATAGCTTTAATGTTCCGCTTTTAGTGTTAGAAGATGTTCCGGGCTTCCTGCCAGGAACTGACCAGGAGTGGCGTGGCATTATTACGAACGGTGCCAAGTTACTTTATGCATTCTGCGAGGCTACTGTTCCGCGTATTACGGTAATTACCCGCAAGGCTTATGGCGGTGCTTACGACGTTATGAACTCCAAGCATATTGGCGCCGACATGAACTATGCATGGCCAACTGCGGAGATTGCGGTAATGGGTGCACAGGGTGCTGCTGAGATCATCTTTAAGCGTGAGATTGCAGAAGCTGAAGACCCGGCTGCTAAACTGGCTGAGAAAGTACAGGAATATAAAGACAAGTTTGCTACACCTTACCGTGCCGCGCACCGTGGTTTTATAGATGAAGTTATTCTTCCGTCTGAAACACGCACAAAATTGATTAAGGCCTTTAAGATGCTGGAAAACAAGGCAGTAACACTACCACGCAAAAAGCACGGCAATATTCCACTTTAATTTAATTATGAATTAAAAATTAGAAATTAGGAATGACGCGTATAAAAAATTCTGCAAACTCTGGTTTCTGTAATTTTTAATTTCTAATTTTTAATTTCTAACTGAAATTTATGCGACAAGAATCTTTCGACTTCCTGCAGAAATACCTGAATAACTCCTCTCCTACCGGTTTTGAGTCGGAAGGGCAGAAACTGTGGCTGGAATACCTGAAACCATATATTGACGATTATTTTGTAGATACTTATGGTACTGTAGTTGGCGTAATTAACCCCGAAGCAGACTATAAAGTAGTGATAGAAGCCCATGCTGATGAGATCTCATGGTTTGTAAACTACATTACCCCGGAAGGCTATATTTACCTGAAGCGTAATGGTGGTTCCGATGCCCTGATAGCGCCATCAAAAAGAGTGAATATCTATACAGCCAAAGGGATTGTGAAAGCTGTTTTCGGGTGGCCGGCCATACACGTACGCAAAGTAGAGCAGGACAAAGCGCCAACTATAGAAACTGTGTTTTTAGACTGTGGCGCTGCTAACCGCGAGGAAGTAGAGAAGATGGGCATACATGTAGGTTGCGTAGCTACTTTTGAAGACGAGTTCACCGTGATGAACGACCGCTATTATGTTGGTCGTGCGCTGGATAACCGTATCGGTGGCTTTATGATCGCTGAAGTTGCCCGCCTGATACAGGAGCGTAAGCACAAACTGCCTTTTGGTTTATACATTGTAAACTCGGTGCAGGAAGAAATTGGCCTGCGTGGTGCCGAGATGATCGCGCACCGCATTAAACCGGATGTAGCAATTATTACCGATGTTACCCACGACACGCAGTCGCCTATGTACGAGAAGAAGACAAGTGGTGATATCCATTGCGGTAAAGGTCCGGTTATAGCATATGGCCCTGCTGTGCAGAACAACCTGCGCGACCTGATCATCAACACAGCACAGGAAAAAGAGATACCATTCCAGCGTTCGGCGGTTTCACGTGCAACCGGCACCGATACCGATGCTTTTGCTTACTCTAATGCCGGCGTAGCTTCTGCCCTTATCTCTCTTCCGTTAAAGTATATGCACACCACTGTTGAGACCGTGCATAAAGATGACGTGGAGAATGTGATCAAGATGATCTACGAAACAATACTGAAGATAGAAGACAAGCAGGACTTCCGTTACCTGAAATAAGACATATACTTTTAGCCAAGTATAAAACCCCAGGGCCTCGCAAGAGCTTTGGGGTTTTGTTTTTTGCAGGAATAGTGTAACTTAAAGGTACAAAACCCTCTGCCCATGAAACGCTACCAATTCCTGCTCCTTATCTGGCTACCCTGGCTGGCCCTTATAGTTACAATTATAGTTCGTAAAGACTCCCCATTCCCGTGGGTATTCGCCATTAACACACTTATCCTGAATCTGATAACTATTAACATCCGTCGTAAACAAGTGGGGTTAACTCTTGCAGCAACTATAAAAGCGATGGTTCCGGGTTTAGGTTACCACGAGTGGAAACGCTTGTATTTTGCAAAACCATAAAGACTAAAACTATGAGCCGCTACCTTTTCTGGATTTTAATGGTGCTGCCCTGGATGGCGTTAACTATTTACATTACTTCACGTGAAGGTGTCGAGATCACCACGTTCATTTTTCTATCGCTGCTGGTTTACATCGTAACTATAGTTGAGTTCCGAAGAAGAACTATAGGCATGACAGGTTCAGATGTTCTGAAGTCCCTGGTTCCTTTTGTTGGGTTAAAGCAGCGCCATAAACTCTATTTTGCGAAACCGTAAGCAACTAAAGCATACTTATTACTCATTCATCATTATTCATTGATCTTCTCCGACCAGATGGGCCGCCAGGTTACGCTGCCAACTTTGCCGCAGCGTATCGTTTCTTTGGTGCCCTCACAAACAGAACTCCTTTTTGATTTAGGCTTAGGCGACCGTATAGTTGGCGTCACAAAATTTTGCATCCACCCAAAAGCTCAGGTAAAGACCAAAACTATAGTTGGCGGCACTAAAAATTTCAAGTTTGATGTAATAGATCAACTGCAACCTGACCTGATCATCGGGAACAAGGAGGAGAACTATAAAGAAGGCATAGAGCAACTACAGTCGAAGTACCCGGTCTGGATGAGCGATATCTATACGTTTGAAGACTCGCTGGAAATGATGCTGCAACTTGGCAACCTGACCGGCACTGAAACCAAAGCAACGGAACTGGCCCAAACTATAGCATCCGGATTTGAAAAACTACAGCCCGGAACCCCAACTATAAAAACAGCTTACTTTATATGGCGTGGGCCTTATATGGCGGTAGGTGGCAACAACTTTATAAACCATATCCTGCAGCGTTGCGGTTTTGAGAATGTATTTTCTGAGTTGGAACGCTATCCTGAGATCACGTCAGACCAACTACAACAAGCCAGGCCACAGCTTATACTTCTATCTTCAGAGCCTTATCCTTTTAAAGAAAAGCACATTGCAGAGTTCCAGGCAATATGCCCTCAAGCAAAAATAAAAGTAGTAGATGGCGAGATGTTCAGCTGGTACGGCAGCAGATTAGCGATGGCTCCAGCGTATTTGCAGCGAGTGATAGATGAAGTGAAATTATTCGACTAGTGCTAGCTTGTATCTCGTACTTTCAAACAACTGTCTAAACAATACGAGCTACTAGCTCGCACTGGCGCATTTACTTACTACTCATTCTGCATTATTTATTACACTAAACCCCACCTTCTCCAGATCCTGCCAAAATCCCGGATACGATTTGCGCACTACGTTAGGCTCCTGAATCTGTACGGTTTCCAACAAGGCAATTGGGGCGAAAGCCATGGCCATACGGTGGTCCTGGTAGGATCTGAAAGTAAGTTCGCGCTTAGTTAATATGGCAGGCTCCATTCGGAAAACGCCCGGTGTCATTTCGTTCAGCGACGTACCCATACCTAAAACCTCAATCTGTAAGGCCTGTATGCGGTCAGTTTCTTTTATACGCAGGCTTTCTAAACCTGTCATTTCCAGGGTTACACCAAGGGCGGCGCATAGAGCAACTACAGTTTGAGCAAGATCAGGGCAATGGCTGAAATCGAAAGCAACACGTTTTTCGCAGTGTTTTTTGCTGAGTGTGATGCCTGATGCTGTAAACTCGGTATAAACGCCAAGTCGGTTCATGATGTCAACGATAGCCTTATCGCCCTGGTACGAATCTTCTTTAAGACCAGGCAGCGTAATTTCCGCTTCCTTGGCCAATGCTACTATACTATACCAGTAACTGGCCGCCGACCAATCAGGCTCCACGGCAAAAGTGGCGGTTTTATAGTTTTGGTGCGGCACGACTATCGAGTTATCTTCAAACGTAGCCGACACTCCAAAATGCTCCATCAGTGACAGTGTCATTTCAATATAAGGCCGGCTCCCGATCTTTCCTTCCAGTTCCAATTCCAAACCATCAGGCAGCAACGGCGCGATCATCAGCAACGCAGAAATATACTGACTACTGATATCGCTGCGCACTTTCAGTTTATTGCTTCCATTGCCTTTAAAGCCTTTAATCTTAAGTGGCGGGTAACCTTCTTCCTGTAAGTAATCTATAGTTGCTCCTAATTCGCGCAGGGCTTCCACCAGAATTTTAATTGGCCTTTGGCACATGCGCTCGGTTCCGGTCAGGGTTTTCTGCTGGCCTGTTACGGCATAGTAAGCTGTCAGAAATCGCATTACCGTTCCGGCATCTTCGGCATCTATCGTTTCAGCATCACTTTTCAGCAGGCGCTGCAGTAGTTGGGTATCGTTAGCTTCGGAAAGGTTTTCTATAGTTGAATTTCCGCCAGCCAGAGCTGCTATGATCAACGCACGATTAGCCTCGCTCTTGGAAGCAGGCAGCTGTATAGTTCCGTGAAGTACACCGGTCGGGTGCGAGAGTGTAACGGTTTGTATCATAGCAAAGAGTAATAGCGCAGGGCTTCCTGTATTTCGGGTAAGGTAACTGGTTGGTCGTATACAGCACTACCTATACGTTGCAGCAGCGTGCAGTTTATAGTTGCGCCGGTATTCTTTTTGTCGTGCAAGGCCAGGCGGCTTAAGGCCTGGATGTCATCTTCGGTAAGCGGTACTTTTTCGTATACCGATACCAGGAATGTTTCGATCTTATCCAACGCATCTTTGGTCAGCAGATCTTTCTTAACAGACAGGTAGGCTTCGCAGAGCATACCAATGGCAATGGCTTCGCCGTGCAGCAGTTCGCGACCCGGTTTTTCCAGCATGTAACTTTCCACGGCATGGCCTATAGTATGGCCGAAATTCAGCACTTTGCGGTATCCGCCTTCCAGTGGGTCAACTTCTACCACCTTAGATTTTATAGCTACCGAATGCCGGATCAGCTCTTCCCAGTTCTCTGTAAAAAGCCCGATGTGGCGTTGTTCTTCAAACATTTCGGCATCAGCGATCAGCCAGTGCTTTATGATTTCAGCGTAACCGGATTTTATCTCCCGCTGAGGCAATGTCTGCAAAAAATCAGGATAGATAAAAACAGCAACCGGCTCTTTATAAACCCCAATATGGTTCTTTAGTCCCTTGAAATCAACTCCTGTTTTACCGCCCACACTGGCATCGACCTGCGACAGTAATGTGGTTGGCACCTGCACAAAGTAGCTTCCGCGCTTAAACAAAGCTGCACAAAAACCGCCCATATCCCCTATCACTCCGCCACCTAAATTTACCAGCACCGACCAACGGTCCAGGTTAAGCTCCGTCATGCGTTGCCAGATGTACTCGCAGGTCTGCAGTGTTTTATGGGCTTCGCCGCTTTGTATTTGTATAAGATGGTGCTCCGGTAAGTACGGCTTAACCAGCGGGTAGCAGTGCGCCAGTGTATTCTCATCAACCAGCACAGCTACTTTACTGAACGCTTTATTATGTAACAGGTCTTGCAGCTCGTGAAGGGCATCTTGACCGATATATACAGTATTCATGTTCTGTGTTTGTTTTTGCCCAGGCACATTTGCAGAGCATGTATTAATTATCTGCCCTAAGCGTAATAAGATTCAATAAGTATTATTTACCTGCAGCTATTACAAAGATACGTGTTGCAGAGGCCACAAAACAATGAATTTCCTCAAGGCCGAACTTCTGGTACCAAACTTTTTTAAGCATAAACGAAACAATAGAGTTAGCAGAAAACTATAACCCTACAAATCAACGCTTTACCAAAACACAAAACAGCTCCACCCAAATAATACACCTAACTATAAACGGATATACTATGAGCATCTGGCACACAAAATCTACGGATGAGGTTCTTAAAAGTCTAGGTACTTCAGCAAACGGACTTAGCGGAACCGAGGCCAGCGAGCGGCTGAAAAAGTATGGCCACAACGAACTGCAGGAACGCGCAGGTAAAGGCCCGTTACGGATGCTATGGGAACAGTTTACGCAAACCATGGTACTTATTCTGATCGTAGCCGCTATTATCTCTGCTCTTCTGGGTAAGGATATCGAAACGATAGCCATACTTGCCATAGTGGTGCTGTTTGGAGTGCTGGGTTTTGTACAGGAATACCGCGCCGAAAAAGCGATGGCTGCCCTGAAACGGATGGTAGTGCCCACTGTAAAAGCCCGCCGCAACGGAAAAGTTCAGGAGCTTTCGGCAAGAGAGCTGGTGCCCGGCGATGTGGTGCTGTTGGAAGCCGGTAACGTAGTACCAGCCGATATGCGCGTGCTGGAGAGCGCTAACCTGCGTGTGCAGGAAGCAGCGCTTACTGGTGAATCGGAAGCAGTTGAAAAAGAAACTGACAGGTTCGAAAGCGAAGACCTGCCCCTCGGTGACCGCAAAAACATGGTTTACCTGGGTACTAACGTGGCCTACGGACGTGGCATGGCAGTAGTAACAGGCACTGGCATGCAAACAGAGCTCGGCAAAATAGCTGATCTGTTACAGGAAGTAGAAGCCAAGCAAACACCACTGCAAAAGAAGCTGGACCAGCTGGGCAAATTACTGGCTATACTTGGTTTTGTGGCAGCAGCGCTCATGCTGGGCATCGGGGTGCTGATAGGAGAACCTTTGGAAGATATGTTCCTGACTGCAGTAAGTTTAGCGGTTGCCGTTGTACCCGAAGGACTTCCGGCTGTAGTTACCATTACACTGGCTATTGGCGCACAACGTATGCTTAAACGGCATGCCCTGATGCGCAAACTTCCGGCCGTTGAAACACTGGGTTCTGTTACCATTATCTGCTCCGACAAAACGGGTACGCTCACCGAAAACCGGATGACAGTGACTTCTATTAGCTTACCCGATGAACAAATCGATTTTACAGGTAACGGAAGTGTACAAGTACCTGAAAAAGCTGCGCTAGCCCTAACTATAGGTATGCTCTGCAACGACAGCATCATAAAATCGGATAATGAAAACGAGCCACAGGTGATAGGCGACCCTACAGAAGGAGCATTACTATTAGCTGCAAACCGGGCTGGATATGAGAAAGAGGCACTGGAGCAACACCTGCCGCGCGTACACGAAGAACCTTTCGACTCTACCCGCAAACGCATGACCACTGTACATAAGATACCAGCCGGTGGATTTGATCTTCCAGAACTTAATCATTTGGCAAAAGCATCTTATATTTCCTGCACTAAAGGTGCAGTAGACAGCCTGCTTAAAATTTCGGACCAGGTATGGGTAGCTGGACGGGCTGAACAAATGACAGCAGCATGGCATGAACAGTTGCTGGAAGTAAACAACCAGCTCGCACAGAATGGTATGCGGGTACTGGGCATTGCATTTCGTGAATTGCAGGAACCCAACAACCATGGCAAACCGCTGGAAGAGAAACTGATCTTTGTGGGCATGATGGGCATTATTGATCCGCCCCGGGCTGCTGTTAAATCGGCGGTAGCAACCTGCCGTACTGCAGGTATCCGACCTATTATGATTACCGGCGACCACCCGCTTACAGCTGCTGCCATTGCCAAAGAACTGCACATAACCGATAACCCCGAAGCCATAACTGGGGAAATGCTGAATAACATGTCAGAAACAGAGCTGGAAGAAGCAGTAGGAAGGGTATCCATTTATGCACGGGTATCGCCGGAGGATAAATTGCGGATCGTGGAAATGCTGCAGAAAAAAGGCGATGTAGTAGCCATGACCGGAGATGGCGTGAACGACTCTCCTGCCCTGAAAACAGCGAATATAGGCGTGGCAATGGGTATAACTGGTACTGATGTGGCAAAGGAAGCATCTGACATGGTGTTGCTGGATGATAACTTTGCGACCATTGTAGCCGCCGTGGAAGAAGGCCGCGTGATCTACGATAATCTTATCCGGTTTGTTAAGTTCTCGTTGGGTGGTAACTTGGGGAAAGTGCTGGTAATGCTATGTGCGCCGCTATTAGGTATAAATATAGCTTTAACACCGTTACAACTGCTCTGGCTAAACCTGCTTACTGATGGTTTGATGGGACTTGGGCTTGGAACCGAACCTGCTGAAGCTGATACCATGAAACGTCCGCCTCGCTCACCTGAACAGTCTGTACTCACCCGAAAGGATCTGATACATGTTTCCTGGTCTGGCATTTTGATCGCCACCATTACGCTAGGTATGGGTGCATTCTATTTTGACCCGACTAACATGCAGGATACCCGCTGGCAAACTATGATCTTTGCTACACTTGGCTTTACGCAGATTGGGCATGCACTTGGCTTAAGAGCTTACGGGCACTCTGTATTCTCGCTTAAATCAAACCCTTTAATTTTAGTGATGGCAGCCCTGACTTTCCTGCTGCAGATAGCTGCTATTTATGTTCCATTCCTGGATAAGTTCTTCGGATTAACCCCATTAAGCCTGCAAGAGTTGGGGCTTGCTGTTGGGGCAGGCTTTGTTACACTAACAGCAGTACTGATAGAAACTTATTTGAGCAAGAAAAGAAGCGCCAGCTTGTAATAACTATAACCTAGAATATAAAAGAGAAGCCTGAAAAGCTTCTCTTTTATATTCTACAGTTCTCTTTTCATTATTTCCGTCTGCATGCGTATAGATTCCACGTGGATCAGGCGGTATAGTTCGGCTACGAAATCGGGGTTCATGCCCAGCTCTTTTGCCCATTGCGGTCGGCTCCGGAATATTTCTTTCCAGCGGCTTATCTGTAAGATCTGTACGTTGTTCTGCTTTTTATAGTAACCTATCTGTTCTACCAGTTCCATGCGCCGGGCAAGTGCTCTCAGTATTTGCTGGTCGCCCTCGTCTATCTGCAAACGCAGTTTCTCGGCCCGGTTAATCAGCTCCTGGTCGTCGTAAGTAGTTTTACGCACCTGTAGTTTCGATAAAATATCCTGCAATCCGGCCGGCGTCACTTGTTGTTCTGGGTCGCTTAGAGCGTTATCGGGGTCAGGGTGCGACTCCAGCATGATGCCATCGTAACCTAGGTCCAAGGCTTTCTGGGCAACAGGCAGCAACAGCTCGCGGTTACCGGAAATATGGCTTGGGTCAACTATAAGCGGCAAACTTCTGAACTTCGATTTCAGCTCTATCGGTATCTGCCACCAGGGCACGTTACGGTACTTCGATTTTTCGTAGCTTGAGAAACCACGGTGTATGGCTGCTACATCTGTAATGCCGGCATTATATACACGCTCTAAGGCACCGATCCACAACGCCAGGTCAGGGTTTACAGGGTTCTTTACCATCACAGGCACATTGGTACCTTTAAGCGCATCGGCAATCTCCTGCACAGCAAATGGGTTTACAGTGGTGCGGGCGCCAATCCAAAGTACATCAATTCCCTGTTTCAGGGCTTCTTCTACGTGGTGGGCAGTAGCCACTTCGGTACTCACAAGCATGCCCAATTCACGTTTAACACGGCCCAGCCATTGCAAGCCCTTCAAACCAATACCTTCAAAAGAATTCGGCCGTGAGCGCGGCTTCCAGATACCAGCCCGGAAAATATCCACCTTCTGTTCGCGCAGGGCAAGGGCTGTCTGCATTACCTGCTCTTCGGTTTCGGCGCTGCAAGGGCCGGCTATAATAACAGGCCGTTGCTCCGCGCCGGTCAGTTTCCTGAAAAAACTATCTTCTTCTTTGAACTTCATCTGTAAAAAAATTCTTACCACAAAGGTAGTGCAAATAGCGCAGCAAAGTATAATTACAGGTTTAAAAGCCCGCTGCTGTACAGTTTACAACTATAAATCTTACCAAAAAACAAGTTGATAACTATAGATGTTGCACTATCTTTGCGCAGCATTACTTTTATACTTCATGAACCCTGTTTCAAACGTATCTTTCGACGACACTGCCGTCGCTTTTTCATCTAAATCAGATGCCGAACTATACAAGATGTTCCTGCTGTTCAAGACCATGAACAACAACACCCTGGTAAAGTTTGGCGGCAAGCTTTTAAACACAGCCATTAACCTGCACCTGCCGGTTAGTTTCATCATAAAGCCAACTGTTTTCAGCCATTTTTGTGGCGGTGAAACGATAGAAGAATCTGAAAGAGCCATTAAACAGCTCAACGCCTATAACATCGGAACTATACTGGATTATTCGGTAGAAGGCGAAGGTAACGAAAAGAGCTTTGATGCAACCATGAACGAGCTTTTGAGAACTGTAGAAAAGGCACGTGGCAATAAGGCAATTCCGTTCTCGGTGTTTAAAGTTACCGGCCTTGTTGATATTAAACTACTGGAAAAAGTACAGGCAGGCACCACCTTAACCGAAGCCGAAAAAGCTGCTTTTGCCCGTGGCCGCGATCGCGTAAACGCTATCTGTAAAAGATGTTACGAAGCTGATGTGCGCGTATTTATAGATGCTGAAGAAAGCTGGATTCAGGAACCGATCGATAACCTGACCTACGAAATGATGGAGCTCTACAACAAAGAGAAAACCATTGTTTACAACACTTACCAACTATACCGCCACGACCGCCTTGATGTTTTGAAGCGCGACTTTGAAAATGCAGTAGCTAAAAATTACTACCTTGGTGCCAAACTGGTGCGCGGTGCCTACATGGAAAAAGAAGCCAAGCGCGCTTCCGAAATGAGCTACCCGAACCCGATAAACCCAAGCAAGCAGGCCACCGATGATCTGTTTAATAATGCCCTCCGCTTTTGCGTGGAGAATATTGACCGAATTGCTTTCTGTAACGGCACGCACAACGAAGCCAGCTGCTACTTGCTCATGGAGCTAATGGACAAACACAACATTGCCCGAGACGATGAGCGTGTGTACTTTGCCCAGCTATTTGGCATGAGCGATAACCTGTCGTATAACCTGGCTAATGCAGGTTACAATGTAGCCAAGTATGTGCCTTATGGCCCCGTTAGGGAAGTAATGCCGTACCTGCTGCGCCGCGCCAACGAGAATACAGCCATCGCCGGCCAGAGCAGCCGCGAGTTTACGCTGATAAATAAAGAAATGCAGCGCCGGAAGAACGCTAAAAAGTAAACTATAAAAAAATGCCCTGCTATAGTTAACAGGGCATTTTTTATAGTTGCTTTAAAAATAAGAAGTCCTCTGCACCTTAGTACAGAGGACTTCTTATGTGTTTTTAGAACTATAAGTGTTATCCTAAAGTTCTGAAGTTAATTACTGAACTACAGTAGTAGAGTCAGTAGTAGTTGTAGTTGAAGTAGTATCTACAGTTGTACCAGTAGTATCGATTGTAGTCTCTTCAATTGTAGTTTCTTCGATAGTAGTTTCTTCAGTTTCAGTAGTAGCTGGCTCAGTGTTGCAAGCTGTGAAAGATACAAGAGCGAAAGCTACAACGGCGAATTTGAATAAATTTTTCATTTTGTGTTTGTAATTAAGTGTTTTGGTTTCGATTTTGAAGTTCATACCAGAAAAGCACAGAGGTAACCCGCCTCAGAGAAAAAAAATAAAAATATTTTTCAGTGGGTTACTATAACCACAAAACAGTATTAAAACCAGAGCGGAATGAAGAAAGGTTTGTATGAGACGGATGAGGCGATCATAGAGGGTATCCGGTTCGGCGACGACCGGGCACTGGCACATCTGTACAAACTCCACTTCCCGATGATCTCTCATTTTATTCTCAATAACAGCGGCACCGACGACGAGGCCAAGGACGTTTACCAGGAAGGCGTTATCGTTTTTTACGAAAAGATAAAGTCAGACAGTTTGGAGCTTACCTGCCAGATAAAGACATACCTCTACTCGGTGTGCCGCAGACTCTGGCTAAAAAAGCTTGCCGAAAAAGGCCGCTTCGCCACTAAAATGGACGATGCAGAGAACTACCTGACATTAGAGGACGATGTGCCGCAGCAGGAAGAAAATGAGCGAAGATTCGGGGTGATGGAAGATGCCATGAACCAACTGGGCGAACCCTGCAAAACGCTTCTGGAAGATTACTACATCCGGATGCAGAACATGCAGGACATAACCGAGAGATTTGGTTACACCAACACCGACACCGCTAAAAACCAGAAATACAAATGCCTGCAGCGCCTGAAGAAATTATTCTTTACCGCTTACCAGGCTGAAGTATAGTTCTGGCTACAGACCGAAATTAATACGCCTGTGAAGGCATAAGTATAGCGCAGAGATGGAATACCTGATGTACGAACAAATAGAGCGGTACCTGGCCGGCAAAATGGTTGCTGATGAAAAAGCAGCTTTTGAGGCGTTACTGCAAACTGACTTAAGGTTAGCCGAGCGATTAAAAGAACACCGCACCCTGCTCAACTCCATGCAGCAGTATGGCCAGCGCCAGGAACTTCGCCGCAAATTAAACGCCATCCATAACGAGCTGGAAACAGAAAAAACGACTCAAGGCACCATACCACTTTGGGGTGAGTTCTGGAAACGCCATGCACAAACTATGGCCGTAGCTGCCAGCGTATCGCTACTCTCCGTTTTCGGAACACTGTGGAGTGTGCAGCAAATGAAAGAGCCTGTAAAACAGCAGACAGCCCATTATGTTGAGCTTCGCAGGGAGGTTGACAAACTGAAGAAAGCGCAGACTGCCATTATAAAAGACATTAACAGTACGGCAAAGCCTGCCCCTCGCCCGGCAAGTGTTAGCGGCACCGGTTTTGCACTTAGTGCCAACGGTTACCTGGTTACCAGCTCACACGTTGTGGAAGGTGCCGATTCTATCATGATCGAGAATACATCCGGGGCAAAATATAAAGTAAGCGAAGTTTACCGCGATCAGGTACACGACCTGTCTATACTTAAAGTTGAAGATCCGGGGTTTGCGGGCTTCAGTAAACTGCCTTACACGTTTAAAACTACTGAGTCTGACCTGGGTGAAATGGTTTACACCTTAGGTTACCCACGCGAAGACATCGTTTTTGGGGAAGGGTCTTTGAGCTCCACTTCAGGATACCAGGGCGACACGACAGCTTACCAGATATCTATTCCGCTTAACCCGGGTAACAGCGGCGGCCCGCTTTTAGATGATAAAGGCAACCTGATCGGGGTGATCAGCGGGAAGCAGGCAGGTCAGGAAGGTGCGGCATTTGCCATTAAGTCGGCGTACCTACTGCAGCTTATCAGCGAACTACCTTTAGCTACCACTTTATCACCGGTTTCGTTGCCTAAAGCAAACACGCTTGCCGGTAACAGCAGACCACAGCAGCTCAAAAAGTTGAAAGATTTTGTTTTTGTGGTTAAGGTCTATAATTAACAGGTTAACCTACCAAATAACTTAGCGAACGGCCCGTGCATTGTAATTTGCACAGGCCGTTCGCTTTTGTATATCTAACATTTTAGCCTGACAGCAGTTTAAGAAGTACTGAAAACATCAGAAATCGGGAATTAAATAATATGTGAGGCTATGAAAAACAAGATGTTAAGTCAGGTAGCTGCTGTAGTTACAGCATCGCTGCTACTGTTTGGCTGTGCCAGCTCTGAAAACATAGATGATACTGACAATACAACTATAAGCCAGACACAGACAATGGAAGGTGATGCCGCAGAAGGAAAACGCGGCGCTGAGATAAACTATAACGACATGTTTGAGGAACTTGGCAATACCCGGCAGTTTGACATCCTGGCACTTGCCAACTCAAACCAGAACCTGACCACTTTTGTAACCTTAACCGAGAAAGCCGAAATAACTGATGTTCTCAAATCAAACGGGCCTTTTACAGTATTTATTCCCACCAACGCCGCATTCGATCATCTAAGCAAAAAAGAATTGAATGAACTGCTTGAACCTGAAAACAAGGTAAAACTGATAAAGATCTTACAGGCACACATCCTGCCAAATAAGGTTTATGCTACAGATTTCAGAGACGCACAACGTATTAAAACCTCGGACAATAAGGTAATTAATGTGGAGGTAAGTACAGACAAAACTGTAACTATAGGCGGCGCAAAAATCGTAAAACCTAATGTAGAGGTTTCGAATGGTGTCGTACACATAGTAGATGACGTCATCACCGCCAGTGAAATCGGAGGTTAAACCATTCGCGAACTAAGCCAACTATAGCTACTATACTATAAGCTGATTATCAGCAGAACATCCTAAGCCTGACGGCCACCATCACCCTAAAACATACTAATAAGTATTTTGCCTTAAAGGCAAATAGTTAGTAACCCGCCGGCTATTATACCGGCAGAAAATAATTGTTCAATTTAATTAATGACAAACTATGAAAATGATAAAAGTAAAGTCTTTTGCAGCAATAGTACTTGCATCGGCAGCATTTTATGGCTGCGCCAGCTCTAACGACGGAATGGATAATACAACTGCAAGCGATGTTAGCATGAGCGAAACGCAAACTATGGCAGGAGATACTGATGATGCCGATGCAGTTGTAGTTACCGAAGAAGTAGTAGCTGTAACACCAATTGCTACTATCCCGATCGCAGCACTTTCGCTTGAAAATACAGAGGAAATTGACAACATGTTTGACAATGTAGCAAACACAGAGAGCCATAGTCTGATAGATCTTGCAAAGCAAAGCCCTAACCTGTCTACATTTGTACAGTTGATGGAAACTGCCGGCCTGACTGATGACCTTAAAGCCGATGGCTCATATACGTTGTTCGCACCTACAAACGAAGCTTTCTCTAAAGTTTCGCAGGAAGACCTCGAGAACCTGCTGCTTCCTCAGAATAAAGCCAAACTATCTGAAATACTGATGGTGCACATACTGCCAAACGAAGTAGGCTCAACCTCATTTAATGAAACACAGCGTATTTCGCTTGACAAGGACAGATATATACCGGTAACAACACAACTAGGCGGCAAGCAGATAGCTGTAGGTGGTGCCAACATTATAGTTTCCGACGTTGAAGCTTCTAATGGTGTAATACATGTTGTAGATAATGTGATAATACCGAGCAAAGTTGCTATGGAAGATGACTTCCGCTAGACTTTAATTCAGGACATAAAATACACAAGCCCTTCGTTAACCCGGGGGCTTTTGTGTTTTATAACTACCTGCTCAACTATAGAAAAAACACTTAATCAACTATACCTATGAAATACAAAATTATCCACTCTGTTTTTATGCTGCTGATAGCTACATTTCTGTTTGCAGGCTGCGCCAGTTCAGACAGTACAACCCAGGAAACAACTACTGATACAACTATAGACTCTCAGCCTGCTACAGCAGCAGAAACTGATGTGCTGCCTGAAGATACAGTTGATACAAACATCTCGGCAAACAACCAGCTCGGGAGCAGAATGAACCTGGTGGCGCTTATCAGGCAAAATCCAAACCTGTCTACATTATCTGAGCTTATCAGGAACGCAGACATGGTTGTAGCATTAGAAAGCCCGGGTACTTATACGTTTTTTGCTCCTACCAACGAGGCCTTTGCGGCGCTACCACAGGGCACGCTGGAAGTTCTGAAACAGCCACTTAATAAATTTGAACTCACGGAACTCTTACAGTCGCATATACTACCAAACCGGGTTACTGCAGCTGAAATGAAAGATAAAATGGCACTTAAGACAACGCAGGGCGAAGAAATAATTGTGCAGTTGAGTGGGCAGAAAATAACAGTAGGTGGCGCCAATGTAACAGCCACAGATGTAGAGGCTTCAAACGGTATTATTCATGTAATTGATAAGGT
Organism: Pontibacter populi; assembly: GCF_040278685.1. Classification (NCBI taxonomy): domain Bacteria; kingdom Pseudomonadati; phylum Bacteroidota; class Cytophagia; order Cytophagales; family Hymenobacteraceae; genus Pontibacter; species Pontibacter populi. Next base: position 146,393 of record NZ_JBEOKT010000002.1, read on the forward strand.
ACTGATACCACCCAAAAAGTAAGCTCAAAAATTGCATTTTGGGTTCCGGTAATTCTGTTTCCTGGAAGCAGTTCCGTAACTAAAAACAGGTTACCCCGTTATTATAAACCACAGCAAAATGTAACTATTACAGATTGCTGCTTTATAAAACCGAATAGAAAACTAATAAAGCTATGATGAACAAAACAGAAAAAGCGGGCATGATGACAGCCATGTTCCGTGACAGAGAAAGTGCAGAGCGTGCATTTAACGAATTACGAGCACGCGGTTATGATAAAGATGATATTAACGTGGTGATGTCTGACGACGCAAGAAAAAGACACTTCAAAAATGAAGATGCTGACGACACCACAGAACTAGGTAACAAATCTCTGGAAGGTGCCGGCGCAGGTTCTGCTATTGGTGGTACACTTGGTGCCATAGTTGGTGCAATTGCTGCCATCGGTACATCTATCGCTATTCCTGGTTTAGGCCTTGTAGTAGCTGGTCCGTTAGCGGCTGGTCTGGCTGGTGCCGGAGCCGGTGGTTTAACTGGTGGCCTTTTAGGTGCTTTAGTTGGAGCAGGTATTCCTGAAGAACGCGCTAAAGTTTACGAAACTGGGATTAAGGAAGGTAATATCGTGCTTGGCTTTAAGCCTCACAGCTCAGAAGATGCCCGTTATTTTGAGGAGCATTTCCAGAAGCATCGTGGAGAGCACATCTATTACTAACACTTTGTTATAGATCTAATTACAGAAAACGCCTGGCACAAGCCAGGCGTTTTCTGTTTTATAGTAACCTATAGTTGCTTAGCTAAACTATAGGTTACTACTCTTTTCTTAATTCATCTCAAGTCATCTTTTTACATTTAAATCTGGTTGCCGAAAAACTTAACTTGGCGGTTATAGATTTCTGCTTTATATTGCAATTCCAGATTATTACACCCTTTCCTTTCGGCGCTAGCAACTATGTATAAACTCGAGCACATCCTGATAATTGATGATGATCAGATCAATAACCTGTTCTCACAGATTATTCTGGAAGATGCTAATGTTTGCAACATGGTTTCGGTGTGCCAGAGTACTGTAGAGGCCCTGGAATTGCTACGCAGCATGAACGGCAACCCGGATGCCACTTTTCCGGACCTGATATTGCTGGATATTAATATGCCTGAGCTGGATGGCTTCGATTTCCTGGAGCGTTACCACATATTGGGCTACAACAATCAGTACAACACCGCTATTTCCATGTTCAGCACATCAAACGACCCGATGCATAAAGAGCGTGTAAAACATTTCAGCTCTGTTATCGGGTTTATAGAAAAGCCGCTTTCCATGGCTTCGCTCCAGAACATACTGGCCCAGCAGATATAAGTCCTTAGTAAACAATTTGCTATAGTTTCGTATGCAACTAGGTAAACCATATACTTTACCTAACACATAAACTATGAAACGCATACTCACCGCCGCCTTTTTAATGGCCGCTGTTACATTTGTATCCTGCACACCTGACAAGAAAACTGAAGAAGCAGAAGTTGCAGAAACCACCACCGACGAACAAACCGCAACTGTAGCCTCAGACTCTACTATAACAGATGACAAAAAAGAGCTGATGCAAACTATAGCCAGGCATACAATGCTGCAACAGGAAATGAGTAAACTGGCCGCCCAGAAAGCAACTACAGACGAGGTGAAGCAACATGCACAGAAAATGCAGCAACTCCACGCCAGCAAACTCACCGAACTACAGGAACTGGCACAAACCTACAATGTAACCCTGGATACTACCCTGCAGGATAATCAGCAGAAACATATCACAGAGTTAAATGAAAAGCAGAATGTAGAGTTTGATAAAGCCTATTGGGAAAAGGTGACCGATGCACAGAAAGAAACGATACAGGAGTACGAAGATGTGCTGAAAGATATTACTTCGGCTGATGCCACTGCCTTCGGTATATGGGCACGTACTTCCGAAAAAGAATTACGGGCGCAGTACGAAGAAGCACTTGCTTTGCAGCTGGCTTTAAAGAACCGGACCTAAACTATAGTTTAAAGTATTTCAGAGGAGCTCTTTGAGTATAGCCCAGGTATGTTTTGCCAGTAGCTTTTGCCCTTCCGCATTAGGGTGCACGCCATCCGGCAGGTTTAAATGCCGCATACCGGCCACTCCTTCCAGCAAAAACGGCACAAACGATACATTATTCTGAATAGCCAATTCCCGGAACAACACTCTGAACTCAGCCGCATAGCGCCCCGGGACAATATCCGGAATCTCCATGCCCGACAGGATGATCTTAACATCGGGCCAGGTACGTTTGGCTTTGTCCAGCATTTCCTGCAGGTTTATAGTTGTTTCGCGGGTAGGTATGCCGCGCAGTCCATCGTTAGCACCAAGGGCAAGCACAAAAATAGCTACCTCCTGGTGCAGCCATTTGTCCAGCCGGTGCACGCCACTGGCCGTTGTGTCGCCGCTAAGGCCGGCATTAACTACGTTGTAGTTTGTAAAGCCCTCTTGCTGTAGCTTCTCTTTTATCAGGCTTGGGTAAGCCTGCGAGGCTGGCAAACCATACCCGGCAGTTAAACTGTCTCCAAAAAACAGGATATTCTTCATGCGGTGCCTTAACTATAGTTGTAACGATTTATTAAAAAAAAAAGCGAAGGGTCACCGAACCGGCAACCCCTCGCTTTTTAACTTATAGAACTAAAATTAATCTACTGAGTTTTTCATTTGCTTCAGGTGCTCGCAGGTAGCCAGGCTGGCCTGTTTTTGCTTTTCTACCATCTGCACCACTTCCTGTGGCAATTCACCACGGTGCTCCAGGGCATCGTTATAAGCTTTCTGAGCCCACTCTTCGCCGTATAAGTTCGACTCTATAATGGCCTCTTCGTCTTTACCGGTAATGCCGGATTTTACATCCATCCAGCCTCTGTAAAGTTTGCCTTTTATCGTGGTGTCGCGCTGTGTTTCGCCGCCTACACGGCTCAGGGAACTGTTCAGTTCGTTAGAGAACTGCTGACTCTGGCTAACCAGTTCATTATAATATGCCTTGTGGGTCGGATCTTTAGTTTCCTTAGCGGCAGTTTTATAGCCCTCAATTCTGTCGTTCACGAACTGAGTTAACTCATTTAATACTTCCGATGTTCTTTCATTCATGTTTTTCATAGCTTTCATTTTGATTGTTTATTTCAAAACGAAAAAAAACCACTTTCAGTTATAAGAAACATACTTAAGCTACGTATGTTACCTATTAAACTATAGCAACTTTATATGCCTGCAGGAACTCATTTGTGAAAAGATAACTTTTTATAGTACATTACACTTTATAGCTGTAAACTGACACAAGACTTGCGGCACTACTTTTGCATATATTCTGAAGTACAACTAACTTAACTAAATGCTATCCTTGACAACCAGACTAAAAATAATGTTATCGGTATTTGCAGTTATACTGCTGACGGCATCATTTATTTTTTACCGCTCTAACTCAACTCCGGAGGGTAAAGATGAGATACTGTTAAAAGTACTGATGCAGGGCCTGAATACCGGCCACTTCCAACCCGAGAAGGTAGATGATGCTTTTTCTAAAAAGGCATTTAAACTATACCTCGATCGCCTTGACTATAACAAAAAATTCTTACTGAGTTCTGATGTAGCCAAGCTTCGCAAATACGAAACCGCTATTGATGACCAGTTGCGCCAGGGCAGCTACGAATTTTTCGATCTGTCTGCCGGTTTAATAGACCAGCGTGTAAAAGAATCGCAGGCATACTATAAAGAGATACTGGCCAAGCCTTTTGATTTCACCAAGGATGAAACTATAGAACTTGATGGTGAAAAACTGGCCTATGCGAAAGACAAGAACGAGCTGAAAGAAGCATGGCGCAAGCAACTGAAGTACCAGACACTGGTGCGCCTGGCCGATATGCAGAAAGAGCAGGAACAGGCTAAAGAGAAGGGTGAGAAGAAAGAAGCCCGCACAGTGGAGCAGATGGAAACAGAAGCCCGCAAGAAGATACTTGACCTGTACGATGACCTGTACGAACGCCTTAACCGTGTTACTCTCGATGACCGCCGTTCTACGTACATCAATGCTATTGCTAATGTTTATGACCCACATACCGGTTACTTTCCGCCTAAAGCCAAATCTGACTTTGATATAGAGTTTACCGGCCGCCTGGAAGGTATCGGAGCGTCGCTTCAGGAAAAAGATGGCCAGATAAGAGTTGCTGAAATTGTACCGGGTAGCCCATCTTACATGCAGGGTGATCTGAAGCCTGGCGATGTGATACAAAAAGTAGCGCAGGGTGCTAAAGAGCCAGTAATTGTAGAAGGCATGCGCCTGGATGATGCCATACAGCTGATTCGTGGCAAAAAAGGTACTGAAGTAAGGCTTACCGTTAAAAAGCCGGATGGCTCAACAAAGCTTATACCGATCGTGCGTGATGTGATCGTTTTTGAAGAAACATATGCCCAATCAGCGTTGATAGATGGCAAAGACAAGATCGGTTACATTAAACTACCTGGTTTTTATGCTGACTTTGAAAACAAAGGCGGCCCTAACAGTGGCGAAGATGTTAAGCGTGAAGTAGAAAAATTAAAAGCTGCCGGCATGCAGGGCCTTGTGCTTGACCTGCGTAACAATGGCGGTGGCTCGCTTAGCGATGCCGTAGAAATGGCTGGTCTGTTCATTCCGCAGGGCCCTATTGTTCAGGTTAAAGATGCGCGTGGCAAATCTATAGTTTTGGATGACCGTGACCCGCAGGTGCAGTATGCCGGCCCGCTTGTAATACTTGTAAATGCCAACAGTGCGTCTGCTTCCGAGATTCTGGCTGCTGCCATGCAGGACTATAAGCGTGCTGTAATTGTTGGTAGCCCTACCTATGGCAAAGGCACCGTGCAACAGTTCTTCGAACTTGACCAGGCATTGCCAGCTCAGTTCGACTCTTTCAAACCATTTGGCGCTCTTAAACTTACTACCCAGAAGTTTTACCGTGTAAATGGTGGCACTACGCAGCTGCGTGGTGTTACACCAGACGTTATTTTACCTGATGTGTATGCTTACCTGGAGTTCGGTGAAAAAGAGCAGGATTATCCGCTTGAATTTGATGAGATCAAGCCTGCCAACTATAAGCCATGGACAAACAGCAACATAAACCTGAGCGCAGTAAAAGAGCATAGCCAGAACCGTATCAATTCGAACAAGAGCTTCAAGCTGATCGAAGAAAGTGCAGCTCGCCTCAAGAAGCAGTCTGATAACACAGTTCGCTCTCTGGCCCTGACTAAGTATATGGAAGAAGAAAAGCGTGCTGAAGCAGAAGCAAAACGCTACGAAGCCGCTCAGAAAGAAGTTCCTGTACTAACCGTAAACAGATTACCTGAAGACCTGAAAGCTCTTGGAACCGACACTGCAAAAGTTGCGCGTAACAAGGAGTTTTTAAAGAGCCTGAAGCAGGATATTTACCTGGAAGAAGCGGTAGAGATCATTTCAAAAGATTTGAAGTAATATAGCATTGATTTTATGGTTTAAGAGCCGGTTAGCATTAACCGGCTCTTTTTGTTTTACACTTCTGGTAGTTATAGTTTGATGAGTTTATGGGAAAGATTTTTAAAACTTTCTGCCTGTCATCATAATCAAAGTCGATGGAATATAACTTGTGGTACAGTTTTTTATTGTCATCCCGAGCGAAGCCGAGGGATCGTTTGAAACTCTACTTTTCGAACCAAGCTATCCTTTCAAATCTCTTTCAATCCTGGGAGCTTTACTTACCAATCGTTTCAATCAGGCTTCGGTGCCCTCACGGCCGGGAGGCCCCATCTTCGGGCATCGCGCTGTGCGAATCTCTTTTGCTCCTTCGTCGCAATGCCTGCGGCACCAGATATTCACAAGGCGCTCAACCCAAAGACTGTGATCTTTCGCATAGCACCAGCTTTTCTATAGTTAGAACCGGTAAGCTTCGAGTTTTATCGAGGCTATAGTTTCGTAGGGACAGGTCGCGACCTGTCCGTGGGATAGGTTAGAATTATAAAATTATAGCTTAAAAATTGGTAAAGACTAATAGCTCCCTGCCTTAGACTACCGAGAAGAGATTTCGAAGGTAGCGAGCGTAGCTCTGAGGGGTTGGGGGTGGTTGGATAATTCAAAACTATGAAAACATCTCCCTACCCTCCTCAAGGAGGTAATCTTCTTATATTCTTTACTCCTTGATAAAAGCCTTAAAACAAAAACGGCCTGCCGGTAAAACCAGCAGGCCGTTTTTATATAGATCAAAATACCTTAGTTCTTCACCATTTTTGTCTGGAAGAATTCTTTTCCGGTTTCGATAAGGATCATATACATACCAGCAGGTAAGCTGGAAACACGGTTGCTCAGTTTAGTTTGAACAGCATCCTGTGTACCCGTAACGTTCATTACTTTTCTGCCTTCAGCTGAGTAAACAACCATGGTAACTTTAGCAGTAGAAGCTACGCGCTCTGGCAATAACAATCTTACATTGCCACCATTTACAAGCGTAGGATATACACTGAACTGGCCTTTTGTACCATCTGCAATACCTGTTGGGGTGTCATTGGCTTCAATAGTCAGGGTGTACGTTTTAGCAGTTCCAATTTCAAGACCACTGCTTGCGCTCTTGATCTCGAATACAACCTGCTCAGCTTCTTCAGTGTCAGTATCATCTGTAATGTTTACCTGGAAAGAAACCGTTGTAGCATTGGCTGGTATAGTTACCGTAACAGCACCATTAGTAGCTCCAGTAATAGTATAGTCAGCAGTTGTAGCTGTTGCGCCAGTCATCGGTGCTATAGTTACCGTTTGCTCTGTTGCCGAAGCTACTGAAAGTGTAACTGATACATTAAACGAGCCTGCATCTTCTGCTTTGCTAGTGCTTGCTTCTGAGAATGTTACCGATGGCAACGCTGGGCTGGCAGTTAACATAAATCTTGCAGATACCGGTAAGTGATCAGAAGTAGTAGTTCTATAGTTCGTAATTATGTTCAGCAACTGCTCTTCAATAGCAGTTGAGCTTGCAACATACTCATCGTTAAGCTCAGAAGAGATAAAGATGTGATCCAGGAAGCTCTTAAGCGAACCAGACTCGTATGTGTTTTTACCGGCTACACTCAGGTCATAAGTAAGCGTTGTATAGTCAGAGCTTGCTACAAACATATCGAAAGAAGATTTCTGGTTTGTACCGACTACTGACACATCTACATCGTCGTTAAAGTCACCTAGCAGAATTAAATTTGCGTTACCGTATTGTGCATCCAATGAATCTTTCAGCACCTGGCCATCATATAAACGTCTTTGGTAATCTTGCGTACTGTTGTCGCCGTTAGCTTTGGCATGCAGGTTTACTACATTCAGCCTTTGCTTCACACCGTTTATTGTTGCATCAACCTCGATCATGTAAGGCAGGCGACCACTAGCCCAGAACAGTTCATCACCTGTTGGATAGTTAGCCAGGTCTGTGGTGCCAGCTTTGATATCAGCAAATAACTTAGAAAGCAGCACTTTGTCTTTTCTAACGGTTATAACAGATGGCTTGTAAAGGAAACCAACTTTCTGCTCGTTAGCTGCCTGCCAGCTCATTGTTCTCGAGATGTAAGTATAACCTGTAGCAGTAGCAAGCTGTTGCATTTTAGCTTCGTCAACCACTTCCTGTACACCGATTATGTCAGCATTAAGCTGCTCCAGTACTATTTTAGCGTTGTCGTACTGTAATTGGTCGTCTGTTGGGCCGGTACCGCTGGCACCAAACCATTCCATGTTCCAGGTTACAACTTCCAGGGTGTTGGCTTTAAGCAAAGATGAGCCTGAAACCATACCACGGGTAATTTCGGTTGCACCGCTTCTGAAAGTAATAGGCCCACTACTGATAAATGATGTAGTAGCAGGAGCAAAACGCACATAAATTTTATTGTCTGCAGCCGCTTCAGTTGCTGTATAATTCAAAGAAGCTGTGTAAGTAGTTCCATCTTTAGAAAGCTCGAAGTTAGCAGGAGCTGTTACTATCACCTCTTCAGTAAAACCAACGGCGCTAAACGTAAACTCCTGTGCTGCTGACGTACTGCCCTGAGCAGTTTCTGCAAAGTTAAGGAACAGGTTGCTTGTGTTCAGGTAATTGCTTACGTCTTCTACTTCAAAGTTATCAAGTGTCCAGCGTGGAGCTGCTTCGGTAGTTGAGGTGTAAACAAATGCAATGTAAGTGTTTGCTGATTTATAGTTCTGCAAACCAACGTTTTCCAGAAGTTTCCAAACATCTGCTTCGTCGGCAGGCAAAGAAACTAATTCAGTCCAGGTTGCAGCAGTTGGATCGCCAGCGCCGGTATAGTTTGTAGATACCATTACTTTAAGGGCATCGCCGGCAAACTTCGTTCTATAGTTTACATTAACTAAAGGAATATCATAACCCGAAAGATCAAGTTTTGGAGAGATCAGCCAGTCTACGTTAGCATTGTTGCCACTCGCAAAACCGCTCATCTGCACGGCGCCAGTCATTTTACCAGTTTCTGGATCATTAGTACCAAATGTAGTACATGCCCATGTCTGATCACCGGTTACGCTATACTGCATCCAGCCGCCTGTAAGACTCTCGCCGCTACATAAGTTAAAATCCTGGGTAAAAGGACTATGGCTAAATACAGTAGCATTAAGCTCTATAGTTGTAGCACCCGCACTTGTATGTGTAATTTTACCGCTTACAGAACCGAGAGTGGTTGGCGTAACTTTTACAAATACTTTAGCTTCAGATTGCAGTTCAGTAGCCGTATAAGTGATCTCAGAAGCAAAAGTACCATCTGCCGTTTTCGAGATCATGAAAGGAGCTTCGGCTGTTACAGTAACATCAGCAGTTAAATTCGATACTGTAAAAGTGTATTCCGATACCTTAGGGGTATTAATAAGTGTTTCGCCTAAGTTCAGGGAGCTAGGGGCAAAAATACCTGGTGTCGTGCTGTTAGATGCAAATTCAATTTTAAAATCATCGACAGAATAAATACCATCTGAACCAGTATTATCCGTATCAACCCATCTAATCCATAGCGTACTTCCAGCTGTCCAGTTTAAAGCAGTTAGATCAGCAGTAATATTAGCCTTATTTGCAGCATCGTTGCCATTTATAGCTGCTGCTGCAGTAGTTGAAGTTAATATCTCATTCAGATCTAGTTCTGTTTTAGCAGTCCAGGTAGCGTTCGGATCATTTAAAGCATTAGCATTTAAGCTATACTCAAATCTTACAACCTCGTTTTGTGTTGCATTGCTACCGCTTCTCCACTGTTCCATTACAGCTGAAATTTTCAACTGGTTTAAGGTACTGCCAGTGTTGTTAGTAAATGATGCACCCATAGCCGGTATTGTAGAGCCAGACGCAAGCGAACCCATTGCTCTATCAGTATCCAGACCTGCACTATACACTGCCCCTGAACTTGCACTACCATCTGTTGGAACAGGTGATAAAAAAGCCCCTACGTTAGATGCTGTAGAACCAGCAAAACGAAGCCCTGTCCACCCGGTTGGGTAGCCGGCACTTAAGCCATCAAAATTCTCCGAGTAAGGTGATTGCTGGAGATTTACCTGCCCCCAAGCTGTAGTGCTGCTAAAATAAGCGCAGCAAACCAGCACAAGAGCGCAAAGCTTTTGTAAATGTTTACTCATAATAAAGGTTGTATAGGTTGATTGATTGCATGAAGGAACATGCGAAAGCTATACCCTGTTTTTGAGCTGATACAAAGGCTAAGGTTTGTGTAGAGCTGACGCATAACACAAATCTAATAATTAAGCAGTTACTATATGTTATGGTTTTGTAAGATTATTATAGCAATATTAAGATTCACAGATAAAGCAAAACATTCATAAGAAAAGCACAAACTATAAATATTTGTTTGATGATATATATTTAAGGTTCCTTATACTTTTGTCAAGGCCTGCTCTAAGTCTTTTATAAGGTAATCCGCATCTTCGAGCCCGATGTAGAACCGAACAAGCGAGAAATGAAGACTGGATTTATAGTTGGTGGAATTGTAAGCCGCCGCCATCGGGTAGATCAAGGACTCGTGCCCACCCCACGAAGCCGCCATCAGGAAATGGTTTAAACTATCACAGAACAGGTCAACTTTCTTAATATCATCGGTGCGGAGCTTTATGGTAAATTGGCCGGTATTGCTGCGCAGTTGTTTTTTTGCAAGCTCGTACTGCGGGTTCGTTTCCAGGAAGGGATACAGAATTTGCTCTACTTTGGGGTGCTGGCTTAGGTAGGCTACTACTTTTTGTGTGGTGGCAGCTATGCGTTCCATGCGTACAGGCAATGTGCGTAAGCCGCGTATCAATAGCCAGGCATCGTTCGGAGAAAGAACAGCCCCCAATGTCATATATTCCTTTTCAAAAATTCGGTTTATAGTTTCGCGCTTCCCACATATAATCCCTCCCATCACATCCGAATGCCCACCAATGTATTTTGTACATGAATGCACCACCAGATCCACTCCCATCGCGATCGGGTTCTGGAAGAGCGGTGTAGCAAAGCTGTTGTCTATTATAGTGATGCAGTTATGCGCTTTGGCAATGGCAACTATAGCTTCAATATCCTGCAGCTCAAATGTAAAAGAGTTTGGGCTTTCCAGGTACAAAAGAGTGGTATTGGGCTTTAACGCATTTTTATAATTGGCAGCATCTGTTCCGTCTACCATCGTTACTTCTACCCCAAACCTTGGCAAAAAATCCCGCATCAGGGCATTGGTCCAGGAGTACGGTTTTTTAACGCAAACTACATGGTCGCCGGCCTTCACCTGCTAAAGCACTGCTGCCGATACAGCCGCTATGCCACTCCCAAATGCAATGGCATGCTCCGCTCCTTCCAGGGCCGCCAGTTTCTTCTCCAGTATAGTTACAGTTGGGTTATTGCCACGGGTATAGAAGTAAACTTCAGGCTCATGCCTCAGCATCTCCCGCATTACGGCTACGGTTTTGCAGGTAAAATTACTGGTTTGCACTATAGGCGGCGCTACGGCATTGTAGTACTTTTCACGCTCTTCGCCCAGCTCGTTAAGGATATAGGAAAGCTCCATATTTTGATGCATTTGTAGTTGGCTTTTTAATACTATACACACCTAACTATAGTTGCTTTCAGCTTCATTCACAGTGCTTTACATTCTATTTAAAAATTTCTAACCCATACACCACAACTACCTGAAAAACAGTAACTTAAATTCAATAATTAACTCTAAAAAACTATACTTTTTGCAACTGTTAACGACTCCAGAATGTTTACTATACATGAAAGAGAGAGAAGAAGAAAACGTTGTAGCATTGTACGCTGAAGAGCAGCAACCTGAGTCTCAGGAGTGGCAAAAATCCATACCTGCGCAAGTGTTTCTGAACTACTTTTTTGCGATAAATTATCATATCAAAAATACTAGCGGTAATGGGCTGGAACAACTCGCATTTTTTAGAGAGGTTAAGCCAGAACTTACCGAAAAAGATACTGAAGCCGTTAAGCGCTTACTGCTGAACAGCTGGAGTACCGAATATGCCTTGCGTGCCACGGCAGAACTTGGCGATGAAGCCTATATGCGTAATGCACTGCACTGGACTTTCCCGCAGGCTTACTATACAGTATTTGCTGGTCTGCAGGCTTTTCTGCGCACACGTGGCGTAAATACCAATAACGATGCCCTTGTATTGCGCGAAGCCGGACGTTTAGTGGTTAAGAATGCATACCCGCATGCTATCAGCTTTTATGCCTCCGGACATTACGATGACTTTAATGTGCACCGTTTGCCTTTGGCGCACTATAAACCAGGTTTGCAGATAGCTGGCAAAGAACTGGAAGCACAGGCACAGATCGGCCAGTTTTTAAGAACGACACGCCGCATGAAAGCTAAAGCCGTACGCCAGTTTGTACAGGGCAATGCAGCCACAGCTATTCGAAGTAGTAAGACTGGTGAAATTTTACAGAAGTTTGGCCCGCAGCACTGGCAGCAACTTACTTGGCGCATTGGTTATACAACCTTATTCGACCTGATGGCAAGACTGCGTATTTCCAGCTCGCACCGAGAGATAGAGCGTTTTGTGCAGGCTGAGATTGACTTTAAACTGTTCCATGAGTCGTTGCTGGAGATTGTGAGCTACCTGAACGGCATACACGAATGCTACGTGGCACAGGCCATGGGTTTACAACAGTATGAGGCCTTTGTACAGGAATTACCAAAGCACCTGCAAAACTCATTTGTTGCTGCCCGGCTTAAAGAACAGATCAAACCCCTGCTCCTACCCGGCGAAGAAGATTATCAACTGGGAGCAGCAGCATAAGCTTTTCCATTTTACTTATACCCTGAACTCCTGCAGGTTTATACCTGCAGGAGTTTTTTTATTCGACCAGAACTAAGATTTTTAAGATTTTATAGATTGTAGGGCCAGGCTATAGTTGCTGAACTATCGTTGAGAAGAATTAATGCTAATGTAGAGACGCAATACACTTTCCTTAAATCCTGATTAAAACTTTCAAACTTTTTAACCTTCTCAACTCCTAAACTCTCTAACTCCTAAACTCCCAAACTCTCACATTTATTCCTTAATTTTGCAGCTTGATTTTGAGACATCACTTTTAGTATAAAATCGCATGCAACTAAGCGAACAGGAACTGCGCCGCCGCCATGAGCGCGAAGAGCTGGAGAAAATGGGCATCAATCCCTATCCATCTGAAACATTTGACGTTACGGCTACTGCCAAGGAGATAAAGGAGAATTTCGATAAGGAGAAGAACAACTACCAGGAAGTAACGCTGGCCGGCCGCTTAATGAGCCGCCGCATTATGGGTAAAGCATCTTTCGCCGAGCTGATGGACAGCACAGGCCGTATCCAGATCTATGTATCCAGAGACGACATTGCACCAGGTGAGAACAAGGACATGTACAACACTGTGTTCAAGAAAATGCTCGACATCGGTGACTTTATCGGTATCAAAGGCTACGCGTTCGTAACCCAGGTAGGCGAGATTTCTGTTCACGTTACCGAGCTTACAGTTCTTACAAAATCGCTACGCCCGCTGCCTATAGTTAAGCGCGAGGTTGACGAGAATGGCGTGGAGCATGTTTACGATGCCTTCAGCGACCCTGAATTGCGTTACCGCCAGCGCTATGTTGACCTGATCGTGAACCCACATGTGCGCGACACTTTCAAGAAGCGTTCGCAGCTGGTTAGCACCATGCGTAATTTCTTAGGCGACAAAGGTTACCTGGAAGTAGAAACGCCAATCCTTCAGCCTATACATGGTGGCGCGGCGGCCCGTCCGTTTAAAACGCACCACAACACCCTGGACATGACGCTGTACCTGCGTATTGCCAACGAGCTATACCTGAAGCGCCTTATAGTTGGTGGCTTTGATGGTGTGTACGAGTTCGCTAAAGACTTCCGTAACGAAGGTATGAGCCGTTTCCATAACCCGGAGTTTACGGTAATGGAGCTTTACGTTACCTACAAAGACTACAACTGGATGATGGAGCTGGTAGAGGAAATGGTAGAGAAAGTTGCCCTTGCCCTGCACGGTAAAACAGAAGTTCAGGTTGGTGAGAACCTGATAAACTTTGCACGCCCATGGAAGCGCTACACCATGTACGAAGCTATCGAGCACTTTACAAAGATCGATATCTCGAACATGGAAGAGCCGGAACTACGCCAGGCTGCTCAGAAACTGGGCATCCATGTAGATCCAACAATGGGTAAAGCGAAGATCATCGATGAGATATTTGGTGAAACAGCTGAGCCATATTTGATTCAGCCAACTTTCATCACAGATTACCCTGTAGAAATGAGCCCGCTGGCCAAGAAGCACCGCAGCAAGCCAGGTTTAGTGGAGCGTTTCGAGGCAATTTGTAACGGTAAAGAAATTTGTAACGCCTTCTCGGAACTAAACGACCCTGTTGACCAGCGTGCCCGCTTTGAAGAGCAGCTGGAACTGGCAAAACGTGGCGACGTAGAAGCGATGGCGCTGGACGAAGATTTCCTGCGTGCACTGGAGTATGGTATGCCGCCAACTGCAGGTCTGGGGGTAGGTATAGATCGTTTAACAATGATCATGACCAACTCAAATTCTATACAGGATGTGCTGTTCTTCCCGCAGATGAAGCCGGAGAAAAAAGACGAGTAACTATAGTTTAACTATAAAACAAAAGCCCCTGCTAAACTATAGCAGGGGCTTTTTTGTAGTTCAGTATTTATTACAAACAACGCTGTGCATTAGTACCGCCAGTTGGTCCTAAAGCAGGATCGTTGTACATGCTGTTTACTTCGGAGCTGCTCTGGTTTGTAAGATTTTGGTAATGGTTAAACCTGTCTGGTTCGGAGTTGCTCTTGCTTGTCCAGGAGCTAACTTTATCTTTTGTACTGTTAAAGCTTTTGGTTACTTTACCCCCTAAACGCGATGCCGAATTAGCAACCTGCTTGCGCAGATCTTTGCCTTTTTCAGGAGCAAGCAATATACCAGCTAAAACGCCTACACTTGCACCTGCAATAACGCCTGCCATTATCTTACCACCAGAAACTCCTTCACGCTTCGATTCATAAGAAACGGACTTACCTTTTCTGCTGGTTTTGCCAGACCTTGTTCCGTAGTTAAGGTTATCTCTATCCCAATCGTCATTATAAGGTGTGCGGGCTGTGTGACTACCAGTTGTATGAGTTCCGGTTGTATGACTGTCGGTGCTGGCAGATGTTGTTAGATCTGATTGTCGCATCTGGCGCACACTGGCATTTGTATAGTTCGTTTTATCTTCTCCCAGAGTTCTGCATTCCAAGGTTGTTTTCATAGTTATGGGGTTTATAGTTTAATTAAAATTAGTAAACGCAGTACAGTACTGCCTTAGTATAAACGTAGGCTTTTGCCCTAAAGTTAGAAGCAACAGAAAAACAAAGCGCCTGCTCTATACCGAACAGGCGCTTTATAAAAGTACAAAAAAGGCTGTAGTTACCTCAGCAAGCCCGAAGGCTTAAACCACAAGCCATAGTATTGTACAGCGTTACTCTTTTAAGCGTTTCCGCCAGTAGTAGAACCACCAGTAGAGCTGTTGCCACCGGTTGTGCCAGTTTTCTGAGTGCCTGAAGTAGTAGTGCCAGAACCTGACATACCAGACTTCATTTCACCGAATTTATCCATAGCACCGGCTTTCATGTTTTTGATCTCTTCCAGGCCAGTCTGAAGATTTTTCTCCAGGTCTTTGCTCATTTTGTTTGCCCATTTTTTTACACTTGTTCTGGTAGCTTCACCAGTGTCAGGGGCCATCATTAAACCAGCAATAACACCAGCGCTGGCACCTGCCAAAAGAGCTAATATTACTTTACCGCTATTGTCCTTCATAGTCGTATTTTTATTTATGATTTATAAGTTTTTGCACACATATAGTATGTGTGTTTGATAACGTCTAAATATAGTATTTAGTTATATCTATAGTATAGAATATACGAATAGTTAATGTAAACAGACTAAAATATGCATCTGCTGTACGTTATCACAACTATAGGCTCTTACGAATATTATCAATCAGGCTAACGATGTCTTCTTTTGTCTTACCTAATTTAACCTGTAGTTTGCCAAACAGCTCATCTTCTTTGCCCTCGGCATAGGTCAGGTCTTCGTCGGTAAGCTCAGCGTAATTCTGCTTTAACTGTCCTTTTACATCGTCCCAGGAGCCGTGCATTACTAAGCTGCTACCTGGCTCAGTTCTGCCGGACCTCTCTAGTTTACTCATCCAGTTCTTCATGGTTTTTTCCATGTCTTCGCCAGCTTTTGTAAGGCTGCGCTTTACGCTGTCGCGTGTTGTTTGTCCGTTGTCCGGGGCCAGCAAAATACCTGCTACAATGCCCGCACCAATGCCTGATAGCGTCGCTAAAAGGATCTTTCCGTTCTTATCCATCTTTAATTTTTGTGAAGTTTAATGTATATGCGAAGGTGCCGGGCAAGCCGGCTATCTCCTACTTGAATTTAAAGGCGTATACTTTTACAATTAGTTGTAATTTCGCGCTTCAGTTTACATACGGTTACCTTACCGGTTAGTTAGCTAAACTATAGATACCGTAGTAACTGAGACCATTTTTATACTTACACAAAACCTTATACTATGAAAAAATCAGTAGCAACGCTCGCCATCCTTTGCCTAGGTGGTTTCTATGCCTGCAAAACCACCGAAGAGCAAACTGCCTGCATCGACCCTACAAAAATTAACCCCGACGCCATCTGTACCATGCAATACGACCCTGTTTGCGGATGCGACAACAAAACATATGGTAATGCCTGTGTTGCAGATAATGCCGGCGTTATGTCTTACACTAAAGGCGAATGCCCAACCAAAGAATAGGTCTACAGTTAGCAGCTAAGAAAGATGAGCGAGAAAAAATACATAAAGCAGACAAAGCCATTTATAGTACCAACCACTGATGGCAAACTGATAGAAGAACATTTCGGGCATGCCTCTACCCGCACCGATGCGTTTAGTGTAGCCCACATGGTAGCCCCACCACACTGGAGCGAACCACACCAGACCCCGGACTTTGACGAGATAACTATCGTTACCCGCGGCCGCAAATTAATTGAGATCAACGGCGAAGAAGTGGAAGTGAAAGCCGGTGAAACTATACTGATAAAAGCAGGTACCCGCATCCGTTACGCCAACCCTTACGACGAAGAAACCGAGTACTGGTCTGTCTGCATCCCAGCTTTCGATATCAACTCTGTTAATCGCGAGGACAGTTGATTTGGAGGTCCAACTATAAAAAAACCGCTGCTATAGTTTGGCAGCGGTTTTTTTATAGCATGCCGCCAGTTTGAGCGCAGTGGTAACTTGTGGCTTTACTTGAGGCCAGTTTGTAACTGCCTTTATACACAATTATAGTTTAGCCACCGCTGTTCCGAATTTGTAATCCGGAACCTATTAACTGCGGATTTGTAATCTGTTTTTTTTCAGTTGCTATCGCCGTTGCTATTGCGGATTACAAATCCGCGGATACTTTGCTTTCGGATTGCAAATCCGAAAAAGCACATGAAATTATAGTTTATGGTTTGCACGCCAGTTACAAACTGGCCTCAAGTAAAGCCACAAGTTACGCTGACGCTAAACTTTCGGCATATAATAACTATAAAACAAAAATGCCCGACTATAGTTAGCCGGGCATTTTTTATAATTCAGAATGAGAAGATCATTTTCAGATCATCCCATCTTTAAACTTTCAAATTACTTAGAGATCATCTCCACGATATCCTCAGAGATACCCATCGTTGAGAAACCACCGTCGTGCATTAAATTCTGCATGGTTACGTAACGGGTCAGGTCTGAGAACAGCGTTACACAGTAATCGGCGCAGGCATCTGCAGGAGCGTTGCCAAGCGGCGACATTTTATCAGCATAATCGAAGAATGCATCGAAACCACCAACACCTGTACCGGCTGTAGTTTTAGTCGGCGACTGAGAGATGGTATTTACACGGATCTTTTTACTACGACCTAAACGGTAACCATAATTACGGGCAATAGACTCCAACACCGCTTTCGCCTGCGACATATCGGTATAGTCAGGGAACACGCGCTGCGCTGCAATGTAAGAAAGCGCAACTATAGAACCCCACTCGCTCATGGCATCCTGCTTCTCAGCAACATGCATTACTTTATGGAAAGACAGTGCAGAGATATCAAGCGTTTTCAGGAACCACTCATAGTTCAGGTCGCCGTAAGACTTGCCTTTACGGATGTTCGGGCTCATACCAATAGAGTGCAGCACGAAGTCGATCTTGCCACCCAGTATTTCCTGCGCCTGCGTGAACAGGTTCTCCAGGTCTTCTACCGAAGTTGCATCAGCCGGAATGATCTGCGCGTTGCATTGCTCCGCCAGTTTGTTGATCTCGCCCATACGCATGGCAAGCGGTGCATTTGTTAATACAAACTCTGCTCCTTCTTCCTTCGCACGCATTGCTACTTTCCAGGCGATAGACTTTTCGTCCAATGCACCGAATATGATTCCTCTTTTTCCTTTTAAAAGATTGTAAGACATGTCTTTATCAAGTTATTTTTTGTTCCTTTTCAATATTTCCGCCTTCTAAACTATAGATAGCCGAAATGCGGCGGCAATATAGCAATATCTTGTTACAGTGAAAGCAACTCCTTCGCACTTTGATACGCATTGGCACTTGGGTTGGCACCGGCTATCATGTGAGCGATCTCGTTTACGCGCTCTTCGTCGTTCAGCTGTTTGATGCGGCTTATCGTTCGGTCTTCGCGGTCTTCTTTATACACAAAGTAATGGTAATCGCCTTGCGCTGCAATTTGCGGTAAATGCGAGATAGCAATGATCTGGTGTTTCTGTGCCATCTGCTGCATCATACGACCAACTTTTACTGCTACTTCACCCGAAATACCAGTATCGATCTCATCGAAAACTATAGTTGGCAGCGCGGTTTTATCAGCCAGCATATACTTTACACTTAGCATCAAACGCGAGAATTCACCACCCGAAGCAGCTTTAACCAGCGTTTGCGGCTGTGCACCTTTATTGGCACTGAACAGGATACTTATCTCGTCAGTACCAGTTGCAGTTGGCTGGGCTTCTTTATGCTGAATAACGATGCGGGCATTCGGCATACCAAGGTCCGCAACCAGGTTGTGTAGCTCCTGCTCAAATTTGGCAAACGAAGCCTGACGACGATCCGACAGTTCTTTCGCTTTTTTCAGTACTTCCTGGTACGCCGCATCCATTTCCTTTTTGGTTTTGGCGATGGCTGTATCCAGGTTAAGTACGTTGCCTACTTTGGTCGAAAGCTCTTCCTGTATA
The DNA here is from genome assembly GCF_040278685.1 of Pontibacter populi. Lineage (NCBI taxonomy): Bacteria > Pseudomonadati > Bacteroidota > Cytophagia > Cytophagales > Hymenobacteraceae > Pontibacter > Pontibacter populi. Next base: position 165,179 of record NZ_JBEOKT010000002.1, read on the forward strand.
ATTAGCAACTCAGTTATAGTTTGTACCTGGTGCTTGCGCTGCAGGGTATAGATCATGTTCAAACGCTCCTGTACTTCCTGGGTGCGTTGCGGGTCGGCTTCGGTCTTGCGCTCGGCATCTTCCAGTTCCCCGGCAATGTCGTTCAGTTCAATCAGGGCACTTTCAGCCCGGGTACGCAGTTCATCATACTTAGACGAAAACTGAGAAAGCTGGCCAATCAGGTAAGCGGTATCTTTTAAAGCAGAGGTAATATTAAAATCTGATTCTGTAAGGCTTTGCACGGCCTGTGTCAGTTTCAGTTTAATGTCTTCTGCATTCTCGAGTTGCTTCAGTTCTTCTTCAAGGCTTTCCTGTTCATCGGCCTGCAGGTTGGCTTCTTCAAACTCGTTCAGCAAAAACGTATTGTAATCAAGCTCCTTCTGCGACTGCGCCAACTGGTCTTCCAGCTTTTTATAGTCTGATTCCAGCTTTTTATAGTTGCGGTAGGTTTCGCTGTAGGCTTTCAGGTACGACAGGTTTCCGGCGTAGATATCCAGGGAGGTATTGCCCGCATAAATATCCAGGATGTTCAGCTGATAACTGGTATCGCCTAACTGCAACGTATCATGCTGCGAGTGTACATCCATCAGGTTCTCCCCTATCTTGCGAATCACATCCAGCGTTACCGGTGTATCATTTACAAAAGCTCTGGACTTACCACTAGGGCTTATCTCGCGGCGCAGGATACAAGTGTTATCAAAGTCCAGGTCTTCGGCGGAAAATACTTCCTGCAGATTATACTGCGAGATATCGAAAACGCCTTCTATCACACATTTCTGTTCCTGGTTAAAGAGCAGTTTGGTATCTGCGCGGTTGCCCAGCAACAGGCCAATGGCCCCCAGCATAATAGATTTACCGGCCCCGGTCTCACCGGTAATTATGTTCAGCACCGGCGACGGGTGCATCTCAAGCTGCTCAATTAAGGCGTAATTCTTTATTTTAAGGTCTATCAGCATACACTAAAAGGCCGCTTCTAAGTCGTAAATAATTTCTTCTATCTGATCAGTGGGCAAAACGTGTTTGCTTCGGCGCATATCCAGCACGGTTATAGTTTCAGGATTTACCTGTAACAGTTTGCCGGCCAGCACCACTCTGCTGCGCAACACCACTTGCACTGCTGGTCGATCCAGTAGCTCTAGAATATGTTGTTGCAGCTTGGTTCCGGAAATACGAATCTGGCGTTTGCCCATGTACTTAACTTGGCAAAACTATAGTTTATGCCTCCGTGAAGATACGCGCTTTATCCGAGATTTAGAACAAATCAGGAAAGTTAGCGCTTGAGTAATTGGTCGTATTTTGAGCGGTTGGTCGGGTCGGTTTCGGTGAGCAAGGTGTAGGCTGCCTGCTTATCGGCCGGGGCGGCATTTTTAAACATATTCAGCAGCTCGTCAGACTTGGCCTCGAAGAACGAGCGAACTATAGCGGCACCCGGCTTCTGCTTATTCAGGCGGTTTACTTCCTGCAACACTTCCAGTACTGTTTTGCGTGCTTTTTCCGGATTTTCGGACATCATATCCAATCCCTGGCGATGCATTTTATAAATACCCTCCCTAAAACCAGCAAATTGCGGGTCCTGCAGATTATCGATGATCCAGTAGCGGTTACGGTTACTATCAAAAGCTTTCCAGCCCGGGTAGTTAGTGCCCTGCGATGCTGCCAGGTTTACGACGCTTCTTGCCTTATCAAATGCCTGTCCGCCTCCCATTTTTCCAAAGCTGTCATTATCCATCCCTATTATCAGGTAGGCATAAAAAGCCAGCATCGAGGTAAGGTTAGAACTATAGTTGTTGTCTGAAAACTGCAGCAACTGGGCGTTGTTGTACTCAAAAAGCCAGTCCTTATCTATAAACGTAAAAAGCGTAGATTCATACCCGGTACCATAGGCCGGCCTTACCGAAACTACCTGCACATTCGCTCTGAACATACCGATCTGTGGCATTTCGGTCAGGTTGATCAGCAGGCGACATTTAATGCGTTCTTCTGATCCGTAGGCTTGGTTGCTCCACCGTTGGGTATTCAGTAGTTCCTCTATACGGGTCTGCATTTCAGTAAACAGCTGCTTGTCCGTAGACTGTATCTGATCGCTGTTAACGACTACATCGCATAGCAATTCCTGGGCCTTCGCGCCAAGCGTAGCTATAGTTAGCATTACCAGCAAAAGTAGTTTCTTAGCCATGTAGTCGTTCCCAAACAAGGTTTACAATGTCCTGCGCCACTTCGGTCTTCTGTTTCAACTCAAAAGCAGTTGTTTTATCAGGCTCTATAATGGTAATTTTATTCGTATCGTGCTTAAAACCGGCGCCTTCATCACGCAGCGAGTTTAACACGATCATATCCAGATTTTTTTTCTTTAGCTTTTCGGCAGCGTTGGCACTTTCGTTATCTGTTTCCAGGGCAAAACCAACCGAGAACTGGCCCGGCTTTTTCTGTTTGCCCATAGCTGCTGCTATATCAACGTTCTTAACAAGTTCTATTGTGAGTTCGTTGCCGGCTTTCTTTATTTTTTTATCCGCAACTACTTTCGGCTTATAGTCGGCTACGGCAGCAGCATAAACTATAATATCCGCCGCATCGGCATGTGCCTGTACGGCAGCATACATTTCGTCGGCGGAGGATACAGGTAGTACGTTTATAGTTGGAGTAGTCGTTTTCTGGTTTGTCGGGCCTGAAACCAAAATAACATCGGCTCCTTTCGCGGCAAATTCCTCAGCAATGGCAAAGCCCATTTTGCCTGTCGAATGATTCCCGATAAAACGTACCGGATCTATAGCTTCGTAGGTAGGGCCTGCGGTCAGCAGTACGGTCTTGCCTTTAAACGATCTTTCCTTCACGGGCAAAAAAGTTCTGAAGTACCTCCATTATTTCTTCGGGCTCAGCTAATCTTCCCTGCCCTATCAGTCCGCTTGCCAGTTCGCCGAAACCGGCTTCTATAATATAGTTGCCATAGCCGCGCAGCTTTGTAAAGTTACTTTGCACAGATGGGTGCTGGTACATATCAAGGTCCATGGCCGGGGCAACAAACACCGGGCAACGCGCCGATAAGTAGGTGGCTGTAAGCAGGTTGTCGCAGAAGCCGTTGGCCATTTTGGCAACGGTATTGGCACTTGCCGGGGCTACAACTATAGCATCGGCCCAAAGGCCAAGGTCTACGTGGTTATTCCAGAGGCCGCCTTCATCCCTGACAAATTGGGTGAGCACGGGCCGTTTAGAGAGCGTGGCCAGTGTGAGCGGGGTTATAAACTCAGAAGCAGAAGTGGTCAGGATCACCTGTACTTCTGCTTCTGCTTTTACGAGTTGGCGAACCAGCAGAGCCGCTTTATAAGCAGCTATACTTCCGCAAACTCCCAGTATTATTTTTTTATGCCGGAGCATGAGCCGCTATTACAGCGTTTCTTCTGTCATTTCTTCATCCTCTGGATTACGCAGGTATACTTTACCTTCCAGGAACTCCTCAATAGCAAGGCTGGTTGGCTTTGGCATACGCTCATAGTATTTAGAGATCTCGATCTGCTCACGGTTCTCGAACACTTCTTCCAGGTTATCTACAGTTGTAGCAAACTCAGCAAGCTTAGAGTTCAACTCCTCTTTCAGCTTCACAGATATCTGGTTAGCTCTTTTAGAGATAACTGACACAGACATATATACGTTGCCGGTCTGCTCTGCGAAGTCGGCCATGTTGCGTGTTACGATTGATGATGGAACTGATGCCATATGTATAGTTACTTAAGAATTTGCTTGAGTTGATTTTTCTGTTTTGATTCTTTCGAGTTCAGCCAGCGTGTTGTCGTAGATCTGGTTGGCACTACGCATAAACTCACTTTCAGGATACTGGTCTGCGAAGCTCTGGTAAAAATCTACCACTTCGTAATAACGTTCTTCCTGCTTTGCCGGCACACTTTCCTTCGCGAACTCGTACTGCGACTCGATCTTCATGTAAGCGGCTTCTTCAGCGTAAGGCGAAGACGGATATTCTTTCAGGAAGTTATCAAGTGCTACAACAGCCGCTTTAAAGTACTTTATTTTATAGTATAGTTTCGCGCTGTCGAAAGCTTTCTTGTCAAGTTTGATGCTCAGGTTTTCCAGTATCTGGCTGGCCTCTTCGGTGTACTCACTTTCCGGGTAGCGAATCATAAATTCCTGAACCGACTCCATGGCTATTAAAGTACTTGCCTGGTCCTGCTCAAAATCCGGAGACTGGTTATACGACGACTTTACCTGCATAAACATGGCCTTTTCGGCTTTCGGGCTACGCGGGTAAGTAGTATAAAAGTTACGGAAATACGTTTCGCTAAGCAGGTAATTGCCTAGCTCATAGTTTGCGCTCGCCTGGTAAAAAAGGGCATCTTCGGCCTGCTCGGTACCTGTAAGCAAAGGTGCAACAGCATCCAATAACTCACTGGCGCGGTAGTAATCACCTTTTTCGTAATACTTAACAGCGGCAGTGTACTTTTGCTGTACATCGTTGCTTTTCAACAGCTTCTGATAGTTGCTACAGCTGGCAGCCGTAAGCAACAGGGCTAAAAGCACAACGATATGGGAAAGTCTTCTCTTCATGAACGGGCAAAATTATACAATATCCATATGATTTACAACTATGAATCGGGCTAACCTGAATAAACCTGCGTAAGGCTGCCTATTGTTTTTGCAAACCTCTTCCCTGCCTTGGGTTGGTTTGTCTTTTAGCAGGCATTTCGCGTTTCTTTTGCTGCGCTTTTGTTTGCTTTTTGGTCTTCTTCTGATTACCGGATGCCTTTTTAGGAGCTACAGCTGCCCTTGGTGCAAATATCTGCGGCTTGCTTGGCCGTAGTTCCTGGTACCAGGTAAAACCTTCCAGCTGTTTTTCTGTATCATTCAGCTCGTGTGGCGGTATAAAACTGGCATCCGGATTTACGAGGAACGAGATCCTGTCGAGTTTATTTTCTGCAAACTTTAATACCATGTTACTGCAGATAGCTTTGTTCATGCCGGTAAGCGTGGTATCACCTTCCAAAGCAAAGTAAATGCTTTCCCCGTTTCCGTTCACGTTAACACGTTTCAGGTCGCCGTCGGTAAAAAATGCTACCATGTTGCGCCCTTTCACCTGGTTATAGTTCTTCAGGGTATCTTCGGATGCCATGAACGCGTTGCTGTACATGTACATGCGGTCAATAGTCTTGTTGCGGAGGTAAATATGAATGGTATCTGCAACCAGCTGGTTATTTTCGCTCCAGAGCACCGGCTTCACATTCATGTGCATCACAGAATCGGTGCGGTTAAAACTGAGCGAGTCGCATTTACCCTGCAGGTCCGGCTTAAATATCTTTACATTGTTATAAGCAAACAGCATACTTTTAGTACCCGGCCCCTGTGCTTCTTTCGATATAAGCGAGTCAGCAGACAAGTAAAGGGTATCATTTTTCATGATGGTTTCCATGACAGGACTACCAGAAACTTTTGCCACGCCCCTGTCGCGCCAGTATCGGCCCACCTGCCCACGTATCGTTACATCATCTTTCAAAGACCTGAGCGATACATTTTTGCGGGCTATGCCATATCCTGTATTCTGGTCATAGTATAGTTCGTCGCCACCTAACCTGTACTCAGGGGTAAGAATGTAAGCGTTTTTACCGAAGTTAGAGACCTTGGTAAGCGTGTTATAATTCCCTTGCTCAGCGTACAGGTCTCCGCGTTGACCCTTAATTACAGTTGGTCCCAGGAAGTAAACTATCTTGCTCTGGGTATTGTAGCGCATGTTTTCGGCGGTAATGTTATAGTCTGCGGTGGTAACTTTAACATTCTGCTGAAAGGTAAATTCTTTGGTGTTGGTATTATAAGAACCACGGCGACTTTCCAGTCTATTCTCGGGATCAATTAATATACCTCCTTCGGTGTAGACTGCCGTTTTGGTATTCAGGTTATAGTCCAGGCTTGGCGTGGTGAGGTTCATGCGCGGGTCCTGCATCACCACGTTTCCGGTAATGCGGGCTGTTCGTTTTGTGCCATCGTAAGTGGCATGATCCCCGGTTATAGTTAGGGTATCGCCCTGTGTAATACGCACATTACTAAAGGCTTCCAGCACCTGCGTATTACCGCCATACTGGTACACAGAGTCAGCATACAGGTACGTATCGCGTTGTTTAAAACGTACATTTCCTATCAGTTTATCTACCCGGCGTCCGTTCACCAGAGAACCAACAAGGTTATCAGCCCCGAGCAGCTCAACCTTACCATTTTGCTGCTGCGTTGCAGGCTGCTGGCGGGCAGGTATTTGCTGTTCCCTGATTGGCTGCTGCTTTACCGGCGGTTGTTTTGGTGTACCAGGTGCACGTTTAAGGGGCTGTTGCCCGAAAACTGTCAGCGCCAGGAAGGTAAAGACAATAGAAAACAGTAATTTTGTATACTTCATTAGATCTCAGACAAAGGATCAAAGACATTTTTAATAAAGGAATTTTCTTTTATCCTTCATCCGGTAGTCTTTTGTCCAAACTATACATCAAAATTAGGAAAAATTTACCAGCCGCTGCTTATGCTACAGAAAGTTTCAGATTTTATACAAGCTCATACGCTTTGCCAGCCAGAGAGTAAAATATTAGCAGCTGTAAGCGGCGGAATAGACTCGGTGGTGCTCTGCGAAGTTTTGCATAAACTCAAATATGATTTTGCCATAGCACACTGCAATTTCGGGTTACGTGCCGAAGACACAGAAGCTGACCAGGTATTCGTCAAAAAGCTGGCCAAGAAATACGATGTACCTTTCTTTACCGAAAACTTTAACACCAGAGCTTTTGCGGAACAGGAAAAACTTTCGATACAAATGGCTGCCCGCACCCTGCGCTACCAGTGGTTTGAGCAGGTAAGGCAGCAGGAAGGTTACGACTACATTGCCACTGCCCACCATAGCAACGACACAACCGAAACCATATTGCTGCACCTTACCAAAGGCACCGGCATTGCGGGCCTGCACGGCATTCCACCTAAAAACGGCTACATCATCCGCCCGATGCTCTCGGTTACCAAAGACGATATTTTTGAACTGGTAACAGAACGCAAACTGATCTGGCGCGAGGATGCATCGAACGAAACGACCAAATATCAGCGCAACAAGATCCGCCACGAGGTTATCCCTGTCCTGAAGGAGATAAACCCAAGTCTGGAAGAAACCATGCAGCAGACTGCCGAGCGCGTAAGCCACGCCGAAGCTATAGTTGCTGCTTATATAGACAGGTTAAAACAGGAGAGCGTAAAAGAAGCAGAGAACGCCTGGTATATTTCGCTGGTGCCCCTGCAGAACGCTACCGGAACACCGGTGGTGCTGCACGAACTGCTTCGCCCGTTCAACTATAGTTATAGTGTGGTGCTGGAGTTGGTGGATGCGCTGGATGGTATTTCAGGAAAGCAATTCGATTCGCCTACGCACACTTTGGTAAAAGACCGCGACCAACTGGTTATTACCCCCCGCAACCTGAGCAGTTTCGGAAGTATACTTATTCAGGAAGGCGACACAACTATAGATGCCGGTAATTTTACCTTTAACATTAAGTATGTTGATGCCGCCAACTATAAACTGAATACCAAACCCTTTGTAGCAGCCCTGGATGCCGGGCAACTCAGGTTTCCGCTGAAACTGCGAAGCTGGCAGGAAGGCGACTGGTTTGTACCACTGGGCATGAACGGCAAGAAAAAGATCAGCGATTTCCTGATCGACAAAAAAGTACCGGCCAACCTTAAATCTCAAACCCTAGTATTAGTATCCGACCAGTCGATAGCCTGGATCGTGAACCAGCGCCTGGATAACAGGTTTAAGGTAACAGACAAGACCGAGAAAGTGGTGGAGATAAGTCTGCAGGCAAAGCCTTAGGCTGCGCGAAAAAGAAGATTTTGACGAAAGACAATGGACTGAATTATGTGTAAAAAATCTTTTGTCCTTTGTCGCATAGTCTTTTGTCTTAAAGTCACGCTTTTAATAATAGATTTTTCTAATTTTACGGGAGTTAACCGAATTCTCAAACTAACATAAAGTATATCCGATAATGAAAGTAACTGTAGTTGGAGCTGGTAACGTAGGTGCTACATGCGCTGATGTGCTTGCTTACCGCGAAATCGCGAACGAAGTAGTTTTAGTGGATATTAAAGAAGGTTTTGCTGAGGGCAAAGCGCTTGATATCTGGCAGAAAGCCCCTATCAACCTTTACGACACACGCACTGTTGGCGTAACTAACGATTACAGCAAAACTGCTGGTTCTGATGTTGTAGTTATCACGTCTGGTTTGCCACGTAAGCCAGGCATGACGCGTGATGACCTGATCTCTACAAACGCAGGCATTGTGCAGTCAGTAACTGAAAATATTGTAAAGCACTCTCCGGATGCTATCATCATTGTGGTATCTAACCCACTTGATGTAATGACTTACGCTGCACACATTACGTCTAAGCTGCCACGCACACGCGTAATGGGAATGGCTGGTATCCTGGACACAGCCCGTTACAGAGCATTCCTTGCTGAGGCCCTGAACGTATCTCCAAAAGATATCCAGGCGGTATTAATGGGTGGCCATGGCGATACTATGGTTCCGCTTCCGCGTTACACTACAGTTGGTGGTATCCCGGTAACGGAGCTGATCGGTGAAGAGGAACTGAATGCTATAGTTGAGCGCACTAAGAACGGTGGCGGCGAGCTTGTTAAACTAATGGGAACTTCTGCCTGGTATGCGCCGGGTTCAGCAGCTGCCCAGATGGTTGAAGCTATCGTTCGTGACCAGCGTCGTGTATTCCCGGTTTGCGTGAAGCTTGAAGGTGAGTACGGTATTGATGGCGTATACTTAGGTGTACCAGTTATACTTGGCAAGAACGGTATCGAGAAGATCATCGAACTGCAACTGAACGAAGACGAGAAGCAACTGCTTGAAACCTCTCGCGGACACGTGAAAGAAGTAATGGAAGCGCTTGACAACATCAACGCTGCAAAAGCTTAAGTATAAAATTACTTATTGATAACAAAAACGCCGCTTCTGAAAAGGAGCGGCGTTTTTGTTTATAATCTTTCTTTAGAATGAGAATTACTGTTCGCTTTGCTCTTTCTTTACCCTATCCAGGTATAGTTTTGTAGCCTCCACTCCTTCTTTCAGCGTGATGATGACAACACCATTAGCACCTTCGTTGCCATACAGCTGCGTAGCTTTTGCGCCTTTTAACACCTCCATATTTTCAATCCAGCTTTCCTCTATCTCATTCAGCAACGATGATTTCCCAATTTTAAAAGTGTTATCACCGTCCGTCAGTAAAACCAACGGATTATTCTGGTCATTAGCAAAATAAGGTCCGGCATACTCACCTGTATTTAACCGACTCATTATCTTATTATCTTCAACATTGCCCTGCGCAACAGCATTTCCCGAGATGAGAGCCAGCAGTAAAGTGACACCTGAAAGGATGTATTTCATAGAGGTTTAAGTTTGTTTATGAATTGGATTATAAGGTAGAAAAAATCAGCATATAATCCTACTGTTGACTCGATATCAGGTTGAATGTGTCGGTTTATAGTTGCTGCGGTCTAATTACTCTCTCTTGTGCATAGCGGGGAGTAAACCCACCCCTGCCCCTCCCGAGAGGGGAATTTCTGCTGATGCTTTAGTTTGATTTATAGTTTTATGGTTGTCGTTTGTCATCCCCCTGCCCCCTTCAAAGGGGGACTTTCTGTCCTTTGCCAATTTTCAAACTATAGTGCTATAGTTACAGCCTGTCGAGCGGACAGGTCGCGACCTGTCCCTACAGAAATATGTTGCTGATAAAACTCGAAGCTTACCAGTTCAAACTATAGACAAACTATAACTATGAGAAAGATCGCAGTCTTTGGGTTGAGCGCCTTTGATTTGTTGCGGTGGCGCAGCCAACCCGAGGTAACGAGGGTAGCTTCAAATCAGCAGCGCGATGCCCGAAGACGGGGCCTCCCGGCCGTGAGGGCACCAAAGCCAAAAATGAAACTATGGGTAACTAAAGCTCCCAGGATGAAGAGTGGTTTGAAACTATAGCTTGGTTCAAGGTGGAAAGAATATCAACTATAAGCTGAGATAGATTTCTCACGCTGTTCGAAATGACAAATGGGATAGGACACATAAGACCCCTCGGCTAACGCTCGGGATGACAGTAACGAAACTATAGAATTATAGCTTCTCTACTCCTTCTGGCTTGCCTGAAACAACTTCTGTTTCTCTTCTTTGGAAAGGCTTTCGTAGCCAGAGCTGGAAATTTTATCCAGTATAAGGTCGATCTCTTTCTGGCTTGGTTTGCCGGCTACGGTTGTAGTGCTGCCGTTTGCTTTACCTGTAAAGGTGGTAGTGCGGCGGTGGGTTACTTTTAGTTTCGGTCTTCGTTTGAACAGGCCGGTTATGAAATCGAAGAAGGCATGCATCGGACGCCCCATGTCGTTGCCACGCTGAAGTTGCTTTATAAATAACCAGCCAATTAAAGCGCCTCCCAGGTGGGCAATGTTACCGCCTGCATTATCGCCAACCGCGCCGGAAATAGAAAGTATAACCAGGAACAGCGCAATGTATTTAATACGGACAGGCCCGATCAGGATCAGGTTGAAAGTATAGTTCGGAAGTAACGTAGCAGCAGCTACAACTATAGCCAGCACACTTGCCGAAGCCCCGATCATCACAGAACTGGCAGCGCGATCCTCAAAGTAAGGAATAAAGTTATAGCTCAACATATACAGCACGCCACCGGCAATACCACCGATCACATATAAACTCAGAAGTTTTCTATCACCCAGGTACTCGCGTATCAGTTGCCCGAACCAGTACAGGTTCAGCATGTTAAAGATGATGTGCAGAAAGCCCTGGTGCGTAAAGAAATATGTGATCAGCGTCCAGGGGCGGGTAATAAAGGTGCCCATGTCTGAATGCAGAGCTATGAAGCTCATCAGGTAGTTATATGCACCCGGCCCTACCGTAAATGTGAGCAACAGGCGCATCACGATCAACACAACAAACACGATCACATTGATCAGGATCAGCTGTTTGAGTGTGTTGTTGGGCTGCCGGAAAGCGTCTTTTATATCTTGAAGTATACTCATGTTTTAGATGCTCGGAAAGAGGCTTTAGGTGACACGGGTATTTTCAGTTTTCTTATCAATTCGAAGGAACAAGTAAGGACTATAGTTTGTGTCGCAGGGTATCTATACTTAATACTTGCGGTAATCGTTTCGCTGCCACATTTTAATAAGTATGTACGCAAACAACATTCCGCCAAGGTGCGCAAAATGGGCCACATTATCGCCGGCTACGCGGTTAAACCCGGTGTATAGTTCGTAAGCTCCATACAGTAGTACAAAATACTTCGCCTTTATAGGGAACGGGATAAACAACAGCATCAATTCCAGGTTCGGGAAGAGCATACCAAAGGCCATCAAGATACCAAATACCGCGCCGGAAGCACCCAACATAGGGCTGTTAAAAATAGCATCGTATACTTCTCTTACTGTAGACTTGCTTTGTTCTGTATATTCCGGAATGTCCGGGTTACGCTTCATCATGACGGCAAGCTCGCGACCTGAACCCTCACGATAATGCTCATCCATATAGTTGTTGAACGCAACCGGGCTCGGATTCTCAACATAAGCTATAGTGTTCTCGCGCAATTCGTGCAGCTCATAGGCACGCACACCAGAGTAAAGCACACTTGCACCCAAACCGGTTATCAGGTAAAAAGCCAGGAATCGTTGCGAACCCCAGAAACGCTCCAGCATGGGCCCGAAAATAAATAAACTGAACATATTACTAAACAGGTGGCCCCAGCCACCATGCAGAAACATATGTGTAAGGAACTGAATTGGGTTAAAGTAATCAGACCCGAAGTGGTAAAGCGCAAACTGCCGGGCATCAAAAATATTACCCTGAAGTATAAAGACCACCACATTTATGATCAGGAGATTCCTGACCATAGGAGATATATTGAACATGTTTTATTTCGTTTGAAGTATAAATGCAGCTTACGTAAACAGCCTGAAATCTATACTATAGTTGGTGCTCAGTCCGAAAAAAGCAAGCAACAATTCAACAATTAATTCTTCTGGAAAAGCTCGTGCAACTGGTTCAGTTCCATGATCACAAGTGTTTTCTGTCCGGCTGGCGTATAGTTTGGCACCTGGCAGGCAAATAATTTATCTACCAACGAGTTCATTTCCAGTTCCGACATACGCGTTTGCAGGCGGCTTGCCAGTCGTTTAGCCATCGCGCGCGCCAGGTTTTCCCTTCTGTCTAACTTCAGGGTGGCCATATTGTTTTTGTACTGCTCTACCAGTTCTTCCAGCAATTCCTTTTCATTAGCCGCCTGCACATCGGCAGGTATCGCATTCAGGATGATCGTGTTACCACCAAAATCCTCGAACTGGAATCCCAGTTCCAGGAACTCGGCTTTCAGTTCTTTAACCAGCGCAGCATCGGTTGGCGACAGATCTATAGTTTGCGGAAACAACAATGCCTGCGAGATCACAGCTTTCTTCTGCAGCGACGCCACGTACTTTTCATACAATATCCGCTCCTGGGCTGCATGTTGGTCAATTACCATTATCCCGGATTTTACTTGAACTAACAGGTATTTCTGATGTACCTGCAGCGTTTTGTTGGAAGTGGCCGGACTATCAGCAAAAGCATCATCCAGCAGGCTCGTGCTTGCCGACGACGAAATACGTTCTTCGCCGGTTGGCTGGTTGCGGATTGGTTCGTACAGTTGCTCCCACCCGGCAGAGCTCATTCGTTTCGGAGCTGAAGATGGATTCGAGAAACCCGAGGAATAAGCAGTTGTTGTTCGCTCCTGTTCAAAAGCTTCCTCATTCTGCTGAATACGAATTGGCTGTAAAGGTGCAAAGTTCACGTCTCCTTCAAAATCCAAAGACGGGGCAATGTTGTGCGTGCCCAACGACTTACGAACAGCCGAATGAACTATAGCATACACCGTTTTTTCGTCGTCAAACTTGATCTCGGTTTTGGTCGGGTGTACGTTTATATCGATCTTATCAGGCTCAATATCAATAAAGAGCACGTAGAAAGGGTAACTCTCTTTTGGTAACAACCCTTCAAATGCCGTCATGACAGCATGGTTCAGGTAGCCACTTTTAATAAAGCGGTTGTTAACAAAAAAGAACTGCTCACCGCGTGTTTTGCGGGCAAACTCGGGCTTACCTATGTAGCCACGTACACTCAAAAACGGCGTCTCTTCATCGCAAAGGGCCATTTGCTCTTTATAGTTGCTCCCGAAAATACCGATAATGCGCTGGCTCAGCTTAGCCGATGGCAGGTTAAATACCTCCACATCGTTATGATAAAGCGAAAAAGCAATTTCCGGGTATGCCAGGGCTACACGCTGAAACTCATCCAGTATATGGCGCATTTCTACCGCATTGGTCTTCAGAAAATTACGTCTGGCCGGCACGTTATAGAACAGGTTCTTAACGGCTATACTTGTACCTGATGGCGACACAACCGGCTCCTGGGTAACAACTGCCGACCCTTCTACTAAAAGCCTTGTTCCGGCATCGGCGCCATGTGGCTTGGTTTTCATCTCTACCTGCGCTATCGCACCTATAGATGCCATTGCTTCGCCCCGGAAACCCATTGTCCGGATACGGAACAGGTCTTCGGTACTCTTTATTTTAGACGTGGCATGGCGCTCAAAGCACATACGGGCATCTGTCTCGCTCATGCCTATGCCGTTATCCACTACCTGTATCAGTTGCTTGCCTGCCTCCTTCACGATAAGCTGCACACTGGTCGCCTTTGCATCAATGGCGTTCTCCAGCAATTCCTTTACCACAGAAGCCGGCCTTTGCACCACCTCACCGGCAGCGATCTGGTTTGCTAAGTAGTCTGGCAGTAAATTTATAATATCGGGCATCCGGTATCTGGCTAATTAAATCAAACGATTTGCACTAAATCCGGTATTTCTAAAAAACGGCCGGATTTTTGACTTTTACTAATTTGTGAAAACAGAACTAATTCTGATTAAAATTTATTACTAATTTACAGACCGATTAAGAAAAGGCATTCGGAAACTTATAAGCTACCGATTGCTTTTATCCTTAAATTTGCAATATTAGCATGTACGGATTCGGGGTTGAGGGTCGTTAACGAAGAAAGGCATCGGCTAATATCAAACTTCTGCGCTACCGCAAAGTTAAGCCGCCCACTCGGTTCCTTTTGAGCTTTCGGGTAGCCTTCTGAGATCATTTTAATCTCGCCGGATTAACTACCGTTTCCCGTAACCGCCTTTTGCAAAAATAGGCTTAATTTCGACTTGTTCCAATTATATAATACCTGCATAGGATGTTGAAGAGTTTTAGTTTAGGATTGTTTATACTTATTTTCCTCGGGATGGGCCCTCTGATGTCGTTATCGCCATCAGAAGAGATTGTGGTGGGCGTAAAAGAGCGAAACTGGGTAGACAGCGTCTTCAATTCCATGTCACCTGACCAGCGTATCGGGCAGCTTTTTATGGTTGCCGCCTACTCCAATAAAAAAGAAAAACACTTCCGCGAAATTGATACCCTAGTAGCCCGCTATGGCATTGGCGGCCTTATGTTCATGCAGGGTGGGCCAGAGCGCCAGGCCCGCCTGAATAACCGCTTCCAGGGCGAAGCCAAAGTACCGATGCTGATTGCTATGGATGCCGAATGGGGCCTGAGCATGCGCCTGGACAGTAGCACACACTTTGCCCGCCAGATGACGCTGGGCGCCATGAACGACGAGAAATACGTGTATATGATGGGTCGCGAAATTGCCCTGAAGATGAAGCGCCTAGGTGTGAACGTAAGTTTTTCGCCGGTACTGGATGTAAACGTAAATGCTGCTAACCCGGTAATTGGTAACCGTTCTTTTGGTGAGTCGAAAGAAGAGGTGACCAAACGTGGTATTGCCTACATTAAAGGTTTGCAGGACCACGGCGTAATGGCTGTTGCCAAACACTTCCCGGGCCACGGCGACACTGATACTGACTCGCACCTGGCCCTGCCTGTCATCAAGCACGACATGAAGCGCCTGACCGAGGTAGAACTATATCCTTTTAAGAAATCATTCGAAGCTGGCGTTATGGGCGTAATGGTGGCGCACCTTTATATACCGAAGATCGATAGCACCAAAAACCTTGCAACTACGCTGTCTAAGCCACTTGTAACGGGCCTGCTAAAAGAAAAAATGAAATATAAGGGGCTGGTGTTTACTGATGCCCTGAACATGAAAGGCGTTGCCAATTACTATAAACCAGGCGAAGTAGACCTGAGAGCATTGATGGCTGGTAACGACGTATTGCTTTTCCCGGAAGATGTACCTACTGCTATAGATAAGATAAAAGGCGCTATAGCCGCAGGCCAGATCGACACAACGGAACTATACCAGCGTGTGCGTAAAATATTGCACGCCAAATACTGGGTAGGCCTTAACAACTATAAGCCGGTGCAGCTTGCCAACCTGAAACAGGATATGGCGCGCCCACTGGCAGGTGTGGTACAGGAACAACTATACGAGCAGGCTGTAACCATAGTAGCTAACAAAAATAACCTGATCCCTTTCCGTAACCTCGATACGCTGAGCATAGCTTCGGTGGCTGTGGGTGTGGCTCCGGATAACAAGTTCCAGGAAATACTGGGCAACTATGCGCCTGTATCTAAATTCTCTATATCAGACCGCTTTGCTCCGGACTCAGCCTTTACTAACATTATTCCGCAACTGGAAGGCCATGATGTAGTGCTTGTAAGCATACACAACATGAACAGCACGCCTGCCAAAGATTTCGGAATTGGTTTAGGAACACGCGCTTTTATACAATACCTGCAGGACCGCACCGATAAGAAAGTGATCGTGACGGTGATGGGCAATGCTTATAGTTTAAAATTCTTTGAGAATGCGAACTGGCTGACCGTTGGCTACGAAGATAACCCGGTTTCGCAGTCGCTGATGGCGCAGGCCCTGTTTGGTGCACGTGCTGCAAAAGGCAAGCTTCCGGTTACGGCATCTCCTAAATTTAAATCTGGTACCGGTATAGCTACGACTTCTTTAGGCCGCCTGAAATATGGTGTTCCGGAGAGTGTAGGCATGGATTCTAAAGTATTGGCGCAAATCGACAACATCGCCCTGGAAGCAATTGCTTATGCCGCTACACCCGGTGCACAGGTAATGGTGGTGAAAGATGGAACTGTGGTTTTCAATAAATCTTACGGACACTATACCTACGACAAAGAAAAGCCTGTAACCAGCAACACGGTTTATGACATCGCCTCTATAACAAAAGTAGCAGCCACGTTGCAGGCCGTTATGTTCCTGAAAGACCAGGGCAAGATCGATATGGATGGTAAGATATCCACTTACCTACCTGAGCTGAAAGGCACAAACAAAGAAAACCTTATACTACGTGACATTCTGACGCACCAGGCTGGCTTGCAGGCTACCTTACCGCACTGGCAGAAAACCATGGATAACCGCACCTTAGCACAGGTATATTACGCCAGCTCCCAGACCGATGTGTTCCCTAACGAAGTAACACCAGGTATCTACTCTATCAAATCGATGGAAGATTCGCTCTGGACCTGGACTGTGAACTCGAAGTTGCTGCCAAAGAAAAAGGAGGTAAAAGGTTACGAATATAAGTACAGCGACCTTGGTTTTTATATCATGAAACGAATGGCGGAGCACATGCTTAACCAGCCGATTGATGAATTCCTGGAGCAGAACCTGTATGCGCCGCTGGGCATGAGTACGCTAACTTATAACCCGCTTTTAAAACACTCTCGCGAAGTTATTGCTCCTACCGAGGATGACAATTATTTCCGTAAAACGTTGGTTTGGGGAACAGTACACGACCAGGGAGCTGCTATGCTAGGTGGTGTGGGTGGCCATGCCGGCTTATTCTCTAACGCTAACGACCTGGCCAAGCTAATGCAGATGAACCTGCAGAAAGGTGAATATGGCGGTCATAAGTTCTTCACGACCGATGTGGTAACCGAATTTGCCAAAAAGCAATACAAGAACAGCCGTCGTGGGCTTGGCTGGGACAAACCGGCACCAGATGGCAATGGACCGACATCTAATCTGGCATCACCTGGTACGTATGGGCACACTGGTTTTACGGGCACAGCCGCATGGGTTGATCCGGAAAACAACCTGATCTATATCTTCCTGTCTAACAGGGTTTTCCCGGATGCAGGCAATACCAAACTGGTGAAGTATAACATCAGAACCCGTATACATGATGTGATCTATAAATCAATCATACCGAAAACATAAATATTATCCGTAATTTGGCAGGTGCAGCAACAAAAGTTTGCTGCACTTGTTGTTTACAGCATATTTAAAACAACTATGAAGATCGGCATTGTCTGTTATCCTACCTTTGGCGGTAGTGGCGTAGTAGCTACAGAACTTGGTAAAGCATTGGCACTTAAGGGTCACCAGGTCCATTTTATCACCTATAGCCAGCCTGCCCGCCTCGATTTCTTTAACGAGAACCTATTCTATCACGAAGTATATATTCCATCATATCCTCTGTTCCAGTATCCGCCTTACGAGCTGGCTTTATCCAGTAAAATGGTTGATATCGTTCAGTTCGAAAAGCTGGATCTGTTGCACGTACATTACGCCATTCCGCACGCCTCGGCAGCTTATATGGCCAAACAGATACTCAAAACAAAGGGTATAAATATCCCGGTAATTACTACGCTACACGGTACAGATATTACATTGGTTGGAAAGGATGCTTCTTTTGAGCCGGTGGTAACGTTCAGTATCAACCAGTCTGATGGTGTAACTGCTGTATCGGAAAGCCTGCGCACCGAAACATATGAGTTTTTTCAGATTGAGCGTGACATTGAAGTTATTCCAAACTTTATAAACCTCGAGAAGTTCCGCCGCCAGAAGAAAGAGCATTTCCGCACAGCTATCAGCCCTAACGACGAAAAGCTGTTAGTACATACGTCAAACTTCCGGTCGGTAAAACGCGTGGAAGATGTGATCGAGATCTTCAATAAAGTGCATGAGCATATACCGAGTAAACTTTTGCTGGTAGGTGACGGCCCAGAGCGCCCTAAAATGGAAAAGCTTTGCCGTGACCTGGGCATTTACCACGACGTGCGATTTTTAGGTAAACTGGAAGCCGTTGAAGAAGTATTGTCTATCGCCGACCTATTCCTGATGCCATCTGAAAAGGAAAGTTTTGGTTTGGCAGCGCTCGAAGCCATGGCCTGCGAAGTACCTGTTATCTCGACAGATGCCGGTGGTATTCCGGAACTTAACATGAATGGCGTTACCGGTTTTGTAAGCTCGGTTGGCGACGTGGAAAGTATGGTTAAGAATGCCCTTTATGTGCTGGATGATGAACGCCTGCCAACTTTTAAAGCCAATGCATTAGCCCGGGCCCACGAATTTGATGTGGAAAAGATCGTTCCGCTTTATGAAGCCTTCTATCAGAAAATAATAGCCTCCCAGCTTGCCGAAATAAACGGTTAAACTATAGTTTGATATTAAAAATCCCCGGTGCAGGTGTAAATGATCTGTGCCGGGGATTTTTTTTAGCGTGGTATTTATGCTTTTGCTATGGTTAGGGCTATAGTTTTATAGTTGCTGTTAGTCATCCCCCTGCCCCCTTCGAAAGGGGGACTTTCTGTTGTAGCTATAGTTGACTTTATAGTTCTATAGTTACAGACCAAGAGCGGACAGGTCGCGACCTGTCCCTACGGAACTACAGCCACGATAAAACTCGAAGCTTACCGGTTTGAACTATAGTTTAGCTTTTACTATCGAATTGATCACAGTCTTTGGGTTGAGCGCCTTTGATTTGTTGCGGTGGCGCAGCCAACCCGAGGTAACGAGGGTAGCTTCAAATCAGCAGCGCGATGCCCAAAGACGTGGCCTCCCGGCCGTGAGGGCACCAAAGCTCTTTTGAAAAGATAGGTAACTAAAGCTCCCAGCATTGGAAGTGATTTGAAAGGATAGCTTGGTTCAAGTTAAATGTAAATCAAACTATAGAATCCAGATTTCTCAAGCTGTTTGAAATGACAAATAGTATAGGACACATGATCCCTCAGCTGACGGTCTGGATGACAAAAGAGAAACTATAACATTACCTTAAAATACCTGTGCAATCTCCTGCTTTATGAAATTAATAGCGCGGGCAGTTGGGTCTGTTTCTGTGGCGAGGATAGATTCCAGGATACGTTTTGCCAGATCTGTGCCTTTCGATTTATCCGGCATTTCCTGGTAGGTTCTGTTGATAAGGTTTACTACTTCTTCGCGGGCATGTTTTACTTGCTGCCAACCCTGCTCACTCATATAGATCTGCTGCGACATGTTATGGCTGAATTCGTTACGTATCTCACTCAATAACATTCGGTGGTAATCGGAAGCTGTGTGGCCGGAACCACTTATGCGCAGCAGTAAATTACTTGGCGTTATGCGCTCCAGCAGCAGTACAATACGTTCGTAAGCCTGCAAACGGATAGGTATCACCACTTCGCCGTTCTTTTGTTTTAGTTGTAGCAGGCGCAGTTTATAGTCCCGTTCATTCTGGTTCTTTATTAGCTTGTACATGGCTACAGCTACTATAAGTCCCGGAATCGTAATTTTCAGAATATCTATGATCAGTTCCATAATATCAGGTTTAGAACGCTAAATATCGTAAAAAATTAATTTAATATAGTTGAAATCATTTTGCCTGCCTCGCTGTTAATAGAGTAACGAAGTATAGTGGTACGTATTTATCTTTAGAAATGCGTAACTTTGCTATCTATTAGAAACAAAACAACTATGGCAACAGAAGTAAGAACAGCCCCTATAACTATAACAGACAGAGCTTTAGCAGAAGTTAAAAATATTCTGGCAGAGAAAAATGTACCGGCAGAATACGGACTGCGCATTGGTGTGCAGGGCGGTGGTTGCTCAGGTATGTCGTACCTTCTTGGTTTTGACAAGCCGAAAGAAACTGATGAAGTGTTTCAGTTGGATGGCGTAACGCTTGTAATGGACAAAAAACACGGTATGTATGTAATGGGCATGGAAGTTGATTTCCAGGATGGCCTGAACGCACGTGGTTTTGTGTTTAACAACCCTCAGGCGAAAAGTACCTGCGGTTGCGGAAGCTCATTCTCAGCATAAAAAGACCTTTTTCTTTTTAGATAAACAAAGCCCGGTGATAGCCGGGCTTTGTTGTTTTTATAGTTTACTGCTAATAAGTCTTGGTCATGGTAGCCGGTACTACAAGTATAAAATCGGCTTTGTTCTTGTTCTCGTCGGTCAGCTTTTCTACATCTTCCTGGGTAACGGTGGTTATAGTTACTACTTTCAGGTTTGGCTGTTTTTGTTTCAGATACCACCCTATGCCCTCGTAGTTATCAGAGTGGTAAGAGCCGTTTAGGTGAAGTACTTTGTTACCTTTGGCTAGTTGCTTCAGTATCAGGTGGGCCATAGTGGCATCTTTCAGGGCCTGGGCCTGCACAATATTCTCGGCTTTGGTGTTACCGTGGGTGTTGCTTCCAAACATGCTCAGCATATTTTTATAGCCCGGAAGATTCATATCCACCATTATAGGCAAAGGCGCCATGTATTGTTTTGCTTCCGGTGCCAGGTTATCCAAAGCCTGTAAGCTCCCCGAAGAAACTATAGCAGCGTAGCGGCGTGGCACATTGGTAGCTATAAACGGAACGCTGGCCTCTTTGGCAAAGCGCACTATCGGTCTGTAGTCGGTTTTATAGTTGTTCCATGGCCGCGACTCCTGTTCAAAATTATTTTCTGCTACTTTTCCGCTTAAGTATTCATCCAGCACCAGTTGTACATCAGCTTCAAACATTTCGGCTCCTATTGAAAACTTCTGCTGATGGGCTTCGTGCAGGTCTTTGGCTACCTCCAGTTGCAGCCAGTGCGCTATCGGGTCGTTGTGCTGCTCTCCAAACAGAACCACATCTGCCTTTTGCAGCTCATCCAGCATTTTGCTGTACTTTACCTCTTTGCCAGCTTTCGTGAAAAGTTTGTAGGCAGGTTTGTCCTGGGCCATAGCAGTTATAGTTAGCAGTAAACACAAACAGAATAAGCTTACTCTCTTTTTCATATCTCTATAGTTAAGTAGTGCACCAATCAATTCAAACTACCGGATTATCTATTCAATATACAAAAAGAGCCGGCACTTTTCAGCACCGGCTCTTATAGTTTCAACTATAGTTTAGACCCTATAAAACAGCCATTTAGACAACTCTTTATAGTTGATCTTTTTGCCATACATTAAAATACCTACGCGGTAAATACGTGAAGCCAGCCATGTTGTAAATATAAAGCCTAAGATCAGCAGCCCCATAGATAGTAGTAGTTCCCAGGCGGGCACACCAAACGGCACGCGCACCATCATAACTATAGGCGATGTAAACGGAATAATCGACATCCAGAAAGCCACTGCCCCATCCGGGTTTTTCAGCACCACCGAGTAAGACATGATAAATGAGATTACCAGCGGTATAGTTATCGGCATCATGAACTGCTGGGTGTCTGTTTCATTATCAACGGCTGCTCCAATAGCGCCAAACAAAGAACCATAAAGCAAATAACCTCCCAGGAAATAAAACAGGAAACAGCCAAAAATCAGCAGCAACGGCAAGTTGGCAAAGCTCTGGGTCACATCCTGAATAGTGTTGGCAAACTCATCGCTGTTAGCTGCGGCTTCTTCGGGGCTTTCTTCATCCATGTCAGCCACACTCTCTCCTTCAGCAGCCACTTTACCTGCCTCGTACTGTTCCATTGGGCTTGGAGCGGCATCTATACCAAATGCAGCCGAAACAGCGGTTACAGCTATAAAAGAGAGAATTATCCAGAGCAAAAACTGTGTAAGGCCAACCGCTGCTATACCAATTATCTTACCCATCATCAGCTGGAATGGCTTAACCGAAGAGATGATAACCTCCACAATACGGCTTGTTTTCTCTTCTATAACACCCCGCATAATCTGCACACCATACAAAAAGATGAAGAAGTAAATGATAACCGCAGCCACTACACCGGCAGCCGATGTGATAATAGCATTGTTACCTTTCTCCCCATCGTCGCTCAGGTTTATTGTATTAAGCTTTACATCAGCTTCTATTTTATCCAGGGTCTCGCGGTCCAGGCCGGAAGCCATGAATCGCTGGTTCTCAATCTCCTTCTCCAACGCGTTTTCCAATCGCATTTGGGTTTGTATGCTGGTGTTCTTTTTGCCGTAGATCGTTATTCCTTTCGGATCATCAATCGTGATCTTGGGGATATAAAGCAGCGCAGTATTGTCTGTTTCCTGGTAAACTGCTTTAGCTTGCTCCAGGCTACCACCCAGGTGCACAAATTTCAGGTCTTTCTTGTTCTCAAGTTTATTAGCAAACAGTCCGCTTTCGTCTAGCACCATCACCGTCTCCTCTTCGCCGGACATCGTTATCAGCAACCCGGGCAGAATCATAAAAGTAGCCAGCAATAGCGGTGTCAGCAACGTCATGATGATAAAGCTTTTTTTACGAACTCGTGTCAGGTATTCGCGCTGTATAATTAACCAGATCTTATGCATGGTATGTTTCGGTTACTTTACGGATGAAAATATCGTTTATACTTGGCACCAGCTCTACAAAAGAGTGGATCTCTACTCGCTCTATCAGGTAGCGCAACAAGTCGTTGGGTGTCGTTCCGCCTTCCAGCTTAATGTTTGCCCGGAAAACGCCATGATTCTCGTGCTGCTCCAGCACCTTAAAATCAGGAGAGGTTATAAGCAGATGGCCGTTACCAAT
The DNA here is from genome assembly GCF_040278685.1 of Pontibacter populi. Taxonomy (NCBI): domain Bacteria; kingdom Pseudomonadati; phylum Bacteroidota; class Cytophagia; order Cytophagales; family Hymenobacteraceae; genus Pontibacter; species Pontibacter populi. Next base: position 187,974 of record NZ_JBEOKT010000002.1, read on the forward strand.
TACCTGGAAGGTATCGGTTTTATAAGCATCTTTAATTTCGCGCACAGGTCCATCCAGCACTTTCTGCGAACGGTTTATAAGGGCAATGTTATCGCAAAGCTCTTCTACAGATTCCATACGGTGTGTAGAAAAGATGATCGTTGCACCATTGTCGCGCAGGCGCAGAATTTCGTCTTTTATCAGGTTGGCATTGATCGGGTCGAAACCGGAAAATGGCTCATCCAGGATAATCAGCGTTGGCTCGTGCAGCACAGTAGCTATAAACTGCACCTTCTGCTGCATCCCCTTCGAAAGGTCTTCGATGTTCTTGCCTAACCACTCACGTATCTCAAAACGATCTACCCAGGTTTTTATGCGGGCTGTGGCATCAGCTTTAGAAAGGCCTTTGAGCTGCGCTAAGTACAACAGCTGCTCCCCTACCTTCATTTTTTTGTAAAGTCCGCGCTCTTCAGGCAGGTAACCCATGTCCTTTATATGGCTGGGTTTCAGACGCTCACCCCTGAAGTAAATCTCGCCTTCGTCGGCACCGGTTATCTGGGTTATAATACGGATGAGAGAAGTTTTACCGGCTCCGTTAGGGCCCAGTAAACCGAAAATGCAGCCTGCCGGTATGGCAAAACTTACATTATCGAGGGCAGTGTGGTTAGCATAGCGTTTCGTAACGCCATCAATCTTTAGAATACTCAAAGCTGAAAAACCATTTGATGTAATCAAAAATAGCTTTTAAGCATCAGAACGACAACTTTATATCAGCTTTATACTATACTTTTCGACAAACTATAACTATAGCCTGATAAAGCAATTATAGTAAAGGATATAAAAGCAAAGAGCCGGTCCTTGAATCAGGAACCGGCTCTTTTTATAGTTCATAGTTTCTTACTGAAAGTAATCTTTCACTTTCTCGAAGAAGCCTTTATCATTTTTGCCCGGGTGCGGTGCAAAGTTATCTGAATCGCGCAGTCGCTCCAGCATTGCACGCTCTTCTGAGTTCAGGTTTTTCGGTGTCCAGACGTTGATATGGATCAATTGATCGCCTTTGCCATAGCCATTTATGTCTTTAATACCTTTGCCACGCAACCTGAAGATCTCGCCACTTTGCGTACCTGGCTTGATGTTGATCTTTACTTTACCGCCTATAGTTGGTACTTCAATATCGGCACCAAGGGCAGCATCCATAAAGCTGATGTACTGGTCGAAAATCACGTTGTTCCCATCACGTTTCAGGGTTGGATGAGCCTCTTCTTCGATCTGGATCAACAGGTCTCCCGGCACACCGCCACGCTCCGGCACGTTACCTTTACCGCTCATAGACAACTGCATGCCATCCATTACACCGGCCGGTACATTTATAGTTATTACCTCTTCCTGCAGCTCACGACCGCTACCATGACAAGCATCACAGTTTTTGGTTACAATGCGACCTTCGCCGTTACAGGTTGGGCAAGTTGCCGTGCTCACCATCTGGCCCAGCATGGTGTTCACCACCTTACGCACCTGGCCCGAACCCTGGCACTGACCGCATGTCTGCATTTCGGTTCCGTTTTTGGCTCCGTTACCACCACAGGTACTGCAGGCTACATAGCGTTTAACTTTTATCTTTTTCTCAACTCCGTTGGCAATTTCCTCCAGGTTAAGCTTAAGTTTAATGCGTAGGTTGCTGCCTTTTCGCTGACGGCGTCCACCGCCCCCCTGGCGTCCACCACCAAAGAAACTCTCGAAAGGGCTGCCGCCACCGAAAATATCCCCGAATTGAGAGAAGATATCATCCATGTTCATACCGCCGCCACCGCCATTCATGCCCTGGTGACCGAACTGGTCGTAGCGCTGACGTTTCTGCTGGTCGCTTAATACTTCGTACGCCTCAGCAGCTTCCTTAAATTTGTCTTCTGCTGTGTGGTCGTCCGGGTTCTTATCCGGGTGGTATTTGATGGCTAGTTTACGGTAAGCTTTCTTTATTTCATCCTGTGTGGCGCTCTTGCTTACCTCCAGCACTTCGTAATAATCTCTCTTGGCCATTTGCTTACGCTCCTATTATAACTTTTGCGAAACGGATCACCTTATCATTCAAAGTATAACCTTTCTCGATCACGTCTACTATTTTGCCTTTCAGCTCTTCAGATGGAGCCGGAATCTGGGTTACTGCTTCGTGCATGTCAGCATCAAATTCAGAACCAGCCGGAATATCCATTGCCTTCAGGCCTTTCAGCTGTGTTACATGTTTTAATTTATGGAAAACTAATTCCAGCCCCTGCAACATTGCATCCACATCTTTAGTTGCCTCTATCGACTGGCGTGCACGTTCCATATCGTCCAGTACAGGCAGTAACTCGCCCATCAGGTCCTGGTTAGCGGTTTTTAGAAGATCCTGGCGCTCTTTTGCAGTTCTGCGTCTGAAGTTCTCAAACTCGGCCATCAAACGGATGTACTTATCTTTCATTTCTGCCAACTCTGCAGCCGGACCATCTTGCTGGTCTTGGGTAGCAGTTTCTTCGGTTTCGTCTACCTGGTTAAGGTTTTCTTCCGTTTCAGCACTGGCAGTATTCTCCTGCAATTCCTCGTGCTCCTGTTCTTTTTTAATATCTTTATCTGACATAATGCCTTAAAAAAGTTAGATGAATAGGTCTACTTTGTCTTTTCAATTGTCTTGCCAAACCGGCGCTTGTGCCAAGTTGGCACTGCTTAATTTAAAATGACTGAATAATTGATTAACTGAATAGCTACTGTTTAAATTCAGTTAATCAGAAGTCTGTTATTCAAAATTAAAGCCCGAGGCGTTTAAAAAAAATCGGTAGACAGCCTTGTGAGCCACTACCGATCTGATGTTATAGTTTAAAATGCTGGCTTAGCTGTTTAAAGCATTCCAGATCATGTCTTTCAACTGAGAGATATTTTTACCGGTGATACTCGAGATAAACACTGTCTCCAGTTCTTTGGGCAATGTGCTGCGCATTTCATTCTCCAGCTCTTCATCCAGCATATCGGATTTAGTGATGGCTAACAAACGTTTTTTATCCAGCAGTTCCGGGTTAAAGGTTTCCAGCTCATTCAGTAGTATCCTGTACTCCTCCGCAATATCAGGGCTCTCGCAGGATATCATGAACAGTAGCATAGAGTTACGTTCGATATGGCGCAGGAATCGTAAACCAAGCCCTTTTCCTTCGGAAGCACCTTCTATAATACCCGGAATATCGGCCATTACAAACGAGCGGTAATCGCGGTAAGCTACAACACCCAGGTTTGGTACCAGCGTTGTAAAGGCATAGTTGGCAATTTTAGGTTTTGCAGCCGACACTACAGAAAGCAACGTAGACTTACCTGCATTCGGGAAACCAACCAGACCAACATCAGCCAGTAGCTTCAGCTCCAGAATCACCCATTCTTCACGACCTTCTTCGCCGGGCTGGGCGTAGCGTGGCGTCTGGTTTGTAGGCGATTTAAAGTGTGCGTTACCAAGTCCACCGCGTCCGCCGGGAGTAAGAATGATCTCCTGTCCGTCTTCGGTGATCTCGCACACCATTTCGCCGGTTTCGGCATTTCTGGCAACTGTACCCAGCGGCACTTCCAGTACCTGGTCTTCGCCCTGGGCACCGCTTGAGTGGCTTGGGCCACCATTCTGGCCGTTTTCAGCAATAATGTGTTTGCGGTATTGTAAATGCAGCAATGTCCATAGTTGGGAATTGCCTTTCAGAATAACATGACCGCCACGACCGCCGTCGCCACCATCAGGCCCACCTTTTGCCGTTTTCTTGTCGCGGTGCAGGTGTGCAGAACCGCCGCCGCCGTGTCCGGAGCGCGAGCAGATCTTAACGTAATCTATAAAGTTTGATGATGCCAATGTTGGTAGTAGTGTGGGCCGGAGCCCGGTAAATGCTTACTTCTCTTCTTTCTTCTCTTCTTTCTTCTCTTCTTTCTCCGCTTTCAGAGAATCTATCTGCTCGCAGATAGACGCAAAGATCTCTTCGATCTCGCCAATACCATCTACTGCAAAATACTTGTCCTGCCCTGAATAGTAATCAGCAACAGGAGTAGTTTTGGTGTTGTACTCATCCACGCGCTTGCGGATCAGTTCTTCATTCTGGTCGTCGGGGCGACCCGATGTTTTGCCACGAAGCAATAAACGCTTTGTCAGTTCTTCATCGTCCACTTTCAGGGCTATCATGCACGAAATTTCAGTGCCATGCTCTAAAAGCAGTTTATCCAGTCCTTGCGCCTGTGGCACTGTTCTCGGAAAACCATCGAAAATAAAGCCGCCGGCATTTCTGTTCTCCTGTACTTTGTTGGAGATCATTCCGATCACAACTTCATCCGGAACAAGCAGGCCATTGTCCATTAAAGATTTGGCTTTCAGGCCCAGCTCTGTGCCCGCCGCTATTTCAGAGCGTAACAGGTCGCCGGTTGATAGATGGATGAGGTTATATTTATCGATCAGCTTCTGACTTTGCGTGCCTTTCCCAGCACCTGGAGGACCGAACAAAACGATGTTAAGCATATCTTTCGTTATAATAAAAGGCAAAAATAGGTATAAAATTCCTGAAGTGCTTATTTTTTTAGACAGCGCTTCACTCCAATCCGCTGCAACTATAATTTATTAAGAATAAATCTTTTAGGACACGATCTTGTAGATATCGCGCAGGTTGCGGCCCAGGCCGTTATAGTCCAGCCCGTAACCAACTACAAAATCGTTGGGGATAGACTTAGCTACATACTTTACATGTAACTGGTGCTGCAGGCAATCCGGCTTTAATAACAGCGATGCTATCTCTACCGAAGCCGGGGTTTTGGCCTGTAGCTGATTTACCAGATTATGAACTGTATGGCCTGTATCCACTATATCTTCCAGCACCACTACATGGCGGCCTTCCACATTTTCAGTAAGACCTAAAACCTCTTTCACACTACCGGTACTTTCCATGTCCCTGTATGACGACAAGCGGATAAAAGCGATCTCGCAAGGTATAGTTACCCGCTTCATGAGGTCAGACGCAAACATGAACGAACCGTTGAGCACAGCCAGGAAAAGCGGGTTTTTACCTTCGTAATCCTTGTTTATTTGCTCAGCCAGCATGGCTATACGGGCTATTATCTCTTCTTCGTACAGGTAAGTGCTAAAGTCGCAGTCGTGCAGCGTAATCGTCCGGGGATTCATAGTTCGGGTATTGGTGAGTTACACAAAGGTAGCATTTTAGTATATGATAAAAAAAGAAGCCCGACGCAAAGGCCGGGCTTCTTTATACTTATATGTATAGTTGAGGTTACTTTGCAGCAATGCCAGCTATAGTTACTGTATTTTCAGCATTTATAGTTTGCTCTGCTGCCGGAGTTACTTTCACTTCTTCAGGTGTCAGTTTCGGCTCTTCCGGTATGGCCGGAGTCTGGTCTAATGCAATGTGTGGTGCTATTACCAACGACACGATCGACATCAGCTTGATCAGGATGTTCATAGACGGTCCAGACGTATCTTTGAACGGATCACCAACGGTATCACCGGTTACAGATGCTTTGTGCGGCTCAGAGCCCTTGTACTCCATCACACCATTGATCATTACACCTTTCTCGAATGATTTCTTTGCGTTATCCCAGGCGCCACCGGCGTTAGACTGGAACATAGCCATCAGTACACCAGAAACGGTAACACCAGCAAGTAAACCACCAAGGATCTCAGCAGATGGCGTATCTTCAAATACACCTTTCAAACCGAAACCAACTATAAGCGGAACAATAAGGGCAATAGCGCCTGGCAACATCATTTCGCGGATAGCTGCTTTTGTAGAGATCGCCACGCATTTTTCGTATTCTGGTTGGCCAGTACCTTCCATAATACCCGGAATTTCACGGAATTGACGACGAACTTCGTGCACCATCGCCATTGCTGCTCTACCTACCGCTGCTATACAAAGCGCTGAGAAGATAAACGGAATCATGGCACCAATGAACAGACCAGCTAAAACAGGTGCTTTGTAAAGGTCAATAGAGTCGATGCCTGCAATACCAACGAAGGCTGCAAACAGGGCAAGAGAAGTTAGAGCTGCTGAAGCAATAGCGAAGCCTTTACCGGTTGCAGCAGTTGTGTTACCAACAGCATCCAGGATGTCTGTTCTACCACGTACTTCTTTCGGCAGTTCGCTCATTTCAGCAATACCGCCTGCGTTATCCGCAATCGGACCGAATGCATCTATAGCCAACTGCATAGCGGTTGTCGCCATCATACCTGCGGCAGCTATCGCCACACCGTATAAACCAGCTGCTGCATACGAAAGAACTATACCTGCTGCCAGAACTATAATTGGCAATACTGTAGAGTGCATACCCACTGCCAGACCAGCAATAATGTTAGTAGCATGGCCCGTAGAAGATTGCTGCACAATAGAGTTAACCGGACCTTTGCCCATTGCGGTGTAGTACTCCGTGATGATACTCATAAGCGTACCTACCACCAGACCAACTATAACTGCCAGGAACACATCGTTTGCAGAGAAATCAAAATTACGCAGGTTCATCTGCTCCGGTAGCATCCAGTGGATCACAAAGTAAGAACCAACAGCAGTCAGGAATACAGAGATCCAGTTACCAAGGTTAAGGGCAGCCTGTACATCACCACCTTCCTTTACACGGATAAACAGCATACCGATCAGGGAGAAAACAATACCCAGACCAGCGATCAGCATTGGAAGGATAACCGGCGATAAGCCACCGAAATTATCCTGCGCTATTACCTCGCGGCCAAGTACCATCGTGGCAAGTATAGTTGCCACATAAGAACCGAATAAGTCGGCGCCCATACCGGCTACGTCACCCACGTTATCGCCTACGTTATCGGCTATAGTTGCAGGGTTACGCGGATCATCTTCCGGGATGCCGGCTTCTACTTTACCTACAAGGTCAGCGCCTACGTCGGCAGCTTTGGTATAGATACCGCCACCCACACGGGCAAACAGGGCAATACTTTCAGCACCCAGTGAGAAACCTGTCAAAACTTCCAAGGCAACTTCCATTTCATGGCCGTTTACATTGCCACCTACGCTATGCACGAAAATATAATACAGCACTATAAACAGGGAGCCAAGACCCAGCACAGCCAGACCAGCCACACCCATACCCATTACAGAACCACCTGCAAACGAAACGTTAAGGGCCTTAGAAAGGCTTGTTCTTGCTGCTTCGGCGGTACGCACGTTTGCTTTGGTAGCGATACGCATACCAATAAAACCAGCCGTAGCTGAGAAAACAGCACCAATTATAAAGGCTATCACGATGGACCAGTGCGAATTTTCACCGGAATAACCCAGATAGCCTAAAAATATACTTGCGATCACTACAAAATAAAAGAGCACTTTGTACTCTGCTTTTAAGAAAGCCATAGCGCCATCTGCAATGTGGCGTGCTATCTCGGTCATCCGCTCATTGCCTGCAGGCTGCTTCGTCACCCAGGCTGACCTTATGAAGGTGTAAATCAGCGCTGCCAGTCCGAGACCCGGAATTGCGTAAAGAATATTTTCCATTTAAAAGGTTTAAGAGTGTTAAGGTTAAAGAATATTTGAATATAGCTATTAAAGAAATGATTTTGCCTCTAATATTCCAAATATTTTTAAAGGAAAGCGGTTTAATGAGCCAGTAGCTATACTTCTTATTCTGAACAGGTTGGAACTATAGTTTGCATGGATACGCCAAACTATAGTTTAAAAGCAAAAAAGCGCAGTTTTGGGCTGCGCTTTTATAGTTTATAGTTCAGGTTATAAATCAATCTAAAGATACTTATTTTGACTTTTTGCCAAAATTATATTTGCTCATTATTCACCAATTTCAAACAAAGCATTTTCTGTCTGTACAAGATTTCCTTTATCAAATAGCTTAGTAATAGTATCCATTTTCGAATGCATCAATTTTGCTACTTCGCTTAAAGAGAGTCGTTTTAGAACATTAGACTTACTGATGCTCTTCACTTCTTCTTTTTGGGTAATCAAAGCATTTACCAGATCAAAACTCCAATAAGTATTGCTGCAAATAGATGCAATTTGTGTTTCGATAACGCCTCTGTCATTCACTATTTTCAGAATCAGTGTATCATTGATGAAGGTATTTGAAGCAGCTATAGTTGACATTTTCTGATCAGTTAACTTGAACTCATACTTCTCCAGTAGTTGGTAAAAATATTTACCAATACAGTAGTCCAGGTATTCTTTTAGCTCACCTTTCATAAACTCTCTAACTAACTATAGTTTCTCCATCAGCGCCTGGTATAGTTTCACCATGCTGTCAATGTCCTTTTTGTTTACGATCTCGTCGGGGGTGTGTACATTGTCTTCGGGGGCGCCAACAAAGCACCAGTCCCAGGGGTAAGCGGCTTTTTGCAGTTCTTTGGCATCGCTGCCGCCAGCCCCTTCCACTTCCAGTTGGTAAGGTACTCCCGATTCTTTTGCGATGTTGATGATCTTCTGCACATACGAGCGCCGAGGGATCAGGCTGTCGCGCATGGAAACTACTACACCTTTGCCTGGCTGCACGCCTTCTGTAACCCAGGTAATGTCTGCAATTAAAGCCTGCCGTACATGGTAATGTTCGTAAATATACTTGGCCAGGTAAGCTACCGACCCGCCGCCGTGTTCTTCCCAGCAGCTAAAAGCTATAATGCCATTCTCTAAGGTCTCAGCCAGTTTTAAAGCAGCCCATACACCCAGTCGGTTATCCATGTAGCAGCTCTGCACCGTTTCTTCAGTCTCCCTGAAATCGCAGGCAAAAACCAGTTCGGTACCGCGCTCTATCTCCCGGTGATACTCATAACTTAGTTCACCTTCCTCTTCATCATATTTTAAAGTACAATTAATTTCTCCCTGGCTATCGGAGCCTGTTAACTTGTAACCCGTTTTAGAGGCTGGCCCACCTATGGGCACCAACTGATGGCCGTAACGCACGGTATATCCTATAGAATCCATGTGGGCAAAAACGGCGGCATTAGGTTTCCCAAAAACCAACAAAATACAATCCTGGAAATCTTCGTTATTTACTATAACGGGTTGTACCTTCCACTGAACTTTATGTGTTTCGATATAGTTTAGCAGGAAGTCAGTCATATTTTTTTCGTTGCCTGACGGAGCATGTATCTGACAGAGTTGTTTCAGGAGCTGCATGTTTGTAGTTTTGGGTCCAGACTCAAAATTAGTATAAAAGTTGTACTTTCATTTCCTATCTTGCTGCGGTAGTAAATGGCGCACCTTAGAATAGAATTTTACAATTTCACATGAAGAAGTTTTTATACATCGCCTTCGGTTTATTTTTACCTGTTCTGGCTTCGGCACAGACCCAGGAAACTACGGGTGATACTACTGCCATGCGCCAGATTAATATTGGTACAGTAGATGTAATTCCTACTGCTGTGAAGGTAAAAGGCATGCTGCTGCTTAACAAAGATGTGCAGTATGAACTGGAGGGTGCTGTTGACAACATGTACAACTTTAAATTTGAACGTGCCGAAAAGCAGTTCAAATCACTTCGTCGCCGTTACCCGGAGCATCCGCTACCCTATTTCCTGATGGGCCTGAGCCAGTGGTGGAAAATAGTACCTACCAACATACAGACACACCAATACGATAAACTGTTCTTTGCTTATATGGATACCACCATAGAAAAAGCAGAAGAACTATACGACAGAAACGAGAATAACACCGAAGCGGCTTTCTTTATGGCAGCAGCGCATGGTTTTGCGGGTCGCCTGCATTCCGAGCGCAGCAACTGGCGCAAAGCTACCGTGCACAGCAAAAACGCCCTGGAGTACATGGAAATTGCCAAAGCCGGTAATGGCCTGAGCCCTGAGTTCCTGTTCGGGGAGGCATTGTTCAATTACTATGCTGTCTGGATACACGAGAACTATAAAATGCTGCGCCCTGTGCTAGTGTTTTTCCCGGATGGCGATAAACGCCTGGGTTTAAAACAATTGCGCCATGTTGCCAACAATGGGTTTTATACCGCTACCGAGGCTAAGTTCTTTCTGATGAAGATTTATGCCAACGAAGAAGGTAACATGGAAGAGTCGATGAAGCTAGTGCAAACATTAGTTTCCAAATATCCTGACAATGCTTATTTCCAGCGTTTTTATGCCAGGTTATTGTTTGTACAGGGTCATTTCTCGATGGCTGAGCGCGTATCGTTGGATATTTTGCATAAGCTAGACCAGAAAATGCCGGGCTACGAGGCTGTAAGTGGTCGTTATGCATCTTACATTTTGGCCTACGTTAACCAGAACAAATACCGCGACCTCGAAAAAGCAAAGCAATATTATCAGGATGCGATTATGTATGCAGAGATGAGCAACGAACGTGATTCGGGATACTTTGTGAATTCTTACCTGAACCTGGCCCGTATCAGCGATCAGTTAAAAGATAAATCGAAGGCAAAGCGCTACTATACCATTGTTATCAATAATACCGAGAAAAAATCAGCTGCCTTTAAAGAGGCCCGTACTTTCCTGAAAGCAAACAAAAAGGTTAAGTAAACAGATTTAAGAAATTTTGCTGACGCGCAGACATTGAGTATGTCTGTGCAACCCATAGTTTACCTGTATGACCAAATTTAGCTCTCAGATCGGCATCTTGTAGTAACAGTTCCAGCTTTTGGTACCATTCCTGAGGAGTATTACAAGTAAAACCAGCTAAACCATCAGGCACAGCCACCACATTTGCACCAACCTCCGAAACCACAACCGGAATACCCAAGGCCATATATTGCAGCGCTTTAAAAGCACACTTCCCTTTTGCCCATTCGGTATTAGGTAGCGGCATTACGCCAATATTAAACTTCAGCAAACTTTCAATCTCTGTATCTGCACTCCAAACTATAAAATTCAGCGATCTTAGATTTAAGTCAGGTTTGCGATCAGCTACAACTATAAAATCGAAACTATAGTTTTGCTCAAGCTGCTGCAATACCGGCTCTATCAGCTTTAAATAAGGCAACGTAGAATGCGACCCGATCCAGCCTATAGTTACCCGCTCCGTTTGCTGTTCTTTAACCCGGTTATAGTTTATAGTTGTGTTTAATACGGTTGGTAGATAAACAGCATTTGCGTCATAATTAAGCGCATATTGCTGTAGATAATGATTCCCGGCGCTAACCTTATAGCTCCACTTAATAATCTGAGCCGTTTTCTGATGCCATTTATAGTTCGATGCCATGCTGTTATCTTCCGTCGTATTCGGCATCCAGATCGCATCATCAAAATCGAAGATGATCTTTTTACGGAATACTTTTGCTGCCACCCATTCAAACCAGGGAGGTCCTACAGGCGTGGCTTCGCGGTGAATGAAGATGTAGTCGTAAGCCGGCAGTTGGGCTAACAGGAACAGTCTTTTGAACATGCCCTTTACTAAGCCGGATAACTTCTGTAGACTATAGCCTTTTCTGTAAAGTATGGCCCAGGTGGCAGTATCCCAGAAAGGGGCGAGTTTGTAGTTTATAGTTTGCTCCTGCAGCACGGGTAGCCACTGCTCTACTCTGTACCGCTGCGATGCAGCTTTACTTACCGGGTAAGGAACTACAAATAAGATCTTCATAGTTCGCTATTAGCTAGTTGGGCAAAGAAGTATTCATAAGCTTCCCTGATCTTCTCCGGTGATCTGTATTCAAGCGCCAGCTTTGGAATCTCGTATCGGTGTTTTGGATTGCGAACTATAGTTTGGATCTGCTCAATAGCCTTTTCCAAACTTCCAGTTTGTTGTAAGTTAAAAAGCGCTCCGCCTCCTTCATTTTTAATGATATCACTGTCGTCGCCTACGCCTTCGGTTAACAGTACAGGTAAGCCATTTGCCCAATATTCGCCGATTTTTACGGGAGAAAGGTATTTCTTGGAAGGTCCAGCTTTGTAAGTGGCCAACGCAAAATCAGAAGCAGAAAGGAATATTGGCACCTGCTCATGTGGTACCGAAGCCACATATACGTTACCCAGATCCATCTTATAAATACTTAATTGTTGCTTAATTTCCTCTTTGGGTTGTGGCGAAAGTATGATCAGCCTGAAGTCAGGGATTAACCTAAAGCACTGCTGATAGATCTGAAAAGCTTCCTCGTTATAGTATAGTCCGCCAAACTTGCCGACGTAGATGCCTATAGTTGCCTTCTCCCATCTAAGTTTCCGGCGCATTTTGGTTCTGCCAGCAGCATCAAACCTGAAATGATCGGCATCTACGGAACATGGCACTGCTATTACTTTATTTCCTGGTACACCTTCGGTTAACAGCTTTTGTTTATAACCTTCTGCAACCGGCATCAAACCAGCTGCATTCTTCTGATGTTCTTCCCAACGCTTCTGCATCATGTATCTCAGGCCACACTTATTCCAAACACCAGATTCCAGCATATAGTCGGCGTGGGGTTCAAACAACGATACAAAATAAGGAACGTCTGATCTTTTGGTAGCCTTATGGACTATAGTTCCGGCAGGTGCGCCATGCGCGATCACTGCATCTGCATTCTCAGCTGCAATAACATGCTGCAGCTTTTTACAACCATTTCTATAATCGCCTATCTGGTTAAGTAACCTGACCTTATAGTTTGATGCCGTAAATGGGAACCACTTTACTTTAGGAAGATCTGTAATAATACTTGTACCATCCTCCAGGTTTGTTTTCTCTTCCAGTGTTATAAGTATAATCTTTTTAACCTGCTCAAACTCAACCAAAGCCTTTATATGTGGCATCACTGTAGAAACAGTAAGTCCATCATCTAATCTCCAGCGACAAAGAAAAACTATAACCACGATGTTAGGTAAGGTATTGTTGGTATAACGCTTCTATTTCATCCAGATAAACCTGCTTCCGGAATGCCCTAGCTCTCACCTTTCCTGCTCCCATTAGCGTATTCCTTAAATCCAGGTTATCTCTTAAAACCTTTATCTTGGCTGCACATTCTTCTGGTGATTTCGGATCAAAAAATAAGGCATTACCTGCAGTTATCTCTTTATGCGTTTCTATATCAGACAAGATACAAGGCAAACCGATCGCCATAGCTTCAACCATCGCAATACCGAAGCCCTCATGAGATGAGGCTTGAATAAACCCATCATACTGATGTAGCAACTTATGTACACTGCTTTGCTCACCTTTGAGTTTAACCTTCTCTAGTCCATCTGTGGCTATCATGTTCTGCAACTCACTCCATAACGGTCCGCTTCCGATAATATCCAGGTGTATAGCATCATCTTTCAATAGTTCCATCGCAGCTAACAGCAGCGGGTAATTCTTTTGGTCCTTTAAGGTGGCTACTGCAACCAGGCGGAATGGAATAGCAACCTGACTCTCTGTTTTTTCGAAGTCGGCATCATAAAACTGGTCTGAAACAAAGTTGTATATAACATCTGCTTTACCCTTTACTCCTATAGTTCTATCATAATCCTTGTATACAGCTTCGGAAACGAAAACAACATGGTTATTTCCACTATAAGTTAGTTTCTCAGCATAATAACTCAATCGGTTAAGTTCAAAAGCATCTTTACTCAGAGCGTTATGAACAGTAAAAATTAAAGGTATATTCTTATGTTTAGCCAGCCGTGAAACTAGAGTTGGCCAGTAATGGTGCGCATGAATAAGATCAATTTTCTCCTTCTTTATGATCTGTTTTAATCTGTATGCGCATTTAAGCAGGCTATACTTTCCTGAATAGTTAAGGCAATAAATCTTATCAGCTTTAACTTCGGGCAATAAGGTCACAGGTGGCCGCATATATACTACAACATGCCTGTATTGATCAGAAAATCCTTTTAACGATTCAGTTAACAGCACCTCTGCGCCGCCCATTACAAGCGATTCAATAATATGTAGTACAGTAGCTTTCAAGTTAACTTTGCTGATAGTAAATTACCTCTTCGCAATTACATGTAAAGGTGGACAAGCCAAAAATACTATTTATCGGCGATTATTGCAGAACAGATTATCTCAGTATGCTGGATAAGGCTGGGGATGCCTGCGAGTTTTGGTTTTTATATTTTGCTTCTCCTGTTGAAGAGGAAAATAATTCGTACCTAAACTATGGACGGGCTATTTACTGGTCAGATTACAGAAGTGCCCAAGACTTACTGAAAGCACTAGCCCCGCACAAAGTGCTTTTCTTATACATCGATACTTACCATGCTGTTATATTGAATATGGCCTGTAAGGCGGCCGGTATATTTACTTATCACCTGGAACATGGCATGCGCGCTGATTATGGGATAGCTTATGATGCAACTATAAGTCCACAACTATATAGCAAGTCATCCAATAGATTCAGAGCATTACTTTACAACCTGGGAGACCGGATAAAAGCCAGACTGTTTTTAAAGAATAGTATTCAGAAGTTTTCTAAAGAAGATGCTGCTTTCGCAAAAGAATACATTTCGGTTCGGGGCAAGCATAATTATCTTGAAACTTTTAAGATAGTAGCATCACCTAAGCGAATTGCAAATTGTTACATAACGTTTAGTCCCAAAGTCTATCAGGCTCATCAGCGGTACGACCATCTCCCGAAAAATCAAAAAGCTCACTTTATTGGTGTACCATATTTTGATAAATTAGCTAAAGTAAACTCATCGATACCTGAGCGCTCTATTCTTTTTATAGATCAACCTTTAGCGGAGAAACATCTGTTGCAATGGTCTTCTGAGTATAAAAATGATTTTGCCAGAGCTTTAGCAACTATAGCTCAAGAGCATAACTATAAACTTTATGTAAAATTACATCCAAAACAGGATGGTTCTATTTGGGAGAGCATTCATACTGTAGAGATCATTAATGATAGTCAGTTACTTAAAGCTTGTGGAAACATCCCTATAGTTATAGGCTTTTACTCCACCTACCTGATGCCCTTTGCTGCTTTTAAACACACCACGCTTATTACTCTTGAAAACCACCCTGCCGGAAAGCTGGATGTGTCGAAATCTTTTGTGGATGCTGGTGTAGCGCACCCTGTCTATAGTTTAGATGACCTGCCGGCAGCTTTCGAAAACATAGAACAACTTCACCAACAGCAGCTACCCAACAAAAAGAAGTTTGAACAGGATTGGCTTTATAAATTCGATGGTAAGGCGGGTGAGAGGTTGAGGGATATTTTACTGAGCGACGAACTATAAAACAAAAGTGGCTTCAAACTATAGTTTGAAGCCACTTTTGTTTTTTAAAATTTAGGAGTTTTATGCTGTTTCAGCAGGCACCTGTATCTTATCTTTAAAATACTCCAGTGTTCTCTTTAGGCCTTCAGCGCGATCTACCTGAGGTTCCCAACCAAGTATTTCCTTGGCACGGGTAATGTCTGGCTGGCGTTTCTGCGGATCGTCCTGTGGCAATGGCTGATATTCTACTTTCAGTTCCACGCCTGTAAGTTTACAGATCTCTTCAGCAAACTCTTTTATAGTTATCTCAGATGGGTTACCAACGTTAACCGGTAACGCATAGTCGCTAAGCAGCAGGCGGTAAATCCCTTCTACCAGATCATCTACATAGCAGAAAGAACGGGTCTGCGAACCATCGCCGAAAATACTTAACGGCTCACCACGCAAAGCCTGGCTTAAGAATGCAGGCAATACACGCCCATCATCGAGGCGCATACGCGGACCGTAGGTGTTAAAGATGCGCACTATACGTGTCTCCAAACCATGGTGCATATGGTAAGCCATTGTCATAGCTTCCTGGAAACGCTTGGCTTCGTCATAGCAACCACGTGGGCCAACCGGGTTCACGTTACCCCAGTAATCTTCATTCTGCGGGTGCACTAATGGATCGCCGTAAACTTCTGAGGTAGAAGCAATAAGCATACGCGCACCTTTATTTTTTGCTAATCCAAGCAGGTTATGCGTACCCAACGAGCCAACTTTCAGCGTCTGGATAGGTATCTTCAGGTAATCGATCGGGCTGGCCGGCGATGCAAAGTGCAGGATATAATCAAGCTTACCCGGCACGTGCACAAACTTAGATACATCGTGGTGGTAAAATTCGAAATCTTTTAGTTTGAAAAGGTGCTCAATGTTCTCCAGGTTACCTGTAATCAGGTTGTCCATGGCAATAACATGATAGCCTTCCTTTATAAATCTATCGCAAAGGTGAGAGCCCAGAAAACCGGCTCCTCCTGTAATAAGTACTCGTTTCTTAGTCATGGTTACACAGTTGCTTTTTCTTGTTCCACTGGCTGCTTCACGCCAATGCCATAGTAGGTAAAGCCTTTTTCGTTTAGGTCTTTGGCATCGTAAATGTTACGTCCGTCAAACACTACTTTGTCTTTCATCAGTTTGCTGGCCACCGTAAAGTTTGGCGAGCGGAACTCCGGCCATTCGGTTACCAACAGCAATGCATCGGCATCAATCAGGGTTTCGTATTCGTCTTTGCCATACTGAATGGTATCACCCAGCGAGTGCTTGGCTTCTTCCATGGCAACCGGGTCATAAGCTTTCACTTGTGCACCCTGCTCCAGCAGTTTTTTAATGATCACCAAGGACGGTGCCTCGCGCATATCATCCGTTTTTGGCTTGAACGAAAGGCCCCAAATGGCAAATGTTTTGCCTGCCAGGTTACCGTTAAAGTGCGTGCTGATCTTGTTGAACAGTACTGACTTCTGGTTTTCGTTCACTTCTTCCACCGACTTCAATACGCGCATCTCGTAGCCATTTTCGTTGGCCGTACGAATAAGCGCTTTCACATCTTTCGGGAAGCATGAACCACCGTAACCAATACCCGGGTAGATGAACTTGTTACCGATACGGGCATCCGAACCGATCCCTTTACGCACCATGTTCACATCCGCACCCATGATCTCGCACAGGTTGGCAATGTCGTTCATGAAGCTGATCTTGGTAGCCAGCATGGCATTGGCCGCATACTTGGTCATCTCTGCAGAAGGAATATCCATGAAGATAAGCGGGTGTCCGTTCATCAAAAATGGCTTGTATAGTTTGGTCATCACCGTTTCTGCTTTCTCAGAGGCAACTCCCACTACAATTCTATCCGGCTTCAGGAAGTCTTCAATAGCTGCCCCCTCTTTCAGGAACTCCGGGTTAGAGGCTACATCAAACGGAATATCCACGCCACGGGCAGTTAATTCCTCTTCAATGGCCTTACGTACCTTGTTAGCAGTACCTACCGGCACGGTGCTTTTGGTTACCACCACCATATAATCGTTCATGTTCTGACCAATAGCTCTTGCCACCGCCAGTACATATTTCAGGTCAGCAGAGCCGTCTTCGCCCGGAGGCGTGCCTACCGCTATAAAAGCGGCATCGCAACCCTGGATGCTGGTAGCCAGGTCTGTAGAGAAAGATAAGCGCTCCTTTTGCGTATTGCGCGCTACCATTTCTTCCAGGCCTGGTTCGTATATCGGCAGAATGCCTTTCTTTAAGTTCTCTATCTTGTTTGTATCTATATCGATACAGGTAACATCTATACCTACTTCCGAAAAACATGTGCCCGTTACCAGACCCACGTAACCCGTGCCAACTACTGCTATTCTCATATGCTTTGTATTATTCTAAATGCAAATTTATACTATTATCTATTAAATTATACTTTATATAGAAGTATGATCCTTTTCTCTTGTGTTAACTTATAGTCAAAAATGTGTTTCTATACCAGTACTGGAAAACAAGCAGCATCCATACCTGGGTTTGCAATGTTCCGGCAGTATTACCTTTAAACGCTAGCCGTAGTTTTCTTATTTGAGCCACATCAAAAATCTGCTGTGCTTCTATCAGTTCATCCGACAGGTATTCGTTTACCAAACCTGCACCTTCTGTTTGCAGAAACGATAACAGCGGTACCTCAAATCCTTTTTTGGGCCTTTTGTATAGTTCGGCTGGCAGCATGTGCCTGAATGAATCCTGCAGAATCTTTTTCTGATATGAACCACCTATTTTTGACGATACCGGCAGCGAAAATGCGAATTTCACAACCCGGTGGTCTAAAAAAGGACTTCTGATCTCAAGGCCGTTTGCCATCCCCATCAGATCCGTTTTGGGTAGCATGTCGTTTGCCAGTACAAGTTGCCAATCGGCACACAATACGCTGTTCAGGTCGTAATGTTTCCTGTTTAAACAGTCTAATAGTCTGCTTTTTCTGGCTGTGTATAAACGGTTAGCTGCTTTACTTCTGTTTTCAGGTTTTAATAAGGCTAATGCCTGTTCTTCGTTTTGCCAAGTTGCCCATAGCCAATACCGGTCAGCGGCCGCTAATTTTGCACCTGAGGCAAAGCGATGTAACTGTCTTACTTTATTCGCAACAAAAGAGTTTCTGGATTTAGGCAGATTTTGCCATAAATATTCAAGTTTTTTAATTAATCCCGTTGCAGTGCCACTTGAGAGCGCCTGGTACTCCGCACGATGCTTGTTATAGCCCGCAAATAATTCATCGGCCCCATCCCCGGACAAGGCTACTTTTACCTGTTTGCCGGCATATTTGCTTAAACTATAAACTGCCAGCGCCGAAGAGTCCGCAAAAGGCTCGCTAAGTCCATCCAGCATCCCGAAAATATTACTGTACAAATCCTGGTTAGTCAGGAGTAGCTCTGAATGATTGGTTTGATATTTTTCAGCAACTAAACGGGCATAGGCTGTCTCATCAAAGAAAGGTTGCTCCGGAAACCCTACCGAAAATGTTTGCAAGCCCGGCATTTGCTGTGAAGCCAGCGCTACAACTATAGATGAATCGATTCCGCCACTCAGGAAAGCTCCTACCGGGACATCAGCCACGACCCGTTCTGTAACTGCTTGTTGTAATAAGGTTTGTAATTTTGATTGCTGCTGCTTATAGTTCAGGGGGTTTGTTGCCGCTTTTTCTCCATCAAACGGAAGCTTATACCAGTTACTATCATGAACTTTGTTTTGCTTAACTATCAGGTAATGCCCCGGAAGCAGTTTTTTTACACCCTTCAGCATAGTTGCCGGTGCCGGAATATAGGTCAGTTGCAGGTATTGGTAAAGCGATGTATAGTCCAGTTCACGCGGTACGCCAAATTCCAGTAAAGCTTTCGGCTCGGAGCCAAACAGGAATTTATCGCCATCTTTATAGTACAGTAAAGGCTTTTCGCCGAAACGGTCGCGGGCAACGAACAGGCTTTGTTCTGCAGCATCGTAAATGGCAAAGGCAAAGAAACCGCGCAGCTTTTTCAAACACTCAGGCCCATACTTTATGTATAGTTGCAGCACTACTTCCGTATCAGACCCTGTATAAAACTCCACACCTGTAGCTGTTAGTTTTGCCTGAAGCGCTTTATAGTTGAAAACCTCTCCGTTATAAACTATAGTATACCTGCCTGTAGTATCTGTAAAAGGCTGATCAGCATTTGTAGCAGGAGCAATTATGGCTAGTCGGCGGTGCGCCATCGCCACATTATTGTGCACGAACGTACCAGAAGCATCAGGCCCACGATGCTTAATTGCTTCGCTGGCTTTCTGCAATTTTGCTATAGTTTCTGAGCCGGCCTCAGAAAATGCATAAACTCCTGTTATTCCACACATACTGTCTGTAAAGTTAGACTTTTCCTGTTTAGTCGATAGCTTTATTCTCTTTCGCAAACCTAAAAAGTAAGCCCGTTTTACTTAATATTAACAACCTGCCTTCCGAAACAAAGTATAGTCTTAGTAAGAACACCCTGATTTTATATGAAACCAGACTGGTTAGATACTAAGGAATATCCTTTCGAATCTAAATACTTGGAATTAGACTGCGGAAGAATGCATTACATAGACGAAGGCGAAGGCCCGGTAATTGTAATGGTGCATGGTACGCCGGCGTGGTCCTTTATTTATCGCAACCTTATCAAGCTTTTGCGACCACATTACCGTTGCGTAGCCATGGATATGCTTGGCTTCGGATTGTCAGATAAACCAGAAGACTTTAGCTACAAACCCAGGGCACATGCCGAGAACTTTGCTAAACTGATGGAACATTTGCAGCTGAAGGATATAACGCTGATAGTTCACGATTTCGGAGCACCTGTAGGGCTGGCCTATGCGCTTAATAATCCGCAGAATATCCGGAATATTGTCATGCTTAACACCTGGACCTGGTCGTTGTCGAAACACAACACCTTTACAAAAGCCAGTAAATACCTGGTCGGACCGTTGGGCAAGTTTCTGCATTCTAAATTAAATCTCTCGACAGGGGCTTTGGTAAACGAGCTTTTTGGTGATGCGCAGAAACTACCGGAGGCTATCCAGAATCAGTACATTAATGCCCTCGGAACACCCGAACAACAGGTACGGTCTCTTGCCTGCGCCCGCGAGTTGGTAGGTGTAAGTAAATGGTACGAAGAGCTCTGGCAAAAACGCAAAAACATACAGGACATACCAACCCTCATACTCTGGGGGGAACGGGACAAACTTGTAAAAATTGAAGCCTTACAAAAATGGAAGAAATTTTTCCATGAGTGTTACGTGATACATTTTGAAGAAAGCGGGCATTTTTTACAGGAAGAAAACGCCGACGAACTGGCCAGTTATGTCAGTAACTTTATAAAAGAAGAACAAAAAAAGCGCGAGCTAGCCTTGCAAACATAAAAACTTAAAGCCAAACCTATTCTATTATGAAAGCGAACAAACCTCTTAAAGAAGCGATCCTTCGGGCACCCGAATCAACAGACGAAAACAAGCAGCCTCAGCAAGAGCAACTTTACCATATGGGTACAAAACCAAATGCCCAAAACGAAACAGATCTAAAGAATCAGCAAAAGGACCTTGTAAATGAAAAACCCCGCAACCGTATGGAATCGTTACATACCTTGCGGGAGTTGGAGTATGAAGTAGAGAAAGAGAAGAAGAAAAAGTAAGAGGTCATGTGGCTTAAACTATAGTTTTCCCTTATGTCATTTCGAGCAAAGCCGAGGGAACTTATATGTCCTATAGTTAGAGTCTATAGCAACCTGCAAAACGACGTAATGGTATTACGTCGCTACAATCCCATTTTGTAGGGATAGGTCGCGACCTGTCCGCTCTTGAACTTTAATTATAGAACTCTAAAGTAACTCATAGCAGGAACAGAAAAACTCCCCGCCTTGGATAAGGAGGGGTTAGAGGTGGTTGAACCACAGCAACTATAGAACTATAGCCAGTACCATTGCAATTATTGTCCCTTCCGGGCCAGTTGAGTCAGGAGACTCAACACCATTCTAAGTCACGAGTCTGGAGACTCGCGCCAGCAATACGAATTATAAAACTATACCTTTCAGGCAAAAATCTTCCCCGGGTTCAGAATGCCATTCGGGTCGAAGAGCTGTTTTATGCCTTGCATGAGGCGTAACTGTACCTCATTTAGTGCAATGTTAATATAAGGGCGTTGTACTAATCCTATGCCGTGTTCCCCGGAAATAGTCCCTCCTAACTCCACACATAACCTGAAGATCTCTTTTATTCCTTCGGGTAACTTGTGCTGCCAGTCTTCATCAGACATTTCACCTTTAATGATGTTCACGTGCAGGTTACCGTCACCGGCATGACCGTAGCAAACCGATTTAAAGTTATACCTCGCTCCTATCTCTTTCACGCCATGCAGCAATTTTGGTAGTTCAGCGCGGGGCACTACAGTATCTTCCTCTTTGTAAACAGAGTTGGCTTTAACTGCATGCGCTACATTGCGGCGGAGGCGCCATAGGTCATCTTTCTGTTTCTCAGTGTCAGCAACCAGTATTTCATCAATGTCGAATTGTTCCAGCACTTCATAAACTTGCTCTGCTTCTTTAAACAGTTGGTCCATGTCATTACCATCCAGTTCTATAAGCAGGTGTGCCTGTATATCTTCCGGCAAATTGACTTCAATGCCTAAATAGCGGCCAGACCATTCAATAGCATCACGCTCCATAAACTCCAGCGCCGACGGAACTATACCAGCCATAAATAACTTCGATACAGCTTCGCAGGCCTGCTCCTCATTCCGGAAAGGAACCAGCATAACTATATTTTGTGGCGGATAAGGAATCAGTCTAAAAACTATCTTGGTTATAATGCCCAGCGTGCCTTCGCTCCCGATCATCAGTTGGGTAAGGTTATAGCCGGTAGCGTTCTTCAGTACATTGGCGCCGGTCCAGGTAATTTCACCGGTTGGCAGCACCACTTCCACATTCAGTACATAATCTTTGGTAACGCCGTATTTTACAGCTCTTGGTCCGCCACTGCTCTCGCTCAGGTTGCCTCCCAGAAAGCAACTCCCCCTACTCGATGGGTCTGGCGGGTAGTACAAGCCTTTGGCAATTACAGCCTCCTGAAAAACCTGGGTAATAACGCCTGGCTCAACTATAGCCTGTAAGTTGCGCTCATCTATAGTTATAATTTTATTAAGCCGCTCTGTAGAGACTATAACTCCCTGGTGTACAGCTAATGCGCCACCACTCAGCCCGGTACCTGCTCCGCGGGGTGTTACCGGCAGCAAATTATTGTTGCAATACTGCATAATAAGGCTGATCTCGGCAGCGTTCGCAGGTTTAAGAACAACTTCCGGAATGTAGCGCAGATCTTCGGTTTCGTCGTGGGTATAGCGCAACATGGCTTCAGCAGATGCAGGTAAAATCACATTCGCTTCGCCAACTATAGTTGAGAAAACTGAGACGGCTTCCGGGGTAACTGTGTTAAATTTCATTTTTAAAAAGGCAGGGTTATAGCTATATTAGCAAACCCTATATTTTTTATGTACTTACCTTGCTAAAGTAACGTTTTGAGAACAGCTTTTACAACTTCCCTCTTATTTATCTTTTTTATCTTACTGATGGCGTCGTGCCAGTCGTCGGGTCCTGTATTCAGTAAGCGTGGCGAAACTTACAAATCTGCACGTGAAATTGCAGAAGAGAAACGCCAGGAACGCAGAGCCCGCAAACTGGCCCGAAAGAATGGCAACAACGATCGTCCGCTGGCCTCAAAAGACCGTACCAGCCGCACCAGAGTTAAACGTAACCTGGACAAAGATATTGAAACCGTTATCGAAACGGCCCGCTCCTACACTGGTGTACCTTACCGCTGGGGAGGCACCACCCGCGTAGGCATGGATTGCTCCGGACTTTTGTGCACTTCTTTCGAGAGTATAGATGTTAAGCTTCCCCGCACATCAGACGAGCAAAGCCGGTTTGGCAAAGAAGTCAGAGTCAAAGACCTGCAGGAAGGTGACCTTGTGTTTTTCGGGGCCAACAGAAACAGCAGGCAGATCACCCATGTAGGCATGGTTACCGAAGTGATCGACGACAATAACATCCGTTTCATACATGCCTCTACCTCGCTTGGCGTCATCGAAAATAACCTTTTTGCAGAGCATTACCAGAAGATTTTCATCAAGGCAGTAAGGCCATCTATTTAGTTATAATCATTCAATTATCTTATTATAATAATACAACTATACTCAGATAACATCCAAAAAATATACACTAATTTAATATTCAATTAAAGCAACATACGTACTATAGGTAGTTACAACTTATTGCCCACTAACCACTTATAGTTCTATGAAACATTTTTACACTTTCATACTCCTATGCGGGTGTGTACTGTTGCAAGTACAATTAGCATGGAGTCAGGGCGCCACTACTGCAGCAATGAACGGGACGGTAAAAGATCAGACCGGAACTCCGTTACCTGGTGCCACCATTATCGCAGTCCATAACCCCACTAACACACAATATGTTGCCACCACTAACAGCGATGGGTATTTTAATATCCAGAATATGCGTGTGGGAGGGCCTTACACCGTCCGGACATCTTATGTAGGTTACCAGGAACAACGCTCCGAGAATGTAACTCTTGCCTTAGGCCAGTCTGCACGGGTTGACTTTACCTTAACAGAGAGTAGCCGGGAATTGGGCGAGGTAGAAATAGTAGGTGAACGGAACGACGTTTTTAACCAGGACCGAACAGGTGCTGCTACCAACGTATCGCGGGAGCAAATAGAACGCCTGCCGACACTGAGCCGTAGCCTCCAGGATTTCACACGACTTACCCCTCAGGCATCTGGCAACTCTATTGGTGGTTCCAGCAACCGTTACAATAATATAACTATAGATGGTGCCGTAAATAACGACGTGTTCGGTTTATCAGGCAGTGGTACTCCCGGGGGCTCAGCAGGTACCCAACCAATATCGTTAGACGCCATACAGGAAATACAGGTAGTAATTGCGCCTTACGATGTAAAACAAGGCAATTTTACAGGTGGAGGTATAAACGCTGTAACTCGCTCTGGCACTAATAAATTCTCGGGCTCTGTATATGGCTTTGGGCGTAACGAAGACATTATAGGCAAAGCGGTAGAAGGGCCTCGGGTAAAAGCAGATGAGTTCAAAAACTACCAGTATGGTGTTCGGATAGGCGGGCCACTTATCCCGGATAAACTATTCTTTTTTACGAACTACGATGCCACACGCATAACCGAGCCTGTACGTTTTGCTCCAGGCTCTGCCGAATCTCAGATACCCCTAAGCGCCGCACAGGACCTGGCTGCTTTTGTAAGCGAGACCTATGATTATGATGTAGGTTCTTTTGGTGGTTTCGACAGAGACACAGAAAGCGATAAGCTATTTGCCCGTCTGGATTGGAACGTTACAGATAATCATTCGCTTACTTTACGTCATAACTATATAGATGCCTTTCAGATTTCATTTTCCAGAAGCCGGGCAGAAGCACGCTATGGAAATAATGCTTACCAATTTAACAGCAAAACAAACTCAACTGTAGCTGAGCTTAACAGCCGTATCTCAAACAGTTTCTCAAATAACCTGATCGTAGGGTATTCCAGGATACGTGAAAACCGTGATACATTTGGCAGACTTTTCCCTCAGGTAACGATTTTTGACCCGGTAGGTACGCTGGTATTTGGCTCAGAACGTTCCTCTACTGCCAACGAACTTGACCAGGATATCTTTGAATTTACTGACAACTTTACCTACCTGTTAGGCAAACATAATTTTACTATTGGTACGCACAATGAGTTTTTTAAATTCAGGAACCTGTTTATCAATAACCTGAACGGACGCTGGGATTTTAACAGTATCGAAGATTTTATTACCAATAACCCATCCAGGGTACGCGCTGGTTATTCACTATCAGATAACCCACGCCCGGCTGCTGAGTTTAATGCGGCACAACTTGGCTTTTACCTGCAGGACGAATACACAGCTTCAGAACGGTTAAAATTAACTTTAGGCCTGCGTTTGGATATTCCGGTTTTCCCAGACAAGCCAGAACGCAATGAAAAGCTCGAAGACGATTTTGCGGCGCTTTACCCTGACCTGAGAACAAACAGAACATCAAGTGGCCAGCTTCTCTGGGCACCACGTTTAGGCTTTAACTTCACACCTACCGAAGACAGGTCTTTCCAGATAAGAGGTGGTACAGGTATTTTTACAGGCCGGGTACCGTTTGTATGGATGTCGAACCAGTTTGTGAACACCGGTACCATACTTGGAACTATAGATGTCAGGAACCCGGATGAGTTCATTGCTGATCCTTCCAGACAAATCGATGCTGGTCCTCCTGTTCAGACAGTAGAAGTTAATGTTATAAACGACGACTTTAAACTACCACGGGTTTGGCGTAGTAACCTGGCCTTCGACTATACTTTACCATTAGAAATAATTGCCACTGTAGAGGGTATCTATTCTAAAACCCTGAATGATGTAGTTTACCGGGACCTTAACCTGGTAGACCCAATAGGCACTTTAGAAGGTCCAGATAACCGTAATATTTTCTCAGACCGCGAAAATAGCCGCCGCCGAAACGAAGATTATACGAACGTTATCCTTTTAGATAATACAGACGAAGGTTTCCGCTATAGTTTGACAGGTCAACTCCGAAAAGATTTTACCAGCGGACTTAACACTTCTATTGCCTACACTTATGGCAAGTCGAAAGATGTGAACAGCGGTACCAGTTCCACTGCTTTATCGAACTATGAGTTTAACCAGATCGTGAACAGCCCGAATGATCCTGAGCTGGAATACTCCAGATATGATGTCCGACACAGAATTGTGGGCACCGGCGGTTATACGTTCCGGTTCGGGGAGAGTCTGGCAACAGGTATATCATTATTCTATCAGGGTCAGTCAGGCTTGCCAATTACGTTTGTTTACTCTCAGGACCTTAATGGAGACGGCAACTTTGCTAACGACCTTATCTATATACCAAGAGATCAAAGTGACATACTACTTGTGCCATTTACAGATCGTGCTGGTCAGGTTATTCCTGGCTCAGCAACACCACAGGAGCAATGGGAAGCACTGGATGCACTTATAAGAAGCGACGATTATTTAAGTGATCGCCGGGGCCAGTATGCAGAGCGTTATGGAGGTCGTATGCCATGGACTCACCAGTTTGACCTACGCCTGTTACAGGACTTTTACCTGACGTCCGGTGAAAACAGGCACACATTCCAGATCACCTTTGATATCTTTAATGTTGGCAACCTGATCAACAAAGACTGGGGGCGCCAGTACTTTGTGAATAACAATGCCAACGAGTTGATTCGGTTTGCTGGCCTTAACGATGATGGCGTTCCTACGTTCACATTCAACACAAATACCCGAATCTATAACATTTCACAATTCGA
Source organism: Pontibacter populi (assembly GCF_040278685.1). Classification (NCBI taxonomy): domain Bacteria; kingdom Pseudomonadati; phylum Bacteroidota; class Cytophagia; order Cytophagales; family Hymenobacteraceae; genus Pontibacter; species Pontibacter populi. Next base: position 214,490 of record NZ_JBEOKT010000002.1, read on the forward strand.
TTCGAGGTGGCAGGGGCAGTTGGGGCTACGATATATCTTTAATTAAACTATAGTTTAACCTAACTATAGAACTAAAGTTAAACAAAAAGCCCGCTGGTAATTTACCAGCGGGCTTTCTTATAGTTGTAAAGAGCGAAAATTACTCTTCAAATTTCACAAAATTACCGTTCTCAGCTTTCACAAGAACAAGTGTCATTTTGCCAGCTGGGTAAGAATCAAAAGTTACTTTAAATTTCTTACCTGCTTCTTCACCAGAGAAGTGTAGTTTAAGAATAGCACCCATTGCTTCATACAGCTGGTCGTTAGTCCAGTTATAAGTACTAAAATTACCAAATTGACGCAGGTTTGCTCTTGCAGCAGCTGTTGCAATATTATTATCATCATTTCCCACGTAAGTATAGTCTGATGCAACAAGTGTATAAGGAATGCTAAGATCTGGTACCCATACATTGTCTTTCTTCTGGAACTTCAGCGTAGCAGTTTGTTTTACACCAACAGCTGGCATCCAGTTCTCACCATCAAAGTACATGGCCATAATACGCTGAGTTCTGCTCTTATCGCCATTAGAGTTATAATAGTAATAGCTTACATAACGGAAGTCACCTTCTTTAGCAACAATTACATCACTCTTAAGGAATTTGTCAAAGAACACTTTAAGGTTAGCATCATCAGAACCTGAGAAGCTACCATATGTATTTTTTACTGAAGCGTAATCTTGTGCAGTAACATGATAAATGTTTGACCAGTCACCATTAACAAAGAAATAAGAGTCAGTAATAGTAGATGTCGTACCACCTGCATACATATCGTAAGTTAATACAACAAGTTGTTTGTCTGTAGGAGTTGGATACTTGTGATCAAGTAACCTGTAAACATCGCTTGAGCTATTAAAGTTAGCAAACTTCTCACCTACTGCTGTGTAATCTTCAGCAGTAACTGTATAAGCTTCCCATGAAGAAACACTATTGGTAACACCAGGAAATTTCTGAATGTGGTAGTTAACTTCTACAGTAGCGCCATTACCAAGGTGAGCATATCTTTTGCTAAGCATTGCCGGAATAACTAGCGCTGCTTCTTCTTCACCGGTCAAGTACTGACCCGTAGCTATATGAGGATACTCTGTATTACTCTTATAAACTGCGTAATCATCTTTATTTAGCTCAATAGCGAAAGCAGCATCATCCTTTTTTGCTTTATCAAGCTCTTCATATACATCTTCCATTGGATCACATGCCGTGAATACCAACATTAAAGAAGACAGGAGATAAAATATCTTTTTCATCTAAATATTAATTAGAAGTTAATTTTTAATGTTGTTGTCCAGGTTCTGCCTGTGCCAAAGAATACTCTTGAGTTAGCAGCTGAACTTGCTCCAGTTTCAGTATCGAATGAAGCCTGTGCGTCAGAAATGTACTCAGTACCTAGCACGTTGTTCACGTTACCAATAAGTGACGCATTTAAGCCAGCAACCTTAAATTTGAATACTGCATTCAGGTCAAGAAGCGAGTAAGAAGGAACTTCCCAAACAGAAAGACCTGGCTTATTAAGTAATGTAGGATCAAAATCAGCGAAGAAGTTAGTATAGTAGTTATAGTCTACACCAATCTTCAGGTCGTCGATGATGTTGTAGTCAAGACCGATAGCAGCAGTTGTCTGAGCAGCATCACCAACTTTGATACCTTTCATATACATCGCATCAATCTCATCGATCTGATTCTGCTCATCATCAAATATTTTAACAGCTTCCAGGTCATTTAACCACTCCCAATCACCTACAGATACCATACCTTTAATAGATAGTTTGGTCATCGGCTTGTAGTTGAAGTCTAATTCAACACCCTGGTGTAAAGCATCAATACCTAACAGGTTAGCAAAATACTGCTCGTCATCTGCGCCTTGAAGAGACTTTGTAAAGGTTCTGTCTTTCCAGGTTGTTCTGTAAAGGTTTACGTTAGCGCTGATCTGAGTAGTTCTGAAACCATAACCTAACTCGTAGCTAAGGATTTTCTCGTTCTTTGGATCCGGGTTAATGTCGTTCTGGAAGTTCTGGAATACAGCATCAAAGCCAGGAGCTCTTTCAAAGTAACCTAAGTTGGCAAACACGTTATGCATTTCGCTCAGGTTGTAGTTAGCGCCACCTTTAATCTGGAAACCAAGGAAGTTCTGGTAATCAGTTTCGCGGGCCGGGTCAGTATTAACGTAGTTAAAGTAGTCAATACGCTTGTAAGATGTGTTAGAAGCAGAAGCTGAAACGAAAGCTGCTAATGGACCAGTTTTATATTCACCCTGGATAAATCCACCTTCCCAAAGCACTGTACCCTGGTCATAGTAGCTGAACTTATCACCTACACCTAGTTGTTTTGCTTTGTTGTTCTCGTCACTTTTATCAAGCACATAATCAGCACCTAACAGGTTTGTAATTTCTTTAAAGTGTGTGCCTTTGTAGTAACGAAGGTCAATACCACCTAAAAGGTCAAAGTTTTCGCTAAGCGACTTCTGGTAAGTACTTAGTACACCATACCATTTGTGGTCGTTTCTTGATGCGTTAAGGAAAGCAACAGCTCTACCATCCTGAGAGTCAAGGTTTGCCTGGTAAGCAGCATCAAGGTCATACTGTGTATCAGTACCCGCGCCACCAACTCTGTAATCGCGAAGGCCTACGTTTGCACCACCACCACCAGTACCGATCGATACATAAGCAGCAGTAGATAGGAATGAAGTCTCATCAATTGTCCAGTAGTGGTTTAATGAGAACTGTGGTTTGTGATAGAAGTTATCTTCAACACTGATCTTTTCACCACGCAGGTAACCCCAGTCAGAGTTAAACTTAAGACCTTTCTCTCTGAAAGTTTCGATAGACTGTCTGTTCTGACGCTGTCCGTGCCACTGTGGTGCACCGAAACCAGTTAAAGAGATAGTGTGCTTATCGTTGATAAGTTTAGAAACGTTGAAGAAATAGTTATAAGCTTCGAACTCAAGTCCGTCTGCCCAACCATTACCTTCTGTTTTAGAACCAGCTAATGAGAAAGCCCATCCATTTTCTAACAGACCTGTAGAATATGTTAAGCCCATTTTGTTGTAGCCATCGTTACCGATACCATATGTGATGTTACCACCTTGAACAGCATCAGTAGTTTTAGTGATGATGTTGATAGTACCACCTACAGAAGGAACAGCTACTTTAGAAGCACCTAAACCTCTCTGAACCTGCATAGACTTGGTAACATCAGTTAAACCAGCCCAGTTAGACCAATAAACTCTACCATTTTCCATGTCGTTTACAGGAACACCGTTTATAAGAACCGCAACGTTCTGGCTCTGGAAACCACGCAGGTTAATACGTGAGTCACCGAATCCACCACCTGCTTTGGTTGCATAAACACCTGGCGTAGACTTAAGTAGTTCAGGGAATTCCTGGTTACCTACTTTCTCAACAATAACTTCGCTGGTGATAGTAGAGATCGCAACTGGCGTCTCTCTTTCAATAGCGTAGCTGTTTGCAGTTACAAGAATTTCACCAAGTGAAGATTCGCTTGGTTGAAGTGAGATTGTACCTAGATTTTTGGTACCGTTTAGGCCTGCGATGGAAACCTCTTTCTGAGTAAATCCAACGAAGTTGATAAGAATAGCAGTTGCATTGGCATCATTTACTTGCATCGTAAACGTACCATCGGCACCTGCAGGAACAGCCTGACTGGTTCCTTTAAGGATTACTGTTGCTCCTGGAAGAGGGTCTTTTGTAGTTCCATCTACAATTTTACCTTTTACAGTTCCCTGAGCAAAAGCACTTACTACAGTAGTAAAACTAATTACTAAAGTAATAAGGAAAAGTAAACACTTTTTCATGTAACTAATTTTGGTTGATTGGGTTGAAAGATTTATGGATTATTAATTGGGTATTTAATATTCCGGGGGCAAAGATAGCGGAACATTTTCAAACTTTACAAGTGATAATAATTTCTTAATGTTCCTAACTACTATTTATTTAGGCCTACGAAATTATAGAAAAGATTTCACGTATATCTTCTGTTCTAAAAATAAATATACTTGCCTCAATTTTTTGCTTTCTAAAAAATTAATCTATTTTTGTGGCACAATTACGGGGGATTAGCTCAGCTGGCTAGAGCGCTTGCATGGCATGCAAGAGGTCATCGGTTCGACTCCGATATTCTCCACCAAAGGCAACTATAAACTATAGTTGCCTTTTTTGTTTTCCCCTACCTCCCGGCACACAAAAACTTCTTAAATTTTACCATGCTTACACGCTATAGATAACTTCTATTTTTTATATATTGCATACTATATATTATAAGTTTGCTTTTATAATGCAAATTACTGGTGAAGCAAAAAAATAATGAATGGAGACGAAGTGAATGCTGCTACTGCACCAACTGATAAGATACTAAAAATACAGCATCAGCTGGCCCTTTGTGAGTCTCAACGCAAAGCATTACAGCAGCGCATTAAAGACCAGGAGCGGATTATACAGCTGCTGGAAGGGAAGTAAGAGGAAAACAGTATGTATTCAGAGAAAATAGTTGCGTTCATTGATCTTCTGGGTTTCAAGCAATCTGTATTAAATAGAAGCTTTGAGGAAATCAATGAGATCATTAGTGAATTCAACAGAGTTTTACACTTTGCAGATGATCAAAACTCAACATCATTAGGAATTGCTCACTTTGCCAGCAAGCAGTCTAGTGGTGAAAGTATAAGGTCAGATGCCAATAAACAGAACATTATTTTTTTCTCTGATTGTGTAGTTTGGTCTTACCCAATGGATAACATTAAAGTAGATTTCACATTTGTTTTAGATGAGCTTTTATGTTTCTTCTCTTTACTACAACATGGACTATACGATAAAGGCATTTTAATTAGAGGTGGAGTTTCTATCGGTAGCTTGTATCACAGATCTACCAGAATATTTGGCGAAGGATTAATCAAAGCTTACGAGTTAGAACAGAAAGCTGTTTACCCAAGAATTGTCTTTGATAATTGCTTTATTGATCGATTACAGCCCCATATGAAGTCCTTTTTTAAGCACAGAATAACATACTCTCCAAAAGGCTTTTTTGCACTTGACTTGTTTAGGGACATTAATCTCTGGAATGAATTAATTATTAAAAATGAAAAGAATTTCCCTGTACGAAACACCTTAGCTAAGCAAGTGGAGAATATCTGTAAGATTATAGCACATGGTAAGCAGTTCAGGAGCCGAAACCTGAGAGAGAAGTATGACTGGATGGAGAAGAAATTACGAGCTATTGAAAACCTGCAAGTACCATTAGTAGGAATTTAAAAAGTTACCAAGCTATAAAACAATCTGACATCACATGAAATACATTCAACCCTCCGTCTTTTTAGAATCGTTTACATGCCCACATTGCGGAGTCATAGCTCAGCAAACTTGGCGGGCTAGAACTTTTGACTTTACTCAATCATCAAATAATTACTATAACAAGGTGCGAATTGGCAACTGTCACCATTGTGAGAATAAAACATTATGGATAGAAGACAAGATGTTTTTTCCAGATACAGGTAATGCTCCTTTCCCTAACCCTGAAATGCCTGAGTCTGTTTCTAAACTATATTTAGAGGCTGCTTCAATCCAGGCAAAATCTCCACGAGGAGCTGCTGCGCTACTGCGACTTGCAATCCAAATTCTTTGCAAAGAGTTAGGTGAGCCAGGCAAAAACATTAATACAGATATTGGAAATCTTGTTCAGAAAGGTTTGCCTGTTCTGGTACAACAATCACTTGATATCGTTCGGGTAACAGGCAACGATGCTGTACACCCAGGACAGATTGATACTGATAATCCAGAAACAGTAGCTCAAATGTTTGTGCTGATAAATGTTATTGTTGAGTATATGATAGCTCTACCTAAAAAAGTAAGTGGAATGTATTCCAGTTTACCAACTGATAAAGTACAAGGTATTAAAGATAGGGACAAGAGAAGCTAAACTATATCAATAAGAATTATTGTGGAAACCAGCGCAGCAGAATTGATACTAAAGAGTATTCAGGACTTAAAGACACTAGGAATTACTTTAGGTGTTTTGATCATTGCAAACATTGGGGCTATAGGCATAAAATACTATTTTGACCAGAGACTCAAAAATGCAGATGTGAAAATAAACAAAGCTTCTCTTATTAACTCACGACTTGTTTCTGTTCAAGAAGAGTTATTCCATAAGCTGGACAATCTTACAAAAATAGACGTAAATGATTCTGCTACCATTGTCACTGAAGTTCAAGAAGCCTTTAGGTACATGAATAAATTTCAACTCTTTATACCTAAAAAGCTCAGGAAAACATCTCATGACCTGCTTGATTACTTTACAAGTGTGGGGTTAAATCCAAGTAACAAAAAGTATGAAACTGAAACAGCTTTATTAGATAATTATACAAATGAGTTCCTCAAATAAGGTTATCAATAAAAATAAATTACAAGCACCTAAAAACCTTACTCCTAGTTATCTTATAGATTTCATAAATGAAAGCGAGATAATTTTCTTTCTTATCAGACAACACAAAGTTGGGTTTATTTTTGACTTTACTAAAGTCAAACAAGCATCGATTCTTGGAGTGCTATGTACATATAAAATTATTGAATTTGCTGCTTTCAATTATTGTACTACTCATGGTCAAATTACTATTAGTAGTGAAATGGACGATGCTTTCCGAAAGTTCGGATTTACAAAGCTGATTAACACCTTTTTAAGAAATCCTATTATAGAGCCACAAAGAGTAGAAAAAGAGTATAAGAACTTAGAAGTATCTATAGGGGCGAATTTCATTATTGCACCTCAAGCATTGTTAAGGCATGATAAATCAATACAGAGTTCACTAAATAAGATTTATTTACCTAAAATTGATGAGTATTATAAGAGCAATGAAAAAGCAGTTTCGATGATTTTTTTGGTGTTCTCAGAAGTATTACTAAACTTTTGGGAACATGCTGTTAGTGACACAAAATCTATAATCGTTGCCAATGGCAATAAACAAAACATTGAAATTGCTTGTGCTGATACAGGTAACGGTATTATCGAAACTTTAGGAAAAAGCCTCTTTGAACAGGATTTAAAGCCAGAAGAAGTTCTGCAACTCGCCGTAAAGAAAGGCGTTACATCAAAGAGAATGACCAATCATATGGGATATGGTCTTTGGATATTAGATGAAATCGTAACAAGAACAAAGGGGAGAATGCATATTTATTCTCAGGGAGCCTACTATATAAATGAGTATGGGAAAAAGAAATCAGGCAGTTGCGGTTATTGGCAGGGAAGTATAGTCTATATATCTTTACCATTACTTAACCCTATTACTCTTTCAGATATTCAACCAGAAGAAATAAATAACGATTTACAAATAAATTGGACATGAAAATGGTGAGCCTACTGGATTATAGCCCTATAATAAGCGACAGGCTTATTGGAGATGAAATCTATACCAAAATAAAAAGTACCCTTACAACCGGGGGACCAGTAACTGTTGATCTTGATGGAATCAAATCAATGGCCACCTTTTGTGCAAAGCAGATTTTTGGGAGACTTTATTTAGAGTTAGGCTCTTCTGAATTCTTTAATCAAATACAGCTAAAAAATGCCACTGATGATGTAAAAACAATCATTAGAATTGGCATTCAAAATGCACTGGAGGAAAGGTCAGCAAGTTAATAACTAACCTAAAACTTAGTGTGCCAAATGCCACTTTTGGCACACTAAAATGCTCCCAAAAGGCGTTTTAGCCGTATTAAAAACCATGTTTACACGCTGCAAAAGGCTATTGCGGGTTAAAGGATCAGGGTTTAAAACATACGGAGACTTTCCGATATTCTCCACTTAACGGCAACTATTTCTATAGTTGCCGTTTTTTGTTCCCTCTCCCCTTACCTCAATATTATAGTTCACTAACCCGATAAGTACACTATAACCAAACATGCCCATCTACCGGTCGTACCAATAAGGATAGTGTGTTGTTCAACTTAACCGAAGGGAGGAAACTATGGCTTTTAACTTTGAGGACAATAAGAAAGATGCAACCGTACTGCTTCAGGCTGTGGCAGAGGAGTTACAAACTGACGATATGAACAAAGCCGGCCGTATTTTCAGGGCGGTGCTTCATGCTATCCGCGACAGGTTGCCTGTAAACGAGGCGATTCATTTTTCATCGCAGCTCCCTATTATCTGGAAAGGAATTTACTTTGACCAGTACGACACGGAAAAAGTACCGGTAAAGATCCGTGACCGGGAAGGATGGATTAACTACATCCGAAACAAGAATGCATTTGCCGCTAATAACGATTTTCAGCAGGATGACGAGATCATGATGTCTTTCAGGGCTGTATTTACAGCCCTCCAGAAATGCGTATCAAAAGGTCAATTACAACAAGTAAAACAATCCCTAAACCAGGAGATACAGGAATTGCTGGAAGTGTAAACTATAGTTTAGCTGAAACATAAAAGCCGCGGTAAGTGCCGCGGCTTTTGTTTTATACAAAAAGTCCTTCTACAGAAAGGTAACGTTCGCCGGTATCGTAACAGAACGTAAGAACACGGGCGCCTTCCGGAATTTCTTTAAGTTTTTGCGCTACAGCTGCCAGTGATGCCCCCGACGACACACCTATAAAGATACCTTCTTCGCGGGCCGAGCGACGTGCATAATCATAGGCATCATTTGCCTCTACCTGTATTACGCCATCCAGTAAATTGGTATCCATAATGGCTGGTATAAATCCGGCCCCTACGCCTTGTATCGGGTGCGGCCCCGGCTGACCTCCACTCAGCACTGCCGATGCGGCTGGCTCAACGGCAAAAACTTTAATATCCGGGTTACGGGCTTTCAAAACACGCGCTACACCGGTTATATGCCCGCCTGTACCTACACCGGTTATCAGGTAATCAAAGCCTTCCGGGAAATCCTGCAGAATTTCTTCTGCCGTAGTTTCGATATGCACCTGGGTATTGGCTTCGTTCTCAAACTGCATCGGCATCCAAGAGCTTTCGTGTTCGGTCAGTATTTCTTTTGCTCTTTCAATGGCGCCTTTCATTCCTTTTTCGCGTGGGGTCAGCTCTAACCGGGCACCATAAGCGGTCATTAATCTGCGGCGCTCCACCGACATCGACTCCGGCATTACCAGTATTAATTGATAGCCTTTTACAGCAGCCACCATGGCCAGACCTACCCCGGTATTACCCGATGTTGGCTCAACTATAACACTCCCTTCTTTTAATATGCCTTTCTGTTCGGCATCTTCAATCATGGCAAGCGCAATGCGGTCTTTAATGCTTCCGCCCGGGTTGCTGCGCTCCAGTTTCATCCAGACCTCTGCTTTGTCGCCAAATAATTTATTGATACGCACATGCGGTGTGCGGCCTATAGTATCCAGTATAGTGGTAGCTTTCATGTTTTACAGTATAATTAAATCGAAAAATTGAGCACATTCTCAGGTTCGGGTGCTTTGCGTACTTTTATTTGCGGATGATGGTAGACGCGGGAATAAGGCGGAACGCTTTCTGTAAGCCACACATTACCACCAATGATGCTGCGCGTGCCGACCACAGTATTTCCGCCCAGTATAGTTGCCCCGGCATAGATCACCACATGGTCTTCTATAGTTGGGTGGCGTTTTATGTTGGCCATACTTTTTTCTACACTGATGGCGCCAAGCGTTACGCCCTGGTATACTTTCACACAATTCCCGATTATAGTTGTCTCACCTATAACTACGCCTGTGCCGTGATCGATGCAGAAATATTCGCCTATAGTTGCACCGGGATGAATGTCGATACCAGTGCGGGCATGCGCAAACGCGGAAATTACACGTGGCAGTAACGGAATTTGCAACCGACGCATGGCATGTGCTAACCTGTAGAGTGCCACTGCCTTAAAACCAGGATAGGTCCGGATTACTTCTTCCATGCTCTGGGCTGCCGGGTCGCCCTTTGTAATAGCCTCTGCATCGCCAAGTAACACCCTGTGTATCTGGGGCAACTCATTCATTACAGCGGCTGCTAGTAAAGCAGGTGGTTCTGGCAAGGTGCTGCGCATTCCATCCAGTATGCGCTCCAGGTTAACTTGCAGTTGGTTAGTATGCAGTTCAAAATCAGAAAGGGAAGTATAGCGCTTTTCGGAAAGTGGCGGAAATAGTAACTGAATCACTGCTTCTGCAAAAAGGCAGGTGGCTGATGCCGGAACCAGGTGCCGCGTGTGCATGTGGTCTTCGTATAGTTGTGCTAAAAACTCCTTATCCATAAACTGTGTACGGCAATGCAAACCGGTTTGTGTTCTTCAAAACAAAAAAAGGAGCCCAATGTTTGAGCTCCTTTTTGTAGTTATAGTTGTAATGATCTATAGTTGCAGTTTAGTCGCAGTGGCCCGGACCAACTTTACCATTGTTATAGTCATCCAGTAATGTCGCCCATGCTAATATCTCAGTTCTTGTCGGGGTTGTTTCTCCTTTAAAGTAAGCTTCTGCAGCATCCCAGGCAGCTTTTACATCTGCCGGCATTGAGGCACCTGATACTACGTTAAGTTCGGCTGCTATAAACTGGTGCGCCAGGATATAGTATTCGTCTCCACCTTTAGGAGATGTTTTTAGTACAGTCAGGTAATCCATATCGCTGCTATAAAACTTAGCTTCTAGGTAGTTGTCCCAGGCGCTGTTGTATTGCTTTTTAGAAGGGTCGGCATGGTTTTTCCAGTAGCCTTGTGTGCGGGTGCAACCTGTTACTTCTTCTGCTGGTGGCGTTACCGCTGTCTCACAGAACATGATATCATCTATAGCACCAGATCCTGAATAACTTTGTGTACCGGCCAATACTACTTTCAGCATTTTTACACCGGCAGTTTTCTTCAGGTCAACTGTTTGGCGGCTGCTATTGCCTAGTGGCTGTAGTTTTACTTTGTATAGTTCCTCTCCGTTTTCGTTGTAAAGGTAAACCCATGAGTTGTCTTCATAGGTATCGATGTCAAGCACTTTCATAGATTCCAGTGACATTGGTTTCGGGAAAGTTACCATCATCTCGCCACCCCACTGGTTATCGTTCGGGCCATCTCCGTACACATTCGGGTCATCAACCGGATTAACACCAATTTCCTGAATTATCAGGGTATTGCCCCACTCTGGCGTGTACAGATCTTCATCGTCGCCAGTGATCTTTCGGGTATCATAGATCATTGCCCGGTTATCGTTCAGCATTTCGCCATTTGAGTTACGGGCCATGTTATGCACCATAACAGAAACGCCTTTCGCTGACTGCACTTCAGTTATAAATTCTCCAACAGGCGCGTTTTCAAAGTCAATTACATCGCAGGTGCCTGCAACTATACTTTGGGAAATTGTTGGGTTTAGTTCTTCCATCTCGTTGTCAGATTCGCATCCCATAAATGCTATAGTTGCCAGAGCAAGTAATCCGGTCTTTAATAAAGTTGTCTTCATAGTATAGTAATTTAGGTTTTATGTTTAAGCTTATGCAAGTAGCCGCACAAGCAAAAAAGTACAATTACTTATAACATACTGATACACGAAACAATAGTTATACTAATTACACTTAATCCTATTTACTTCCTAAAAAAACCACTAAACACAAAATAAACGAGCCATAAAACACAAAACGCCTTGCAAACTGTACAAAAATTATTAGACCCCGTCTCAAAACAAAAAACCCGTAATATAAACTTAGTTATATTACGGGTTAAATATGGCAGCAGGGTTACTGCTTATAGTTTAATTATCTGTAGCAAACCGTGCCTGGGCAGAACTGCACCACATCTATCGCACCTGAACCACCGCGGCCAGTCGTAGATTTAAACGTAACGCGCAGTTTTGCTACACCAGCCACACCCGGGCCAAGTACCAGCGGCTGAAATGTATAGGCACCCGTTACAGGTAAAACCATAGAGTAGATAACGGTACCGGCAGCATCAAGCAGCTCCAGTGTAGAGCCTTTTTCATGTTCCTCAATGTCTGCTATGTAAAGGCCACGCATCACTACGCTCCCGAAGCTCGAGAAGTCCATTTCTATGCTGCCGCCTTTATCGTTTATAGTTGCGTTGCTGCCGTGGTCTTCACCAACCGTAAGCACATTACCCAACTGAAACGGGCCACGGTTTACAGCAGTATAACCTGCATTCTTTTTGTCTGGTTTTGTGGTATCATAGACCAATGCTGCGTTACCCAAAGCACCTTTGCCGGTGGTAAAACGGGTTGCTTTTATTTTAACAGGCAGTGTGGTGTAGCTGTCTTTTTTAACATTGATTTCGCTTATATAACCGTTGGCTTCAGAAAAATCGATGATAGTAGCACCTGGTATGGTACCAAACTTTTTAGATTCTGTAGCGGCAAGCGGTTTAACTTCTGCTTCTGTTTCCTGAGCGCAGGATGTAGCTATAAAACTTGCAAGTGAAAGGGCGAGGGTTTTGTAGAAGATTGTTTTCATATGGCAACTAGTGTAAAGGGTAAATTTTAAAAACAATGTAGTTGCCGGAGGAGCCCAACTATAGCCGGGCTTATATCATCAGAATTGTATATTTTAATGTCCCTTTGGCAAAAAACATTTCACACTTGTACGGGGAAGTATGCTAAAAAGGTTGACCTGTTTTTAAAATTGTCGGTAAATTTTGATTTCATACACATATGACAATTTTTTCATTATTGCACTAATAAGAGACTCTACATTGCTTTATTTCAACTCCAGAGGCCTGCCGCAAGTATGTTTGACCCAAGCAACCTTTACCTTATGTTATGGAAAAATATTTTAAAAAATTTTAAGTGAAATCAGTTTACAACTTTTCAAACCGTAATTTCATAGTTGGGTTAAAACAAAAAAGGCAGGTTCTCACCTGCCTTTTTTGTTCTAGTAATCAGCAAATCTTAATCATCGCAGTGTCCCGGACCAACCATACCATTGTTATAGTCGTCCAGCATTTCGGCCCAGTCTAGCAGCTCGCTACGGGTAGCTTCTCTGTCGCCGGCAAAATAGGCTTGTGCTTTTAACCAAACCGCCAACACATCACCTGGTATAGATGCACCTGAAGCTACGTTAAGTTCGGCAGCAATAAACTGGTGCGCCAGTATCAGGTTTGCATCTCCTCCTTTAGGCTCCATCCATAATAAATGAGGATAAGTAGTGCTGCCTAATCTGTCAAGCGTACTGTTCAGGTAATCATCCCAGGTAGCATCATACTTAGTTTTGCCTTTACCATTACCTTTTCCTTTACCGTTGTCTACACCTGAGTGAGTTTTCCAGTAGCCTTGTGTTCTGGTGCAGCCGTATTCTTGTTCAGGCACAGGCACACAGAACACCACATTGTCAATCGCGCCGGAGCCGTACGCACCGTCGCCATCAAACCAGATCACCAGTTTCAGCACATTTGGGATGTTACCAAAGTCCACAGTAAAGCCTACGTTGTCGCCATGTGGCTCCAGGTAAATTTTTCGTGGCTCGGCCTCACCTTGCACGTACACAAAGGCCCAGGAGTCATTCTCGTAAGGATCGATGTCCAGTACCCGCATCGAGCGTAGCGTAACCGGCTCCAGAAAGCTCAGGCGCAGTTCAGCGCCCCACTGGTTGTCGTTCGGAGCGCTTTCATAGCCCAGCTGCTGCGAGATAAGCACGTTACCCCAGTCAGTAGTAGCCAGGTCATCATCATCGCCGGTCCAGTTCTCTGAGTCAAAGATCATGGCGCGGTTCTGGTCAACCGGGTTGTCGTTCTCGTCGCGCGAAATACCGGCCACGTTTATCGTGCGGCCACCGTCTGACTCGACAGTAGTTCTGTAACCTGACTGGCCCTCAAAGCTGATCATATCGCACTCTTGGCTCATTACCTGGTTTCCACTTCTGGAACTTACCAACGCATCTTCTTCTTTATCGCATCCATAAAATAAGAGTGCAGATGCACAAAGTGCTAATAGTTTTCCGTTCATTCCCTTCATAGTTTTTAGTTTTTAAAGTTTACAATAATAAGTAAGTCACTTTTTCTGCTATAAGGGTGTTGGTCCATGGCTAGCATGGCTTGTGGTAATTAAGATGTACATTTATAGTTTACTTTATGCCTTTGCTCAGCAAAACATATTTACATAAATAAATTAAGATTTACCCTGTATTAATACGAGAACAGATGACGGATTAGTACTCCAATCTGCTAATGTTAGTGAAGGATGCTTTAAACTGCTTAGACCCCCTTAAATTTTTCGTGAAAGAATATTTTGGCAAAATAAGGTGCATAACGACACCTGGTTCTGCGCTTAAAACACAGATCAAAGACACTATAAATCAAATATTTACATCTTAAAATATTAACTTTGGATACGCTTTGAACTTCGACTAAAACGAATGACCTGTTTTATCGCCGGCTATAGTTTACATAAGCAAAACACATAAAAAAAGGGAAGCTTACGCCTCCCTTTTAGTTCTTATTTCCTAAGCTGGCTATGGCACACAGAACACCACGTTATCGATCGCACCGGAGCCATACGCACCGTCGCCATCAAACCAGATCACCAGTTTCAGCACGTTTTGGATGTTGCCGAAATCCACAGTAAAACCTACGTTGTCGCCATGTGGCTCCAGGTAAATTCTTCGTGGCTCATCCTCACCTTCCACGTACACAAATGCCCACGAATCATGCTCGTTTGCATCAATATCCATCACCCGCATCGAGCGCAGCGTAACCGGCTCCAGGAAGCCCAGCCGCAGCTCGGAACCCCACTGGTTATCGTTCGGAGCTGATTCATCGCCCAGTTGCTGCGAGATAAGCACGTTACCCCAGTCAGTAGTAGCCAGGTCGTCATCATCGCCGGTCCAGTTCTCAGAGTCAAAGATCATGGCGCGGTTCTGGTCAACCGGGTTGTCGTTCTCGTCGCGCGAAATACCGGCCACGTTTATCGTGCGGCCACCATCTGACTCGACAGTTGTTCTGTAACCTGTCTGACCTTCAAAGCTGATCATGTCACACTCTGGCTCTGGATCAGGCATCATTACCGGCACACAGAACACCACGTTATCGATCGCACCGGAGCCATACGCCCCGTCACCGTCAAACCAGATCACCAGTTTCAGCACGTTTTGGATGTTGCCGAAATCTACAGTAAAGCCTACGTTGTCGCCATGCGGCTCCAGGTAAATTCTTCGTGGCTCATCCTCACCTTCCACGTACACAAATGCCCACGAATCATGCTCGTTTGCATCAATATCCATCACCCGCATCGAGCGCAGCGTAACCGGCTCCAGGAAGCCCAGCCGCAGCTCGGAACCCCACTGGTTATCGTTCGGAGCTGATTCATCGCCCAGTTGCTGTACTATAAGCATGTTGCCCCAGTCGGTGGTGGCCAGGTCGTCATCATCGCCGGTCCAGTTCTCAGAGTCAAAGATCATGGCGCGGTTCTGGTCTACCGGGTTGTCGTTCTCGTCGCGGGCAATGCCGGCCACGTTTATAGTACGCCCCCCATCTGATTCCACCGAAGTCCTGTAACCTGACTGGCCCTCAAAAGTGATCATGTCACATTCCTCACTCATCACCTGGTTTCCACTTCTCGAACTTACCAACGCATCTTCTTCTTTCTCGCAGCCATAAAATAACAAGCTAGCTGCACACAGGGTAAGTAGTTTTCCATTCATTCCCTTCATAGTTTCTGGATTAAAAGTTTATTTCATAGTTTTATCAGTACATCTCACTGCGGAAGCAGTGCACCGGGAGAGGGACAAATAGTGTGCTACCTGCCGTATTTTAGGCTATGAGTTTACCTTTTCAGCTAGGTTTAACCCTGACTTTGCAGCACATAAACTATATAATCCTGCTAATTAAAAAAAGCATATTATTAATACGTGTTTACACCCATAATCTTAGCTTATTTTAGCAGATTTTGGTAAACAGGGATTACAATTGCTTTAATAAACTTAATATTTTCGTGAAGAGGATTTGACGAAAAAAAGCAGGTACAAAAGGGATAGAAACACGACGGCAGCACCTGTCCAGAACACAAGACGGAAGTTACTGGAGTCGTTATTAAAAAGCCAGCCAGAGGTGAGTGCACCAATGCCAATACCTGCTTCCAGGGCAATATACATCGTGGCCATAGCTCTTCCGCGGTGCGCTTCATGGCTAAGGTCTATTGTCCAGGCGAAAACAGTTGGAGAGTTCATTCCCTGCCCTATTCCGAAGAGCACACCGGCCAGCATAAGTTCTGTTAGATTTGAAGAGAGCCCAACGGCAACCATAGCCAGCACCAGTACAAATGTACTTACCCGCAGCACTTTTACGCGGCCATATTTATCAGATACACGCCCTGCTATAAATCGGATGGCCAGCGAAGAAAGTGTAAAGCTCAGAAAGAAAAGGCCTTTGTTCTTTATACCCAGAAACTCACTGAAATCAGGCACAACCGTAAGGATGGTACCAAATGAAAATACTGTGAAGAACAAAACAATTGATGGCGCTATGACCCGTGGCTCAAAAAGCTCGCTCCGGGAGATACGTAACAACCCCATCCGGAAATGTTGCTTATCGTGAACAGTCTCTTTCATGCGCACCACCACCGCCACTGATAAAAATGCAGCTACCGAAGAACTATAGAACATGGTATCGAGGGAGAACTGGTTAGCAATAGCACCGCCCAGCGCCGGACCGGCTGCCATGCCCAGGCTGCCACATAACCCAAGCAAGCCAGTTGCCTCTCCCCTGCGGTTAACCGGTATAATATCGGCTACATAGGCAGCTGTGCCGGTAGGTGTAAAACCAGTAGAAAAACCATGTACAAAACGAAGCAATAGAAACGCTGCCACCGAGCCTGTTACAGGATACAGAAAACCGCAAACTATACACACGGCCCCACCTACTACCATTACAGGTATGCGTCCTATTTTGTCGGCCAGCTGCCCGCTAAAAGGCCTGGATAAACCTGCAGTGAGCGTAAAAAGGGAAATGATAAGGCCTTTGTATTCTTCGCCGCCCAGACTGGTGAGGTAATTAGGCAGCTCCGGGATGATCATGTTAAAGCTGGCAAAAAACAGGAAGGAGCTCAGGCAAAGTAGCCAAAACTGAAGTCCGTATACCCGCGTTTCCTGCTTTTCCATTTGTGAGATTAAATGGGCCGCAAGTTGGCAAACTATAGTTTAGGAAACTACCAAACTATAAAAAGAACTTGTCCAGGATTTATAGTTTCTGAAAGAGATGGCGAGCTATTGCTGGGTATTGTCACCATAGCCGTCAAAGCTGAAGGAAGTCAATTACTGTTTATACGTTGCTGTTTCGGACATCCTTGTCCGAAATCTAACCTGCTGCGGACTTCTTAGTCCGCGCAAAACGCAAAACGGGGATTAAGAAATCCCCCGCCAGAGTGCTTTCGGACTTGGAAGTCCGAAAGAGCGTTAGAAGAGGGATAAAACTATAGTTGGTTACTGATTACCTTATCGGCTTTTGTTCAGCGACCTTCTCAAGGAATCTATAATGTCATCGTTTGTGATCAGAAGCGCTTCTTTAAGATGTTGCTGCGTTGGATTTGGGCTTCCGTTTGATTTGTATAGGTTTTTGTCAGCTAAAAACTCTGCTGCCGGGTATGTTTTCTGCTGCGATGGATAGGAATACACAATATCCGTCATGGTATAATATGCACTACCATCTTTTGCTTCCACTTTAATCAGGAAGTCAGCATCACCAGATTTTCCTTTTCCTATTAATACTCCCGACTCTTTGTCTTCCAGTTGTAATACAACATTTGCCGAACCATTTTTTTGAGCAAACCACTCCCGGGACAGGGTATATATCTCCTCTTTACTTTTACCTGCAACGTCCAGCACTTCCTGAAACTCTACTTTGCCGTTCTCTTTATTAACAGGCAATGGCAGCTTGTACAACAGGGGCTCTGCGTCAGGGGTGTTAAATTCCTGAGCATTACAAGTTGCTATAACACTTAGCGCCAGTAGCAAAAACAGATACTTTCTCATGAAGCAGCTTTATAAAACAGGGCCGGTTACCGATTAAGTTATTTTTCAGGCAACGGCACCTTTCGGGCGCCCAAGCACACCATTCACGGCTACGTTTCGCTCCAGGGCTGCCAGGTTTATGCTCGATTTTATGTGGCGTGCCGTACGCTCATCCGGAATGGTAGAGAGTTGCAAAGTTACCTTTCTTTTATTGGAGAGATTGAATTCGATGCTGGATTCTGCGACCCGGATAGCACTTAACTGGCTCCAGTACAACACATGCTCTCTGCCTAAAAAGGTATGCCGGAAGCTAAGCCGTGTCGGGTTCATCGAGAAATACATTTCCTTTAGCTGGATAAAGCCGAAACCTACGCAAACACCTATACCACCTGTTAAGATCAGGGAGGAGGCAGCAAACAGGAACTCTAACCGGTAAGCCTCTGTCAGCCTTAGCTCACGAAACAACGCAACCATACCGCCTACTACCAGAAATAAGCCTAGCATTAAAATATTCCTTTTCAGCTTTTTCAGCTCTTTGCGAGAGTAGAGGGAAATAAACATGCTTTTTAGCTTTCGGTTAGGGTGATGCTTTTTAGCAGGACGATATTCCGAACATCCTGCCTGGCGTTGTAAAGGGCTGTATTGCTGTGCAACATGTTAAGGCGCACCAGGTGGCGTTCCTCATTTTTCAGCACAAATACCACTTCCTCAATACTAAGGTAAACTTCATCCACTTCTTCCCAGTCGAACTCATGCTCTTGTTTCCGGAAACCTTTGCGGTAACGGACGCCCTGGTCAGTAAGGGTAAGGTGGCGGCGGTACTCCGGGTGCAGGTCGAGCCAGATACGGGCAACCAGGAACGGGAACACCAGCAGGTGCAGCAAATAAATCCCTACAAAACTATAAGTAAAGCCCTTGGTAAGCACCAGGAACAGCAACAAACCGATTTGTAGCAGCAACAGGAACACCACCAGCAGGTTTGTCCGCTGCTCAGCTTTCAGGTTGCCGGTATAAGCTCCCTCAAATAGCCTGATGTTAAAGTTTTGCATGATCAGATACTTGTTCAGACTAAATATAGTAATCTTTTATATTACTACCAACTCAAATTACAGCTTCTCCACAATGGTAAAGGGTTTTCAGTTGATTTTAGTATATTCATGCACCCAACCAGATCTACCATGAAAAAGATATATACGCTTGGTTTTGGCCTGCTTTTGCTGAGTGCCTGCCAGTACATACCTCAGCAAACCCAGGAGCAACCAACCGCACTAAATAAATTTGCAGACCCGCAGCTGCAGCAGCTCTACACCTTACAGGACGAACGCAAAACCGCAGAACTGCTCCCCTACCTGCAGCATGGCAAACACACGTACCGTCAGGAGGCAGCCCTGGCTTTTGCCTCTGTGCAGGACACGCTGGCCATTCCGCAACTACTCAGCCTGCTAACCGACACCTCAACTATAGTTCGGTCGGCGGCGGCTTATGCTATTGGCCAGATAGGGCATAAAAAATCAGAGAATGCCCTTATACACCACATAGAGCATGAAACAAGACCGCAGGTACAGGCCGAAATGCTGGAGGCACTTGGTAAAATAGCCACGCCGGTTGGTGTCGATTTCCTGGCAAACTTTAAGCCGCGTACCCCGGAGGCCATGGCCGGACAAGCATGGGGCCTGTACCGCGCAGGTTTACGGCAGCAGTTCTCCCCTAAAAGTTTATCCGTGGGTGCAGACTTACTGGCCGAACAAAATCCATTTGAAGCCCGCTTGGGAGCAGCGCATTACCTGGCCCGCACCCCCAAAGCAGACCTGACCACGCACCGCCAGCAATTAATTACCACCGCTACATCAGACCCGGAGACAGAAGTACGTATGGCAGCGGCACAAGCTTTGGCAAAGGTAAGAGCGATAGATAAGGCCAGGTTCTTATCCGGCATAGCACAAAGCGACCCGGACTACCGGGTACGTTTAAGCGCCATCCGATCCATGACAGGCCTGGAGTACAGCGAGATAAAAACAGCTTTACTGGCAGGGCTGCAGGATAAGAATATAAACACAGCCGTGGCGACTTCGGAGTTTTTGCTGGCTAATCCGCAAGGCGTAAATATTACCGATCTTCAGCAGGTGCTTACCAAAATACAGGATGCCCGTGTGCGCTCTAATGTTATCTGGGTGATACTGAAGAATAGCCCGGCCCGTGAGTTTTTAAGTGAGCGTTACAAAACCTATTTCGAGAACGCCACTAATCCTTATGACAAAGCCCAGTTCCTGAAAGCCTTATCCGGAGATTATAACAACTATAGATACATTGCCGATGCCATGTTTGCGGCAAAAGAGCCGGTAATTGCTACAACCGGTATGGATGCCCTGCTCCTGATGCGTACCCAACCTGATTTCCCGAAAGCGATGGAGGCTGATTTTGCCGCGATCTTTAAAAAGGCAGTTGGCTCCGGCGATGTAGCGCTGGTAGGTATGGCGGCCGGTGCCATGCGCGACCCGAAACTAAACCTGCGCAGCCATTACAACGACTATAGTTTCCTGACACAGGCACAGCAAAAACTACAACTGCCCCGCGACATGGAAACCAATATCGAGTTGCAGCGAACGATAGATTTCCTGAACAACAAAGAAAGTGTAACACCTGAGAACCCATTTACGCACCCGATAGACTGGGCACTTGTAGCCACTATTCCAACCAACCAGAAGGTAGAGATCCGGACTGAAAAAGGATTGGTTGTGCTGGAGCTTTTTGTTGAAGATGCACCAGGCTCTGTGGCAAACTTTGTAGAGCTCACTAAAAAGAACTTTTTTGATGGCTTATACTTCCATAGAGTGGTTCCGAATTTTGTAGCGCAGGGGGGAGATAAGCGTGGCGATGGCTGGGGAAGCTCTGAATATTCGATCCGGTCTGAGTTTGCGCCTCTTCATTACCGTGAGGGTTTTGTGGGCATGGCATCTGCAGGCAAGGACACCGAAAGCAACCAATGGTTTATTACCCATTCACCGGCTCCTCACCTCGATGGCCGTTATACCATTTTTGCCAAAGTAGTGGAAGGTATGGACGTGGTGCACCAATTGGAAGTAGGCGACAAGATACACTATATAAAGCTGAGAGAGGCTAATTTATAGGCTTTACTCCGAAAACTATACATACCGCAAGTTTAGCGATAGTGTAACTTGTGGTGGACTATGGCAGCCAGTCTGTAACTGGCGTAATTATAGTTTAGGATTGCACGCCAGTTACAAACTGGCCCCAACTATAGCCACAAGTTGCGCTATCGCTAAACTTGCGGCATGAGCAAAAAGTAAAAAGGCGACACTATGGTGCCGCCTTTTTACTTTATAGTTGTATTTAGTATTCTAATGTCGCCAACTTAAGCAAAAATTGTCATCTCGACGATAGGAGAGATCTATTTTAACCACTCCTGAATACATCTTAAATAGATCTCTCCTATCGTCGAAATGACAGCTTAGGATATAAAATACTTAAGTTGCGTGGTGTTACCTGGTTTCAGCTATAGTTTCGGCTGCTGTAGCCCACGCATTAAGCAAAGGAATGAACTCCTGCTGCAGGGTGCGGCTTCGGTCTTTGCCGTACCAACCGTGCAGTTTTTCAGCCATTTCCTTAAAATCCATTTTCTGAGCTTTTGCATCCAGTACAAGTTGTTGCGCAGCTTCCGGACGTGGCCCCCAGGTTCCCAGTTCTTCCATGGTTTCTGCATCCAGGGCAATCAGTTTTGGAATTGAACGGCCTCCGTTTGTCAGGTAAGCATCCATTACATCCAGGTTTTCGTCGCGCAATAAAAGTTTCAGGTCGATGAGCGGGCTGGCATCAGCCATTTTCATGATGCCCGGCAGGTTCTGGGCTGCGTCGCCACACCAGGCTTCGGTTAAAACTACCCACACCATTTTGCGATCTACTTTTTGCAGTGTTTCCAGCATCTCATCGGATAATACCGCTGACTTCTCGCCGCGTCGTTTCCGATGCAAATTCATGCGTGTATATTCTACCAGGTCTTCTGCGTGGTTGGTACCGGTTGTCTTATTTTCAGCCAGTAGTTGTTCGGTCAGGGCTACGTAGTCAGTGTAACTGATCGCTTTCTCAAGGTGAGCCGGCGTAATTACGTTTGCTGTATTTTCGGTTGTCATGTTATCTATGCTATTCGGAATGTATATGTTGTGTTATAGTTAAAGCTACAACACGCCCTACCCCGAAATGTTTCGACTGCGCTGAGGCACCGGCGTATAGTTCTCTAAAGACTCATGCTACGTTTAACCCACCCCCTACCCCTCCCGAGAGGGGATTTTTTAGTAGACAGGAAATCCCCTTCCACGCAGCAGGGCCGTTTCATTCTCCATTTTTTGTCATCCTGTAAGGATCTTGTGGGTTAATGGTAGAGGCTGAACCTACCTTCAACCAAGTTTCTTTACAGAATGACAATGATTTTTTGAGCCCGTTTTTCACAGAATGAAATTCCCCTCCTCGGAGGGGTTGGGGCGGTAAATAGCTTCCGTTCGTTTTATTAATCGTAACCTAGGTTAGAAAATGCTAATGATTAGCCTCAAATGCCTTCTCTCCGGCTGGTATAGCAACTTGCAGAAAATTCTGTTTTGGCGGTAACGGGCAGGTAGCATAGGTTACAAAAGCGCAGGGCGGATTATAGGCCTTGTTAAAGTCGATGGTAACGTTGCCGTTTGCATCAGGCAGGTCGGTGTACAGGTAGCGGCCGGCGCCGTAGGTTTCGTGTCCGTTCGTTTTATCAGCGAAGATGATGAACAGTTCCTCGCCTTCTTTCAGGGCATCAAGTTTATGTTCCTTGCCATCTATAGTAAACACTAAAGCGCCTGGCGTTTCTTCTTCACTTGTCTGGCCAACTATATTGGTAATGGCTATTTTACGGCCGGTCGTGTTCGGTTCCAGTTTAGCTACTATCTTATAGTTTGGGTTTACTTCATAACGGTCGATGCCCGTAAAATTCTTCCTGATTTCGCTTTCTGTATCGAGCAGGCGCACACCATATTTATCGCCACGCTTTATCACAAACCAGGTAAGCGAGCCGTGTGTTAGTTTAGGCGCATCTACCGAATCCGAACTATAAACTATAGCTTCCTGCACCGGTTTTCCATCCAGCTGCACATCAGCGCCTTCATTCAACTTTACTGTTACCTGGTTATTAGCAAGTATAAATACACCGGCCT
The DNA here is from genome assembly GCF_040278685.1 of Pontibacter populi. Classification (NCBI taxonomy): domain Bacteria; kingdom Pseudomonadati; phylum Bacteroidota; class Cytophagia; order Cytophagales; family Hymenobacteraceae; genus Pontibacter; species Pontibacter populi. The sequence continues at coordinate 237,612 of NZ_JBEOKT010000002.1, forward strand.
TATCTGCGATCTTACCTTCCGGGAAAATAATGGCGTTTGAAGAGTCGCTACCAAACGTGTTTTCGCCGGGCTCTAGCCAGAACAGACCTGCAAGCGCCAGCCAGCCATCTTCCTTTTTCAGGTTATCGAGACGCTGCGCATGCCAGGTATCTATAGTTGCTGCATAAGCGGCTTTATCTTCGGGTGAGGTTTCGGGAGTGCTGTTGCAGGCTGAAAACAAGGTTACTATAGTCAGTAAAACAGCCGAAAGCAGGTTATTTTTCATGGATCAGAACTTAAATGAGCAGCAAATTTAAGCAAAACACACCAGTTTATAATTGCGCGCATCGTTCCTGTTCATCCATAGCACATAACTATACCCGGAATTTATTACCTTAGTATTACACAAGCCTCAACCAAGTTACTATGAGAAAACACCTGCTTTTTTTGCTGATAACTTTACTTACCGCTGCTACCTGTTATGCGCAGCAACCTGCCCAAACTATAGCCGGCAGTTGGAACGGGTCTTTAGCTATTGGCGGCACAAAACTGCGACTGGTCTTTAACATAACTGCTAACCCCGATGGCTCCCTTATAGCCACCATGGACAGCCCCGATCAGGGTGCAAAAGGCATTCCGGTAACAACGGCAAAGTTGGTGCAGGATAGTTTGTACTTAGATATTAAAGCCATTGGTGGCTCGTATGCCGGCAAGGTCACCGGCCCCGAAACGATAGATGGGCATTTGAAACAGGCTGGCCAGACCATGCATATTCCGCTTACAAAAGGCGAGGTGGCAGAAGTTAAACGTCCACAGCACCCTGTAAAACCCTACCCGTACCAGGAAACTGAAGTAACTATAGAAAACAAAGCGGCCGGTATTACCCTGGCGGGCACCTTAACTATACCAAAAGGAAAAACCAAGGCTCCGGCTGTGGTGCTACTTACAGGCTCCGGACCACAAGACCGTGACCAGACTATTTTGGGTCACAAACCATTTTTAGTTTTAGCCGACTACCTTACCCGACAAGGCTTTGCTGTTTTGCGTTTGGATGACCGTGGCGTGGGTAAATCGGGAGGGAATTTTGCGACTGCCACTACCGAAGACTTTGCCAGCGATGCCGCAGCTGCCTTTGCTTACCTGAAGAACTTTGAAGGCATTGATGGGAAGAAAGTTGGGTTGCTGGGCCACTCCGAAGGTGCTTTAGTTGCCGCAAAAGTAGCCGCCAAACACCCCGAAACCGCTTTTGTAGTATTGTTGGCCGGAAGTGCAGTGCCTGGTACCGAGTTACTTTTAGCCCAGAACGAAGCCCTGTTTAAAACCGCCGGCATGCCTGAACCACAACTACAAAAATACCTGCAGCTCCGTAAAGCCCAGTTTACTGTAGCCGCTACCGAACCGGATATTTTTAAAGCTTCCCAAACTATAAAACAACTTGAGCAGGAGGCCAAGGCCAAACTTACCGTAGAAGAACAAAAACAAATGGGGCTTACCCCGCAAAGCGAGCAAACTATAGTTGCCCAGCTAAGCTCGCCCTGGATGCGCTACTTTTTAGGCTATAACCCTGCCCTTACACTGCAGAAACTGAAAATGCCCGTACTCGCGCTAAACGGCACCAAAGATTTGCAGGTACCTTACCAGCAAAACCTGCCCGCCACCGAAAAAGCCCTGAAAGCAGCCGGCAACAAAAAGTATACTATAAAAGAGATGCCCAACCTGAACCACCACTTCCAGACGGCTTCTACCGGAATGGTTAACGAATACGGCAAACTGGAAGAAACTATAGCCCCGACAGCTCTGGAAACGATAAGCAGCTGGATGAAGGGTGTGATTAAGTAGGTTTAAACTATAGTTATGCCTAATTAGAATGACAGAAAGATTAGAGCTTAGTGGAAGGAAATATGCAATAATAGCGGTGAGTATAAGTATATTACTTATACTGTTTGTAATTCTCTTGATAAGGTTAACTACAAATCCTGATGTGGTCGAAATGCTTATTAAGCTTTTTCAAAATTCCCCATTCCCTATTATAAATGGAATTTTATCTCTTTTCTTATCAGCCTATTATTTTGGTAAGAAAGCAGGCTATAAACTTGGGAGGAACATCAGTCTTGGAAGTTCAATTGGGCTTACTACAGCACTAAAAGTTTTAGTTGTATTAGCATTATCTGTTTCATTAACGGCTGTGGTTCAAATAAGCTGGGATGAAGGCTTCCACCCTATCTTATCAGTTTATTTTATGCTAAGGATTGCCGTGCCAGTTTTCTTATTAGGCTTACCTTTTGCGTTTTTAATGGGTTATGGCTTTGGAATGGTTTTACAAAAAGAACTAAAAAGCAACAAGATATCCCCCTAACTAAAGTGTGCCCTAGCAAAACACGATTCCTAAAATTATAAGTTAAATGAAAGATAAACCTATAGCAGCGAAGATTATTTTACCTTTAGCCAATGAGAAGGATACAGGGGAAGAATTTCTAGGTTTATCAGGTACACTTTACAGGCAGAACTTGATCTATGCTGAGCCTAGGGAATTAAGAAAAGTGGGTGGAACGCTTGAGCTTACTGTAACTTTTCAGGATTTCGGCTCCTTTCAAAGCTGGGAAAACTCTCCAGATGTAGTCGAGTATTGGTCAGAGAAATTCAACTGTGTGTTAACAAGCAGCCCCAAAACGGTTGAAGAGTCTGATGTAATTATAGATGTTGACGAAACTGAAAACTGTTCTTGTAACAGTTCTGCCTTTTACTTGCTATACGGTCGCTCTCTTCAGTTCACAAATGAACTTGTTTGTGGAACCTGTTTAGGGCAAATTCCTTATTCAAGTATTCCTGCATTTATAGAAATTGAGAATTGGCAAAGGCATTACCAAAGAGTGTATCTCAATTGGCTTGAGAGCAGCTTCTTTGAGAAGGAAGCCTACAAAGAGCTGACAAACTACAAGAAGGGGAAGCTCAACACAGAAGGCGAAAAAATAAGAAAACAATTGTCCGAGCACTTTGGCATACCAGTTTATATTAACTTGTTTGTAGATCAGCCAGATGCTAACCATTCATGCTTAATTTGCGGTGGTAAAGGTGTTTCATCTGGCTTAAAAACCCCGAGTAGTATTTGTGAAAATTGTAATACTGCTTTCAATTGAAGTATTTAGAAAGATTAAATCAGCATGAACACGACTCCCGAACACGATGCCCGCATGGCACAAATGACATTTGCATCGGTGTACCCGCACTACGTAACCAAAGTGGAGCGCAAAGGCAGGACTAAAGATGAATTACACCAGGTTATAACGTGGCTGACGGGCTTTGACGACAAAAAACTGCAGGAACTGATCGATCAGAAGGCGACTTTCGAAACGTTCTTTTCGGAGGCAACTATAAACCCGAATGCTGACCTGATAACCGGGGTAATTTGTGGCTACCGGATAGAGGAGATCGAAAATACACTAACAAAACAGGTAAGGTATTTAGACAAGCAGGTAGACGAACTGGCAAAAGGCAAAAAGATGGAGAAGATTCTGCGGACGGCCTGAGAGCAAACTATACGCTAAACTATAGTCAGGAATAAAACTTCAAACTTTGGCTATAGTTCGCAAACCACGGCATCTCCTTTAGTTTAAACTATACCAGAGCCCTGAAGACAAAACTCCGGCAACCATAAAAACACCTCGCTAATATACCCATGATCCGCCCCTACGCCCCGACAGATAAACAAGCGGTTTTAGCGTTGCTGCAACTTAACATTCCGCAGTATTTTGCCGAAACCGAAGCACAGGATCTTATAGTTTACCTGGACGAGCACCTGGAGGAATATTTTGTAATGGAAGAAGCCGGAACTATAGTTGGAGCAGGCGGCATCAATTACTTCCCGGGCGAGCGGTTGGCGCGACTCTCCTGGGATATCGTTCACCCCGGTTTTCAGGGCAAAGGCATTGGCACAGACCTAACGCAGCACCGGATAAACCATATCCGCAGTAACCCAAATATAGATCAGGTTATAGTTCGTACATCGCAGTTGGTTTATAAATTTTATGAGAGGCTGGGCTTTGTGCTGGAACACACCGAAAAAGATTACTGGGCAAAAGGCTTCGACCTGTACCAGATGCAGCTGCCTCTCAAAAATAAACTATAGGGTAATGATTATGTGTGTCCGGGAATACCAACTATAGTTGGCTTTTACTTCATCGGCTCCAACTCCAGCATTACCAACTCCTTGGATTTCTGGATCAACAGTGATGAGATGATACTGAAAGCGGCAAGCATGTCCTGCTTCTGCTTGTAACTATAGAGCGAGAAAAGCTCGTCGCCTGTCGTGGTCCGCTCAAATATATACAGGTTATAGGCTCCCGCATCTGCAAACGAAATAGAACGACTCTCTACACGCAGAATATCTACTATAGGTATAAGATACCCTTTGCTGCCTATCGGGATCGGTATTTTAATATTCATTGATTGCCTACGTTAAACGGGTGAAAAACTTAGGCGAAAGCCGGAATCCGGACTTTAACAAATGCAGTTTACCGATTTATATTCAAAAATAGAAGTAAAGATCAGCTTTTAAACTGTAAAGTAGGTCTCCAGCTCTTGAAGGGTGTTCTCGTTAGTCACCATGTCCTGCACCAACTGGCCTTTCTCCAGGATAACGATCCGTTCACATACATCGATTACATGACTCAGGTCGTGGCTCGAGATCAGCATGGTCATTTGCTTTTGTTCGCGCAGGGTTTTAAGCAGATTCTTCAGGCGTATCTGGGAGCTGGGGTCCAGGTTGGCAAAAGGTTCGTCCAGTATCAGCAGTTCCGGGTTCGATAGTACGGCTGCAGCCACGCCTATCTTTTTCTGGTTACCTTTCGAGAAGTCGCGGATATACTTTTTCTGGCCCAGAATCTCGCCGTTAAACAGGTCCGTGAATGGTGCTAAGCGCTCTGCCACATCGCCACCCGACAGGCCATGCAGGTCGCCGATAAACTTAAAATATTCCTCTGTCGTCAGGTAATCTATCAGAAAACCTTCATCCAGGTACGAGCCGGTATAGCTTTTCCAGTCCCCCGATTCCATTACGCCAATGCCTTTCGAGAACACTTCACCTTTGCTCGGCCGAATCAGGTCCAGTATCATCCTGAAAAGTGTTGTTTTGCCGGCTCCGTTGTTACCAACCAGGCCCACAGACTCGCCTGCAGTTATAGTTAGTTCTGGTATGTTTACTACGGTAGTGCCGTTATATATTTTCTGGAGGTTATTTATAGTTAGCATCGCGCTTATTTTTATAATTGCTATAGTTGATTAAGATTGACGGAAGCCGGCTGCCAGCTTGTATTTGTGCGCTGTAAACCGTTTGGCAGAGAATGCAAGCAGTTGTTTCTGGAAGATGATACCCAGCAGGCCAAGTCCGCCGATAGCGGCCACTCCGGCAAAAGGAACATCCAGTAACCCGAAAGGCAGGTAGATCAGGATCGGCAGCACCATAAGCGGCAGCATCATCACAAATTTAGAAGCTCCTACGCCCTGCCAGTTAAATGAGGCACTCTTGCTCAGGTCAAGCTTTTGGGTGTTGTAAACCGAGAAGAAGAAAATGATGAACACATTAACGCCAACATTGTAAAGCAGTGCCGCCGTATTTATCAGGAGTATTTTGTAGCCAAACAAACCATAAGGCAGCGTCAGGATATAAGCCAGCACCATAACTGGCACCATCATCCAGTATTTAGCGCTCAGGAACTGGTAAGGCGAAATGCGCTGGGTCAGTATTCCATCGAAGTGGCCGCTCTGCCAGCCCGGCAAAAACTGCCCGTAGTTAAACATCGGCATCCCCGACAGCATTATCCCAACAAAGATCAGCATGGCAAAACCATCCATAAAGTTGTCTTTGCCATAAAAAAGCAACCCGTAAAACAGGAAAATAACCGATAAGGTAACAATGGATTTTGTGCGCTTATGTCGCCAGATCAGTTTCAGCTCTAACTCTATTAACTTACCCAGTTCCCCGAAACGGTTCAGGAAAGCAATGTCGCCGCCAGTAGCTTCCTTTGCTTTGCGCACGCTTATTTCTTCGGGATATGTATGGGCTTTCAGGAAATAAAAGTTGAGCAGGTAAGCCCCTGCCATTAATATAACCGGAACTATAACAAGCCACTGCTGCACCAGTATTGCCCCGAACACAGCCTGCGATATTGCCTGTAGTTGCAGCACATCCAGGTAATCTAGCAACATCAGTAAAGTTACAGTTACCCCGAAAGCGAGCGTGTAAAGTGGTTTGTTGCTCATCTGCCGCTTAAAGTAAATCAGCAGGAAATTATTGAGCAGCGTTACCGCCATCAGCGCAAGCAACCAAACTATAGCAATGCCTAAACCATAAGCCGGAACCACCGAGGTTACCATAAAAGGCACTATAAACAGTAGCGGTAACAGGTTAAAAAAGCTCGGAACTGATTTTACCAGTACATAATGCACCAGTTTGTTTTTAGAGATGGGCAAATGTAAGTAGGGCTGAATGGCCAGCACAGGCAACTCCTGCATCAGGAACCTGAAAAACAGATCGATCAGGAAATAGGCCAGCAACATACCGTTGAAGATGGCGACTGCATTTTGCCCCGGGTATAGTTCTGCCAGTATTTTATGAATATTAAAACCAAGGAAAAGGAATATGCTACCAAAGTACAGGATAAGCAACCCCAGAATAATATTAAGGGCCAGGCTTTTCTGGAAAACAGAAGACCGAAGCTCGGATCGCCATTGATGTGATAGTAATGTCAGGAACATAGGCAGAAGCAGAATGAATATTATCTTTCCTAAATATACTTTAAATAAGCCTCAAATTCAATTTACAGGATCGGGCTTTAGACGAACTTAGTGTAAAACTATACTTACAGGCCCTAACTCCCGATGAAGTGGAAATAGGTTCTACGCCCTCGCTCGGGTCCCGCGAGCGAGGGCAAATGAGAGAATGGAATGTCCTTCTTTACTTTACCGGGTCATAACCGCTTCCGCCCCAGGGGTGACAACGGCCAATTCTCTTTAAAGCCATCCAGCCGCCTTTAAAAGGTCCGTATTTATTCACAGCCTGAACAGCGTAGGTAGAGCAGGTAGGTGTGTAGCGGCAGGTAGCTGGCTTTAAGGGCGAGATCATGTGCTGGTAGATCCAGATCAGGCCAAGCTACAGTTTCTTAAATATCCAGCTCATGGTTCATGTACTTATTTCAGGCTATAGTTTTCAGGTAGCTTCCTTTGTTTTTGTATAACTATAGCTGTTCATCAAAAAATGGTAAAAACTATATACAAATCAGCTATCTTAAAACCCTAACAGCCGTTAGGTGCGTAATATTTTTATTAAATTGCATGCAGTTTAACTAATCTAAACAAATTTCCATGTTAAAAAGAATCCTTTCACTCCTACTTTTAGTTGGGCTGAGCGCGCCGTTTACGGCCAAAGCCGACGAAGGTATGTGGTTGCCGATGCTGATAAAGCGCCTTAACCACGCCGATATGCAGAAAAAAGGACTTCAGCTGACTGCCGAAGAGATCTATTCTGTAAACAACTCGAGCCTGAAAGATGCTATCGTACAGTTCGGTGGTTTCTGTACAGGTGAGTTCATTTCTAAGAACGGTCTGTTGCTAACTAACCACCACTGCGGTTATGGCCAGATCCAGTCGCATTCTACACCAGAGAACGATTACCTGACAAACGGTTTCTGGGCGAAGAATTACTCAGAGGAACTTCCGAACGAAGGCCTTTTTGTGGATATTTTAGTGCGTATGGATGACGTGACAGGCAAAGTTCTGGAAGGCATCGATAACAACACACCAGAAGCAGAGCGTGCCCAGAAAGTAGGCCAGCGTATGCAGGCACTTGCCAAAGAAGCCAGCAACAACGGTGAGTATGTAACGTATGTGCGCGATTTCTTTAACGGCAACGAGTTCTACCTTTTCGTTTACAACCGTTATACCGACGTTCGTCTGGTAGGTACCCCTCCATCGTCTATCGGTAAATACGGCGGCGATACGGATAACTGGATGTGGCCACGCCATACCGGCGACTTCTCTATTTTCCGTGTATATGCGGGTAAAGATGGCAAACCAGCTAAATATAGCAAAGACAACGTTCCTTACAACCCTAAGCACCATCTTCCGATCAACATCGGCGACAGAGAGCCAGGCGATTTCTCTATGGTTTTCGGTTTTCCGGGCCGTACAAAGCGTTTCATGACATCTCAGGGTCTGCAACTGGAAGTTGATCAGCTGAACAAGACACGTATCAAACTGCGTGAAAAGAAGCTGGGCATCTGGAAAGAAGACATGGACAAGAGCGATGCTACGCGTATTAAATATGCGTCTAAATATGCCTCTACATCTAACTACTACAAATACTCTATCGGTCAGAACGAGGGCATTAAGCGCATGAAGACCATAGAAGGCAAAGTAGCTGACGAAGCGAAATACCAGGCATGGGCCAACGACCCGCAGCGCAAAGCCCTTTACGGCAACGTGCTTTCTGATATTGATGCATCTTACAAAGAGATCGCAAAATATAACCTCGGTTCTATTTACCTGAACGAAGCCATCCTTGGCACAGAGTCACTGCTGATGGCTTACCGCCTGATGCCGCTTTACACTACGCTTAAGTCTAACGATGCTGCTGCTACTAAAAAGGCTGTAGAGGACCTGATGCCACGCGTAGATGCTTTCTTTAAGGACTACAACATGCCAACAGACAAAAAAGTGTTTGCTGCCATGCTGAAGTATTACTCTGAAGACATTGCGAAAGATCAGCAGCCGGAAGCATTCAAAAACCTGGTAGCCAAGTACAAAGGCGATTTCAACAAACTGGCTGACCATGTGTATAGCAACTCGTTTGTAGTATCGGAGCAGAAACTGAAGGATTTCCTGAAGAACCCGACTGCCAAGAAACTGGAGAACGATCCTGCTTTCGCAATCGTGCAGCCTATTCTTGAGAACTTCCAGACCAACATTGCTCCTAAGGTAGGTGCAGCCAATGCCAAACTGGCAACTGCTAACCGCCTGTATGTAGCTGGTCTGCGCGAGATGAACCCTGATTTTGTGTACTACCCGGATGCTAACTCAACTATACGTTTGAGCTACGGTGCTATTAAGGATTACAGCCCGCAGGATGGTGTTATGTTTAACTACTACACTACCATGGAAGGCTTAATGGCCAAAGAAGACCCGACCAACGAGGAGTTTGAAGTACCGGCTAAGTTAAAGCAACTATACCAGGCAAAAGACTACGGCCGCTATGCGAACGACAAAGGCGAACTAGTTGTAAACTTCATCACAGACAACGACATTACAGGTGGTAACTCAGGTTCGCCGGTAATAAACGGTAAGGGTGAGCTTATAGGCCTGGCATTTGATGGTAACTGGGAAGCGATGACCGGTGACCTTGTTTATGATGCAGACTATAAGCGTTGCATTAACGTAGATGCCCGTTACCTGCTGTTCATCATCGACAAATATGCTGGTGCCAATAACCTGATCAGCGAGATGACGGTTGTAACCACAGACAGCCCTGGTGCTGGTGACGCTGCAAAAGCAGAAGCTACCACACCGCAGGCCGAACTGCTGAACGCAACTATGACTGAAGCGCAGGAGAAACTGCGTGCCGGTAAAACTGAATTCAAGATCGAAAAGAAAAAAGGTGACGCGAAGGTTAAACTTCAGGTGAAAGACTAATTACCTTTTTAGTAAAATAGAAAAGCGCTGGGACTCATCTCAGCGCTTTTTTTATAACTATACTTTTTGCTTTGCCGCTGGCATTTTAAACTTATCCTGCTTATTCTTGAAGATCAAAATTTTACCCGATGCCAAAACTGCTCACCCTTATCCTTTTTATAGTTACCTTTTTGTCAGCTTCGGCACAGCAAAATATTGTTCCGGATATTTCTATAGTTCCGAAACCCCAGCACCTTACACTGCAGCAAGGCAACTTCATCCTGAATGCGAACACCAGGCTATACATCAACCCGGAGCAACAATTCCTGAAAACTACAGCCAGCCAACTGGCGCAAACTATAAAAACCGCAACCGGCCAGCAGCCGCAAATAATCTACAAAAAACCCCGGAAGCGGGCAGCCAACTACATTTACCTGAGCCTCACCAACTCCCCCGACACGCTTGGGCCGGAAGGCTATAGTTTGTCGGTGCAACCCACCAGGATATTACTCGCTGCGAACCAACCGGCAGGCATTGGCATGGGCATTCAAACTATAAAACAGCTTTTACCTGTGGCTTACACGTTTGCGCCGGTAGCTGTTCTTGCACTTGAGATAACCGATAAGCCAAACTATAGCTGGCGTGGTCTGCACCTGGATGTGGCGCGTCATTTCTTCCCGGTTTCCGATATCAAAAAGTATATCGATTACATGGCGATGCACAAGCTCAACACGTTCCATTGGCACCTGACCGACGACCAGGGCTGGCGCATCGAGATCAAAAAATACCCGAAACTAACAGAAGTTGGCGGCTGGCGCGACGGAACTATAGTTGGCCATGCCCTGGAGCGCCCACAACAATTCGATAACAAAAAATATGGCGGCTTTTATACACAGGATGAGATACGTGACGTGGTGCAATATGCCAAAGACCGCCACATAACTATAGTTCCGGAGATTGAAATGCCGGGCCATGCGCTGGCAGCGTTAGCTGCATACCCGGAGTTGAGCTGTACAGGTGGTCCGTTTAAAACAGAGCAGGCCTGGGGAATTTTTGAAGATGTGTTTTGTGCCGGCAACGAACAAACCTATAGTTTCCTGGAAGATGTACTGACAGAGGTTGCAGCCCTTTTCCCGGGGCAGGTAATACACATTGGTGGCGACGAAGTACCCAAAACCCGCTGGAAAGCATGCCCGAAATGCCAGGCTAAAATAGCTGCCGAAAACCTGAAGAATGAGAATGAACTGCATGGGTATTTTATAGAGCGCATCGCGAAGTTTCTGAAATCAAAGGACAAACGAATCATTGGCTGGGATGAAATTCTGGATGGCGGTATTCCGAACAATGCCCTGGTGATGTCGTGGCGCGGAACTGCCGGTGGCATAAAGGCAGCGGAACAACAGCATGGCGTAGTCATGTCGCCAACTTCGCATTTGTACTTCGACTATTACCAGGGAGATCAGCAATTGGAGCCACTGGCCTTTGGCGGTTACACGCCACTTAGCAAGGTCTATAGTTTCAACCCAACTCCCGGCAAGTTAACGCCATCCGAAAAACGCTTTATAATAGGTGCCCAAGCCAATCTCTGGACCGAATACATCCCGACTTTTAAGCAGGTAGAATACATGCTATTCCCAAGAATTGCCGCCGCTTCCGAAGTATTCTGGACCAACCCTGCAAACAAGAACTGGGATGATTTCACGAAGCGCATGCAGGAACAGTACAAGCGTTACGATGCCTTAGGCATAAACTATAGTACCAGCGCCTACCAGGTAAAACAACAGGCAACTATAGATACTACGCAGCGCCACGCAACTATAACTTTTACCTCAGATGCAGCCGGCACGCAACTATACTATACGCTAGATGGCTCCACTCCTACCACAGCAAGTCAGTTATACACCAAACCATTTATAGTTAAGGAATCAGCAACTATAAAAGCAGCTTCTCTTGCAGATGGCAAACTGATGGACGAGCCGACAACTACAAAACTAACCATACATAAAGCCTTTGCCCGACCAGTAAAGCTACAGAAACAACCCAGCCGCTATTTCCCGGGGCAGGGCGGCGCAACTATAGTTAATGGCCTTAATGGTTCACTTAACCAAAATGATGGTCAATGGCTCGGCTTTTCCGGCAACGACTTTGAAACTGTGCTAGACCTGGAGCAAATTACAACTATAAACCGCATCAGCAGTTCGCATTTACAGAACATGCTTGCCAATATATTCCTGCCTGTTCAGGTGGACTTTCTTGTTTCGGAGGACGGTAAAAAGTACAGAGCCCTTAAAACCATAACCAACACCACAGATCCGCTGAAGGGCGGCATCTTTACTCAAGTATTCGCTGCTGAGTTTGCTCCGGTAAAGGCCCGTTTTGTGAAAGTAACAGCGCGTAACATCAAAGTATGCCCGCCTAATCATCGCTCTGCCGGTAAAACGGCCTGGTTGTTTGTGGATGAATTGGTTGTGGAATGATTTCCTTAGCAGGTCTGAGATAGATCTCTCCTTTCGTCGAGATGACAAATAAGAATAGGTTTATTGATTCTCTATTTTGTCATTTCGAACTCTGTGAGAAATCTATTTAAGATGTATAATGGTTTTCTATTTACCTGCTTTTATCCAGATGACACGACTAGTTAATCTTATTGATCTTCCTTTATCTCCTGATTTAGAAATTTCCAGAATGGGTTTTGTGAGTAGATCAAAGCTTCTTTCTTAGCTCTGCTCCACTTCTTAATTTCTTTCTCCCGATCAATGGCATGCTGTACCTGCATATGTCGTTCGAAGTAAATTAAATTATAACAGTAATATTTCCCGGCGAAAGTAGATGACTCACCACAAATCATAAAGTGTTCATTAAGCCTTCTCGGTAAATCATTCGTCAAGCCTACATACAATGTTGTTCGCTTAGGATTAGTAGTGATATAAACAAAGTAATTATGTGACTTCATATTTTTTGTCATCTCGAACAAAGTGAGAGATCTATCTCAGATACTACCATTTGTAAGCATTTATAGTTACTTGGGAACAAAATGGCAATCTTCTGACAACTCAGCTTTTCTACCAGCGTAAATCCTACTTCATAAAATACAAGATTGCGTGCATGGCATAATTATACTGCGCTATAGTTTAATTACCTGTTTCCTTCTGATTCCCTTTTTTACAAAGGCGCAATCTGATGTGCCGTTTGGGGCACGTGCCGCAGCACTTGGCAACGCTTCTGTAACCCTACCCGACCTTTGGGCACTTCACAACAACATTGCTGGCATAGCCAGTCTGTCACAACTGCAAGCCGGGGCCTATGCTGAGAACCGTTTTGGCGTAAGGGCTTTTACAACAGTGGCTTTGCTGGGCATTTATCCAACTCAAAAATATGGAGTTTATGGCATTAGCCTGAGCAGGTTTGGCGACGAATTATATAACAGGCAGCACATTGGGCTGGGTGCGGCGCATAAACTGGGGCAGTTTAGTTTAGGTGTAAAAGCCGATATCTGGCAGGTGGCGGTACAGGGCTATGGCAGCCGGAAAACGGTTACTATAGCCATTGGCGGACAGGCTGAAATTGTGCCGGGCCTTTACTTTGGAGCACACGCTTACAACCTGAATCAGGCAAAACTCTCTGACTTTGAAGACGAACGATTACCTACGATCATGAAAGCCGGTATCAGCTACACACCTTACAAAAAACTTTTACTTTTAGCTGAAACTGAAAAGAGCATCGACCATAACGCTACTTTTAAAGCCGGCATCGAGTATCAGCTCTTTCCTGAAAAATTCATACTTCGCAGCGGGTTTCAGTCGCTTACCAACACCCTCAACTTTGGTGCTGGTTTTATGGCCCGGCAGTTTGTAGTCGATTATGCATTCGGCAACACTACACATCTGGGCAACAGTCACCACTTATCGGTAAACTATAGCTTTGGCGGCCAACCCAATTAAACTATAACCTTCTTAGACATCCGTTTTATAAATGGTTCGATCGTTAACCCCTGTATAGTTAGCGACAATAATACGACTGCATACGTAATGGCAACTATAAGTTCTCGGTGCATTTCGGTGGTAAGTGATAAGGCCAGTGCAATGGAAATACCGCCCCGTAAGCCGCCCCAGGTCATGATGAGCAATGTATTTGGCGCAAAGGCACGGTGCAGCCGGAGCGTGTAGGTAGGTATTGCCAACGCAATATAACGCACCAGCAACACAATTATAGTTGTTATGATACCGATCAGCACATAATTCCAGTGGAAAGGGATAAGCATTAGTTCAAGGCCTATCAGCACGAACAGTACGGCGTTAAGCACCTCATCTACCATTTCCCAGAACTTGGTCAGGTAATCGGCGGTGATCTTGCTCATAGCAAGTTGCGTTCCCTGGTTGCCTATCAGTAAGCCTGCAGCCACCATAGCCAGCGGCCCCGAAAAATGGAACTGTTGTGCCAGACTATAGCCGCCCGTAACTACTGCCAAAGATATCAGTACTTCGGTCTGGTAATGGTCGATGCGCTTCATGAAGTGGAATGCTATATACCCGATCAGCAGCCCCAGCCCTATACCTCCGCCTACTTCTTTCAGGAACAGCTCAGCTATAAAAGAACCTTCCACGTTATCAATTCCCAGTTTCGCTATCTCAAAAATGGAGATAAATATTACCACACCCACGCCATCGTTAAACAGCGACTCGCCGGTTATACTTACTTCCAGCGACTTCGGGATATTTGCTTTTTTAAGGATACCTAACACTGCGATAGGGTCGGTTGGTGAAATGAGCGCACCAAACAACAGGCAGTAGATATAGCCGATAGGGTAGCCAACCAGGTACAGCAGGTAGTAAAAAGCCGTACCGGTTACCACTGTAGAAATCAGCACACCAACTGTTGCAAAAACCAATATAGGCCATTTAGATGCCCGGAGCTTCTCCAGGTCAGTGTGCAGTGCTCCGGCAAAAAGCAGGAAACTCAGCATAAACTCCAGCAGTATCTCCGAAAAGTCTATCTCACTTAAACGACTTTCTACCAGCGCTTCGAACGCAGGCGATATCTCTCCCAGCCCCTGCACCAGCAGCGACAATAACAGGCCCGCCAGTAACAACCCGATAGCACCCGGCAACTTTATGTATTTCTGATTGATATAGGCGAAGAAAGCCGAAACAGCAAGTATTACCGAGAAAATATGAAAGAGCTCCATGTAACTATTTTAGTGTACAGACAACATTAAAGGCAAGGCTAGAGTAGCCCTAAAGTATAATTTTACAAATACTGGGTAAGCTGATGCCTATGGTACGTGTGTTACTGCTCTGCTGGTTTATTTTTTATGCGTCGCTGTCGTTGCAGGCCCAGAACTATCCGCGCCAAACGATTGATTTCGACCTGTTTGTGCAGGAGCTTTTCTCGCAGCAGGAAGATGAGAACATATCCTACGAAGACCTTTACGAAACGCTTTTCCAGTACTATCAGCAGCCCATTAACCTGAATAACACCACCCCCGAAGAGCTGGCTTCCCTGTTCATCCTTTCTCGCCCACAGATCGCTTCCTTCTTCAAACATCAGCAGGAAAACGGCAAGCTGCTCAGCATTTACGAGCTACAAGCCATTCCCGATTTTGATCTGATCACCATTTACCAGTTGCTGCCTTTTGTGCGGGTTGAAGATGCCGGTTTATACGCCGATACGCGCCCCTTGTGGCAACGCATGATCGGGGAAGACAATAACGCACTTATAGTCAGGTATGAGCGTACCTTGCAGCAGCGACGTGGCTATAGTGCTGTGGATACCAGCAGCCGGTCGCAGAGCAGGTATTTGGGCTCTCCGGACAAACTGTTTGTGCGCTACCGGAACAGCGTAGCCCAGGATTATAGCATGGGCATAACTGCCGAGAAAGATGCCGGTGAAGCTTTTACCTGGGACCGCAATTCACGCCGTTATGGCTTCGATTTTTATACGGCGCATTTCCAGCTATACAACAAAGGCAGGTTTAAAACTATGGCTATTGGCGATTACCAGTTACAGATCGGGCAGGGTTTGCAATTGTCGTCGGGGTATAGCGTTGGCAAAGGCAGCGAAACCATAACTACACTTAGTCGCGCAAACCTGGGCATACGGCCGTATAGTTCGGTTTTGGAGT
Organism: Pontibacter populi; assembly: GCF_040278685.1. NCBI lineage: Bacteria > Pseudomonadati > Bacteroidota > Cytophagia > Cytophagales > Hymenobacteraceae > Pontibacter > Pontibacter populi. Next base: position 253,372 of record NZ_JBEOKT010000002.1, read on the forward strand.
CGGCATTTTTCAGGGGTGCGGCGGTAACTTATCGTTTAACAAATGATCTGAATTTAACTAGCTTCTACTCCAACAAACGCGCCGACGCTAACCTGCAAGGCGATACCATCTCCGACTTTACCGAAACATTCACCAGCATCCAGACTTCCGGCTTTCACAGAACAGTAACCGAATTGGCAAACAAAGGCAGAGTGCGCGAGCAGATATTCGGCAGTAGTTTGCAATATCAGAAACAGGCTTTTACGCTTGGCATTACCGCTGTCGGCACTAACTATAGTTCTCCTATCAAAAAGACCGATGCCCCTTACCAGCATTTCGAGTTTAGCGGCAGTACCAACTATACAGCCGGGGCCAACTATAGTTTTACCTGTCAGAACGTGTACCTGTTCGGCGAAACGGCTATGAGCAAAAGTGGCGGTGTGGGCAGTGTGAATGGTTTGATAGCGAACCTATCCAACAAAGCGGAAGTTGCCATGCTGTACCGTTACTATTCACGCGATTTCCATAGTTTGTATGGTGGGGCTTTTGGCGAAGGAAGCCGCAACATAAACGAGCGTGGATTTTACACGGGCATCAAACTTAAACCCATTACCCGTTGGGAAATTACCGCCTACTACGACCGTTTTACTTTTCCGTGGTTGCGCTATCGTGTAGATGCGCCCTCTTACGGCGATGAGTACTTGGTGCGACTCTACTTTAAACCCAACCGACAAAGCGCTCTTTACGGCCAGTTCCGGACCGAAAGCAAAGGACTGAACGCCCCCAACAACACCACAACTATAGATTACGTGGCACAGGCCCTGCGCCGGAATTACCTGCTTTACTATGAGTTCGCTCCTACCCCAGCGCTCAGTTTAAAAAGCCGTGTACAGTTCAGCAGTTACGAGCACGAAGCTCCCAGACAAACCGGCTACATTATTGCCCAGGATGTAAACTATACTTTCAGGAATATCCGGCTAAGTACCCGTTATGCCCTTTTCGACACAGACAGTTATGATACCCGACAGTATGTGTATGAGCGCGATGTGCTGTATGCGTTCTCTATTCCGGCGCTCAGTGGCAAAGGCACACGCGTGTATGCGTTGCTGCAGTTCCAACTGATACGTGACCTGGATGTGTGGGTAAAATACGGCATCACCAGCTATAGAAATGTCGATACCATCGGCTCTGGGCTGGAAACTATAGTTGGCTCTACGAGATCAGATGTGAAGGCACAGGTTAGGTATAAGTTTTAGTTAAAAGACCCTTCGCAATTTAATAACGGCTTTTCGTCAGGAGCCAAATAGAAGTTTACAACTATAGAATCTCCCGCTTGTGTAATAAAAGGCGCTGTTTCGACAGTAAGATAGCCGACATATTTAGCTGTAACAGGAACGGCAATATCCCAATTATGCATTCTGAAACTATAGTTGTTTAGGTTATTTGAAGAAGAACAGCCAAGTTCAATCTTACCCACTTCCAAAAGCTCCTTTGTATTTACATCAAATATGCTTCCACCAACATAAATACTATCCTGAGCAGCCAAATATCTACTCTTGTGTATTTTAAAAGTATAGCCTCCTTTGTTATAGGTTGGGGTTAATGCCAGTTGTTCGGTTTTGCAGCTCACAAACAGTGTCGCAAGCACAAGAAAAAGTAGCATGGTTTTCATGTTCTCTATTTTATAGTTTCGCTTTTAGTTACTTGATGCTAAAACTTGCTGTTTTCCATAAAAAGAATTAAAAAACCAGCTCATTTATGCCGCAAATTTGAGCGAAGCGGTAACTTACGGTATCAAACTAAACTAACCACTACAACCCCTGCAACGGTTTACAGCTATCTTTTATAGTTGCGGAAACTATAGACCCATCGTGGCTGAACTCCAGGTGGCAGCATTCTATAAACAAGGCTTTCAGTTTTTCGCGACCACGCTGCACTCTTGATTTTGCCCCGGAATAGGATATACCCAGGCGTTCGGCAATTTCTTTTTGGCTGATGCCTTCCAGTTCGCTCAAGCGCAGGGCTTCGGCATATTCTTCGGGCAATAAACTGATCAGGGGCTCCACCAGAGCTTCTACATCATGGCGGGTATCGTCGGGCAATTCTTCCAGTTCCACATCAGCTATAGTCTGGTAGCGGCTACTTTCCCTGAAAAAATCATACACCGCGTTGCGCGTTATCTGGTAAAGCCACGCTTTTATGTTCTTTACTTCGGGTAGCTGCTCGCAGTTTTTGTAGATCTTGAGGTATAGTTGCTGTAGAATGTCGTTAGCTTCGTCTTTATCGAGGATGCGTTTCTGCACAAAGCCTTTTAGCTGGGCCTCGTACGCCAGGAAAACAGGCGCTACCGCCGAGCAGCTATCCGCAGAAAGTTTAGTTGGTCCAGGAGTGTTGCAACAGTTTTCCATGGTTCAGTTTATAGTTTGCAGGTTATCCGAATTCTATCCTAAAGATGCAAAACAATTACAAATTCTATAACTTTTATACTATAAAAAGCGAGTACTATAGTTGAGTTTAACTATACCCCTACCACCTTACTGCGGCGTTCCACCAGGCAGATGTCGCGCCATTGGCCGTGCAGTTGACCCAGCTTTTCGCGTACGCCTACCACCCTGAAACCGCACTGCTCATGTAGTTTTATGCTGGCCTTGTTGTCGTTGATGATGCCACCTTGCAGCGTCCAGATTCCTTCCTGTTCCGATGCTTCCACCAATTTATCGAGCAAAAGTTTACCAATGCCCTGGCGTTTAAAATCCGGGTGAATGTACACGCTGTCTTCGGCTACGCCCGCATACACGCACCTGCCCGACACTGGCGTAAGCGCAGCCCAGCCGGCTACTTTCCCGTTTTGCAGCGCTACAAACCGACAGCTTTTCATGTATTTGGTGTCCCACTCTGCCCACTCGGGTGCTTTGGTTTCCAGGGTGGCGTTATTGGTGGCTATGCCCAGTTCGTAAATTACTTTTACCTCGGGGTAATGTGCTGCCTGCATTTCGGCAACTATAGTTTGGGTTAAGGCTGATGTTTGCATAATGCTATGAATTTACAGAAAACAACAATAGCGACAAGTGCTGATTACACGAGTCGCTATTGTTTTATAGTTTTATGATGTACTAAACGGCCGCTTCGGTTTTGCGTGCATTGGCTCCTTCGCCATACACAGTGGCTTCACCGAACGTATAAAATGCTTCCCAGTCCACGCCCTGCGGGTCTGTTATCCACGACTTCTCCGATTTAGCGTAGCAGCAGGTGCATTTCCCTTCTTCGCGGATGGCGCCTTTTGCTTTTTTAAGGTTGCCGTATACTTCTGCCAGTTCTTCTTCGCTCTCGGCCTGTATACCTAAATGCTCAATGCCGGCATTCTCAGGGTGCAGCGATATGGCAAAGTTTATACGCGGATCTTCGAGCATCCATTTGGCATAATCTTCTTTAAGAACGGTTGGTTCTGTAGCAAAAAGGGCAGTATAAAAACCTACTGACTCTTCCAGGTTCTTTACTCTAACATTAACGTGAAATCTTTTCATGGCTTATCTTTTTAAGGTGTTTTTTTCGTTTTACACCCTGATGACGGAGCCACTTCTAAAAAGACGCAGCCCACAGAAAAATTATTTTCTGTGGGCTGCGTTGTTCTGTAAAAATGCTTTATTTTTTTATCGTAAATCCAACAGGAGCTCTCAACTGTCCAGAGTCATACATGTTTATATAAATTGACACAGTGTCTTTTGCCCCTTCCCATGTTACCCTGTAATTATCTAACATTGCTTTCCCCATAAATCCATTTTTACTATCTACCGGACAGCAACTACCAGCTCTATAGTAACTAACTCTTTCACCGTTGAGTCCAGCCAATGCATTCAGGAATCTTCTCTCATTTAGTGGCCCTTCACTTTTATCAACTCCACCTACCTCTATAGGGTTCTTTTCTGAAAATCCATAGGTCGGATCTGTGGATGCTTCTGTTAACAAGAATGTCTGATTGTCTTGAAGCTGTGAGCTTACAGTGTTTTTAGTTGCTGAACATGAGATCAGCAAAAACATAATACTCAAATAGAATAATTTTTTCATGTATGTCATTTTATAGTTGATAGTAACAGACTTGCCTATAATGTGCCGTATCTAAATGATAGGTTTTGTTGTGCTTCGGTTATTCTTCCTGCCTCTTTATTCGGTAACCTATTGTTGTACCTATACCTAAACTTAATTCATTAAAAGAGTTAAGCTTGTAGAACTTCGTAAAAAAAAGAAGTTTTTTATACCCTGCTTGAACAGAAGCTTGATATTCTATTTTGTCCTTATACAACGATATCTTTCCAATAACTGTAGGGTGAAGAGGCTGGCCTAAAGTGGTCCCAAAACCGATTAAAACTCCCGATGAAGATTGTGTGCCAACTGTTTCAATGTTATCCAAACTCAAGTGGGTATATCCTGCAATAAGCTTGATGTTCCTGAAGTTGTAGTCTGTCTCAAAAGAGTAAGCTTTGGAGTTAAAATCGTTATTAAAGTTGACCTGACGATAATTCCATTTAAAATCCATGTCAAAGTCACAAGTAGAAATGAAATGACTAAATTCAATCTGCCCGTTCTGAAGTTCATTTTGATCTAAATTGGTCTGATAAGTATAAGAACCTTTGATTATGCCACCAAAAAACAGATAAGGGGTAGCTACTTCAATCTGTCCACCTAATGGGGTATTGATTAACCCGCTATTGGCATACACCTTTATTTCACTCGAATCAAAGAAGTCTTTGTGGCAGTCCCACTCGGTTTCAACAATTATATGCCTTTGTCCCTTCAATCGGTACTCTTTTGTTACCATACCAATGGAGGAGAAAACAAGAGTAGAATTAGGCTCGGCTACTTTAATCAAGAAATTGCCGTCAATGTCAGCTGTAGTTCCGTTACTTGTGCCCTTCTCAACAATTGTTACAAGAGGTATAGGTGTTTCATCAACTTTTGAAATGACTTTCCCTGTTATAGTTACTTGACTCCAGGCAGTAAGGGAGTTTACAAGCAAGATAAGTATGAATACCAGTCGTTTTATCAAGAGTTAGTTTTATTCTTAATGCTGCACAACCTGATAGCTTTTATTACTCATTCAATTTAATCGAACCAGAGCAGCCATCTACTTCCTCAACGCCAGCCAGCCACTTGCGCAGTTGCTTAATCCTCTCACTTGTCAGTTCTTCAAGGTAACTTGCCCGGCAAATAGGATGAATTGATCCATAATATCCTGCTTCCCTTTCCGGGTACTTCATTTTTAACTCTGCATCTCTGAAAGTGATCCATATTCTTTGTGATGCTTTCAGATTGGTAATAAAGGCAGGGTCGGATTTATATTCTGTCAGTAGCTTCTTGTAAACATCATTCAGCTCTTTGTCTACTTTTTGATAAGAAGCAAAAGCCTGCTGATTCATTTCGGCTTGTGTCTGTGCGAAAGAACAAGTAGCAAATAAGGTGAAAACTATAGTTAAGAGAGTTCTCATGTTGCTTGTGTTTTTCCTAAAACCACCCCTACTGCACATTCTTCACAAACACCAGTTGCTGTCCGTCGGCTTTTACAATGTTGTTCATAAACTCCAGCATTTTAGTGTAAGCTTCGGGCTTGTAGCGGCCTTTGTGCATTTGTACTGTGCGCACGTAAGTTACTTTCTGGCCATCTACTTTCGTGGTAGCTTTAAACGTCCCGAACTCTGTATCATAGGACAGGTCGTTGGGCTTAAATTCCAAACTATAGCCTGCAGGTAGTTCATAAATAACAGTGTCGGTATTAGTGTAAGCCGATGAGCGCACCACTTCTAAGGTTCGGTTCTCTATGGTGTTTGGTGTGCTGTCCCATTTGTTCATCAGGTTTGGTGCCAGGAACATGCGTTTGCCGCTAATGGTAGCACACTTGCGCACACTCAGTTCCAGCTTTTCAGTTACTTCGGGCAGCCTGTCTTTTTTCAGATCGAAAGAGAATTGTTTCAGCTCGAAAGCTGGAATACTGATGTTGCGGTAAAGCCATTTATGCTGGTCTTCGGGAGAGGCTGCATGCAACAGGTCGCGATAAGATTCGTGCTCTAACCCTTTATAGTGGGTTACGGCAGACGCAGTTCCGTTTCCGGCATCATCCAGGGTTACTTTTACGGTGCGGTTCACTGTGTTTTCAGATGCTTTGTAGGCAGGTGTGCTGACCAGTTTTCCTCCTTCCGGTGTAATAAGCAATGCTTTTCTGTTGCCGGTAAAACTGCCCGCATATCCCGCCGACTCGTTCTGGCTTGTGCACTCCAGCCAAAGCGTGTCCTGCTTCATCGGCACCGAAAGAATTACGTGGTTAAACTGGCTGCTTGGGAAATCGGCCAGGAGGTCTGGTGCATTTTCGCCGGCACGTATCAGGGCGTGGTGCGATTTTATGCCTACAGACGTAAGCATGGCCTGCGTATAGTTGGTAAGTGCTTTACAGTCGCCGTAGCCTTTGCTATCTACAAAACTTGCCTCGAACGGCTGCCAGCCACCAATACCTAACTGTATAGAAATGTAACGGGTGTTGCTCTGCAGGTAATTGTAGATGCGTTTTACTTTTTCTTCGGGTGTTTTGGCATCGGCTACAAGGGCAGCAATTTTGGCTTTTGTAGCTTCGGGCAATACATCGCGGCCTTCGTTCAGTTTGTTAAACCACTGGCCATAACTCTGCCAGTTGTTCATGTTACCGGCATAGCCCTGTACTTCAAATTCGGTTGGGGCAGTGCGCACCATAGGCACCAGTTCGGCCATTGGCGGCGCGTAAGGTTCGGTCTTTATCGGGGTTAAGTTACTCACCTGCCAACTATAGATCGTTTTACCTTCCTTCACTTCCTGTGTAGCTTTCTGCTGCAGGTTAGCTTCACGGTAACGCAGCTTCATGGTTTCCGGCATTATAACCGTAAATGTAGCCTTCTCAACCGACAATTTATCTTCATCAAGCGGCGCCCAGGTATGATAAAACAATGTATTTGACGAAGTGGTCTGATACTCGAACTCAACTATGAACGGGTACATGGTATGCGTCAGGTTAGCGATCTTTACGCGGTTATCCTCAAACAAAGAAAAATCTGAGATTGAACTCACATCTGTTATATCACTATTTTTTAATGCCTTGATCTTCTTTCCGCTCATAAAGTAAGAAGTGCCTTTTATATAGTTCACCTTCGAGAGCTTGTCATAGGGCACGTAAAGTTTGGCGCGGTGCAGGCCATGCTCGTTTAGTATCGTTAATCGGGTTTTAAAAGTAGTAGTGGCGCTGCCCGGCGAGGTAACTGTAAAAACGGTTTCCTGTGAGTTTATAACCACATTGGCACCTTTTGTAAGTTCAACTGGGGTTATGTTGCGGGTGGCTAGTGCGGCAAACGGAAGTGCCAGCCACAAAAGAAGGAGCATTAATAAAGATATTGGTTTCATAACTATAGGTTAAGAGGTACCAGCTAAGGCAATAAAAGGGCAACCTGTACATATCGGGTTGCCCTTTTACTGTAGCTGCATGTTGATAATTTACTTAGTTAGAGGTGCTTTTCTTTAAAACGATCTGCTCGGCGTGCTTGGCCACGATCTGGTTATAGAACTCTTTCAGGTACACATACTCTTCGGCATAGAACACCGGCCTGTTAATGTTTACCCTGCTCATTACCTGTAGCTCATTGCCATTCTGCTGCACCATGTATATAAACTTTCCTCCATTTTCAGGCAGCAGCACATTCACGCTTTTCGGCGCTTCATCAACCACATAACCTGCTGGTATAGTATACTTTGTAATAATGGTCTCATCAATAGGGGTAGCGAAATCGACTGGGTAACGGCGCTCTGTAAGTTTAAAAGGATTTTCTTTGTCTCCCTCGCCCATTAGCGGGTTAAGATAGATAATGCTGTTTTGCTGACCATTTCCACTAGCACTGATGCTATATTTGATATGCAGCGGGTCGCCGATCTTTTCTTTGTTCTCGAACACAGGCTTGCCCAGCTTATAGTTTCCTACTTCGCGCGACATATTTTCTGCAAATTTCTCCTCGCCCAGTTCGGTAAGTGTTCTTCGCAGGTTTAATGCATAATGCCCTGCCGCCGACTCTACTGCATTACCCGTCATATCTCCATTCTCATTAATGGTAACTGCAGTGTTTATAAACTTAGAGTAAACAACAGGCTTTAAAGATATCCAATGGTGGTCTTTCTTACTGATCATGTAACCGTCACCGTTCAGGGCTCTAACCGGCAGCATACCAAATGGCAGCAGCGGGTCGGTAGCATCCATCAGGTACTCCTGGTTATCTATAAAAGCACGCGCTATTACATAGTTAAATTTATTAACCAACGGCGAGCCTTGCGGCGGCCGGCCATTGGAACGTGTGCTAACCAATACTGGTGCGGCATTCATGCCAGCTTCCTGCAGCATAGCAACCAGTAGCAGGTTTATATCAGCTGCATTTCCGGTCCGTTTATCATATGCATCACTCAGGCTTGTTCTGGCCAGGTAAGAGTTTTGGTCGTTCCATTTCATTCTGCCTTTTACATATTCGTAAATGGCGCGAACCTGCTCCTGCTGGGTTTTATGCTGGGCTAAAATGTTTGTTAGGTCGCGCTTATAAAATCCGCTTTTATTTATCTGCATACCAAAGCGGTCGTGCGCCAACAGGTCCATTACTACGTCTTCCCAGTTTCCGGTCATGATACGCGGCGCCTGGCCCGGCAGATTTACACGTTGTAACTCAAACTCGATTTTAGACTGATAATCTTTTAGCGTTGTAATGTACCTTTCTTCTTTCAGGGCCGGCACATCTTTCATCGACCACGTGTAGGCATTATTAGAGAACTCAGGCTTTCCGGATCCTTTGATATTCTTATCGTTGGTATGCAACGGATGATAGCCCTGCATTAGGAACTTATAGTCGAAGTAAGATGGTATTTCAGCGCTGTATTCGCTCCACAGGGTTGGTATAGTTGTCTGAAACTCCCACTCGCGCATGTTGTAGTAAAAGTCAGACGAAATGGTATAGCTCACTTCTATTACAGAACCCACTTTAACGTTGGGCATTGTAAACTTTTTGGAGAACCAGTTCTCGTTATGCTGTTCTTCGAAAACGTTCTTCGAGTCTAGTTTATGCTTTTGTACCTCACCGTTCTCCAGCGTGTAGGTCACGCCTTTAATACCTGTAACACGTTCACGGTCGCCGCCTTTTACATAGAACGGTACTTCAAAGTTTGCCCAGTCGTAACCCGATTTTTTCAGGATCTTGATACGGATGTGACGGTCAGTTAAAACCTGTACACTATGACTTATATGGAACCTAGTGTAACCAACATCTGACAGTACTACAGCTTCCGCAGAAGTATCCTGTGCATACTGGCTCATTTTAAGTTCCTGATCATCTACTTTGCCAAATTTCGCCCCCTGGGCAAAAGCACTGGAACCTGCCAGGCCAAAAAACAAAGTAAGTACAACAGATAGGGTAAAAGTATTTGCTCTCATAGGCTGTAAAAAAATTAGTATAACTGCAGTTCAAACCTTCCGGAATATGGAAATACCAGAAGATTTATACATACAAATTAAACCATATATTTTACATCAACTAAATTATTTAAGCACAATTATTTACCCGAAATCAACTGTAAACCAGTCAATTTTGTATTTATTATAGTTGAAAGTTTTACAAATGAGCTAAGGTTTGTTGGTGGTGTGTAAGAGTAAGTTATAATTACCTGACAGGCAGGCAAGCAACAGCGTACAGCTTATGTTGCGAATTGAGTTTAAAATCTAAAAACTATAGGTGTATAGTTAGGGAGGAAAGGAATAAGAAAAACAGAGCGGCAGCCAAGGGTGAGAAGAAGGCCTGCCGCTCTGCAGTTGTACTATAGGTAGGTAGAAAAATTATCTTTGTTCTGCCAGAATTCGCGGCAGGCTTTACGCTGTTCTTCTAAAAATTCAGCATCTTTTTTAAGCTCTCTCCAGTTGCCATAGCCTAAGCGCTCGCACAACCTGAAAAAGTTATCGCCCTGGTTCTTAAAACCTTTGGTGCTTACAAGCGCGCTCAGCAATGGTCTGCCTTCGGCATGCTCTTCCTCCGATATCTCATCGATCACTTCAGTAAGTCTTGATTTCTCGTAAGTATTGTCGAGGTTCAGGCCCAGTTCTGCTTCATAAATCAGGTTCTGAAAAGTCATTTGGTTAGCTCTGCCGCGAGCTACCTGAATAAGTTTTTTACGTACGCGTGTATTCATATGTGCAAAAACGTTAGCTAAGCGGCATGCAGTGGTAAGGCCACATTATGCTTTAGCAGGTTAGTCTGCCGCTTGTTTTAAAATAAATATATAGTAATGCTTACGTAGTACCTACAGGTTATGTTACAAGGCATCGTAAAAAAGGTGTGCAATTTTTCAGTACCGTTTACAGATACTGTTAGCTTCAAACTATAGTTGTTTATGCCTGCAGGCGCGGCTGTTTTTCAGAAAGGTACTTCCAGTAGCGCTTTGGAATGTGCCGGAGGTGTAGTTTCGGGTTTTTGCGCTCCGGAATGTTTACGTGGTCGAAGTATACCTGCCACAGTTGCTGGTACGTTTTTTCCTGCTGCGTAATCGCTGCTTCGGGTAGCACGCCCATCCCTTTCCGGGGCACTGCATCCAATGTTATAAAGGTGGTTGTATCCAGATCGTAGTAGGCACCATATCTGCGGCGCGTATCGTAAATGGCCCAGCGCTGATCGGCGTACCGCTTCGTGAAATGGTCTATGACAACCGGCAACACATTAAAGTCGGGCTCTATGTGCGCATAGTATAGTTCATCCGTTGTTTTCTGAAAGCGCACAAAGGCTTCCATGCGGTGTTTCTCGCGGTGTAATTGCTTAGCCGCCTGTTGCACCTGCAGCACACAGGGTGCGGTAAAATTACCCTCTATATTTTCAGAAGTGCCGAAAGCCAGTTTTATGTAGTTGAAGATAACCAGCTCAAAACCCGGCTGCTCCCACAAATAGGTATAGTATAGTTGCTTCTGGGCTGTAACCGATAACCGCTGCTGCAACCCTTTCCATACCCGCTGCGACTTTTCTTCGTCGGTTACCACGGCTATAGTTGCCCCGAAAATACCCGGCTGCGCTACCTGCTCCTGCTCTATGGCAGTTGGCCAGGCTTTACGCTCGTAGGCTTCGAACACTACCGTCAGCAAACCTTCAAAAGTACCGTCGTAGGTATAAAGGTGCATTGTTATGGTTTACTGGTTGTTATTGCGGGCTTTTTCCTGCTTGCCCTCTGCCTGCATGCGCTGCAGGTGCGGTACTAGCATGTTTAGTTTGCAGTAGCAGGATACGCGGGCAACTTTGTTATTCTTTCTCATCACTCTAACTTTAATTGTTTTTACCTTTTTTGTTTCTGATTCTGAATTCGCAACAGGGCTTTTATACTTCTGTGCCATAGTTATATTGGTTTATCATCCCACTTGCCTGAACAGGTCCAGCTGCTGGGTAAGCAACGGGCTCCGAACGGCTCCATCTCCAAACAAAATCTTATTCCGGATGCGCTGCGAGTCGAAGTCGTATGGTTGCAGGCTTTTCTGCTGGCAGGTTATAAAATACTTTGCCCGCTTCAGCACAACTCCCATCTGGCGCAAATGCTCATAGTTTAAAGATGCAAACCTGCGGGCCGACACGATCTTTTTCGCCGACTTCACTCCTATGCCCGGTACACGTAATATCATTTCATAGTCTGCCATGTTCAGCTCAACCGGGAATGCATGGCGGTTACGCAGCGCCCAACTCAGCTTCGGGTCAATATCCAGGTCCAGGTGCGGGTTGCTGTCATCCAGTATTTCTTTCACATCAAAACCATAAAAGCGCATCAGCCAGTCGGCCTGGTAAATGCGGTTCTCACGAATGATCGGCGGCTCTGTTATGATCGGCAAACGGTTATCTGTACTTATCGGCACGTAGCCTGAATAATACACACGCTTCAAACTATAGTCTTTATATAGCTGGCTCGATAGCTGCAAAATTTGCTGGTCGTTTTCGGCAGATGCGCCAACTATAAGCTGTGTGCTCTGGCCAGCAGGTGCAAAGGCAGGAGCCGACTTGAACAGTTTCTTCTCTTCTTTAGCCTGTACCAACTGCTGCTTAATGTTATTCATCGGTAACAGTATCTCGCTATAGTTCTTTTCAGGAGCCAGCGCTATCAAACTCTTTTCTGACGGCAACTCGATGTTCACGCTCAGACGGTCGGCATACAGACCAGCTTCTTTTATCAGTTCTTCGCTGGCACCCGGTATGGTTTTCAGGTGGATGTAGCCGTTAAACTTATGCTCCTGTCGCAGTTTTTTGGCAATGCGCACCAGGCGTTCCATGGTATAATCAGCGTTCGAGAAAATACCGGAACTCAGGAACAGCCCCTCGATATAGTTGCGACGGTAAAAGTTTATGGTCAGGTCCACTACTTCCTGCACTGTGAAAGCAGCGCGTTTAATGTCGTTGCTTTTGCGGGTAACACAGTAGGCACAGTCAAAAATGCAGTGGTTGGTAAGCAGTATCTTCAGCAACGAAACGCAACGACCATCCTCAGTGTAACTATGGCAGATGCCCATCCCCTCGGCGTTACCCAAGCCTTTGTTCTCATTCTTGCGTTTTCCGCCGCTGGATGAACACGAAACATCGTATTTCGCAGCACCTGCTAATATCTTTAGTTTCTCTGTTATTCTGTCGTCCATGTAGGCTATACTTTTCTGCTTTAGAGCTTTAAAGGTAAAACTTTATCACAAAAAAGCCTAACAGCTTTAGCAAAAACTTATTCACATCCTTATCAACACAATCCTTAATACTAAATTAATTAGCAAAATATTATTCAAACATCACAGGAATCCATTTTTAAGAAAGCCCGTATCTGTTGTGCACTTAAAAAATGTTATCTTTAGAAGGTTTACCTGCCGCTTACGCTACCTGAGTAATTTTATGCACCGTCTTTACCCGAACTATAGCTTTTTGCTCCGCCTTTTTATGCCGGGCCTTTTGCTGCTGTTCGCTATAAATGGATTTGCCCAGGTTAAGCCTGTTATTAAACCCGACACTACTATAGTTACCGACACCACACGCTTTGAAGACCGCGTAATGCGCAACCTGAAAGAGCTGTCGGAGCGGAAAACGATAATGGGAAAACTGCTTAGCTCTATACTGGATTTTACTCCTGAAAACGAAGCTGCTTTAAACCTGGATGCCGAACTGATTGAGCGTGAATATGAGAAGCATAACTATAAAGTGGTGCGCACCATACGTGTTATTCCATTGGATGCTTTTGGTTACTCGATACAGGACACAGCCCGTGTGCCTGCCAACTGGATCGAAAAGACCGGCAACTTCTTTCATGCCAAGACCAAGAAAAGCCTGATCCGGAACAAACTGCTATTTGAACAAAACGAAACACTGGAGCCACTGGCATTGGTAGAATCGGAGCGTTTGCTGCGCCAGACAGACTACATACTGGATGCCCGCATTATTGTGAACGAGCAGACAACCAGCGAAGACAGTTTGGATGTGATCGTGATCACGAAAGACGTTTTTAGCTTAGGCGGGTCCGGTTCTTTTACACCATCGTCGGGGGCAGGAAGATTGACTGTGCGCGAGCTTAACTTTTTAGGATTGGGGCATCAGCCTGAAGTAACATACAGGTTTAACCAGAACAGGCCCCGCCCCTGGGAGTTTGCCGGACGCTATAGTATAGAGAACATTGGCCGCTCATATATAACCGCCGACATGGCCTATGTTAACGAGAACTACTACCAGGAAAAAAGCGCTTTTCTGCGTCGGGACTTTTATGCAACCAATACCCGCTATGCCGGAGCCGCAGGCGTGAGCCAGGTAGAAGAACGCATATTGCTTCCTCCAACTGATGCAGACACCATCCCGCGGTTTGGCAACCTGAGTTATACCCGTCGCGATGCCTGGTTTGGCCGTGCCTTTAAGTTTAAAACCTATAACCTGGGCTACGAGCCGCGCGGCCGCATGATCATAGGTCTGCGGGTGATAGATACCAACTATAAAACAATACCTACCGATAATTTCCAGAGCAACCAACTATACCTGGGCAGTGTTGGCTATAGTGTGCGTAAGTATTACAAAGATCGTTACCTGTTTGGTTTTGGCCGAACAGAAGATATACCTGCGGGCAGTATAGTTTCTGTTACAACTGGTTACGAAAATGCCACCTTAACCAACCGCCGCTACCTGGGGGCTTCGTTTGCGTTTGCCAGGTACCGCCCTACTTTCGGATACCTGTATGGCAATGTTACCTACGGCTCGTTTGTAAACGACGGCAGCTGGCAACAAGGCTTACTACAGTTCCAATCGCTTTACTTTACAAGGCTGTATGAGAACGGCAACTGGAAACTGCGCCATTATATACAGGGCCGCGCCACTTTTGGCCTAAACCGCAACCCCGAAGACCTGCTATCTATCAATAACAACGACGGCCTGCGCGGCTTTAACTCTACCCTGCTAAGGGGCAGCAAGCGCTTAACGCTTAACTATGAAGCTAATCTCTACACACCTTTTTCGTTTTTAGGCTTTAAACTTGCAACAGTAGCTTTTGCAGATGTGGCCTGGCTATCGTTTGGCAACAAAACGAGTCCTTTTAAAAATAAACCTTATACGGGCTACGGCCTTGGTTTCCGATTCCGCAACGAGTACCTGTCTTTCAGCACGATACAGATCCTGTTCAGCTTTTACCCGCGCCTGCCAGCCAACGAAGACATCAGCAGTTTTAAGGTTTACGAAGCATCCCGCCCGTACTACGACTTCACCGATTTCCGTTTTGAGCGCCCCGGTGTGGCTGAGTTCAAGTAAGATTTAGCATATCCTTTTCACTACTTTTTCGGTAAGTATAGCTGTATTAAATACAAACTATACCTATGGAAAAGCTTAGAGAAAAATCAGAATATGAAGGAAACCCGGTTGGGTTATCAGATAAAACAGCAAAAGCAATGGCCCAGGACCTGGACCGCCACCTATCCTCTTTCATCACGCTATATAACCAGTACCACAAACACCACTGGATGGTAGAAGGTCCGCAATTCCGTGATTTGCATTTGTTTTTTGAGGAGCATTACACCCAGATACACGAGCAGTACGATGCCATAGCAGAGCGCCTGACCGTGATGGGTTACTGCCCTACCTGCCACCCTAAAAAGCAATTGGAGCTATCGTATATAGCTCACGAAGAAGAAGGCGTTTTCAGGATAAGAGAGATGCTGGCCAAGGACATGGATGATGAAAAGACCATTGCCGTGGAGCTGCGCAAAACTATAAAGCTGGCTTTCCAGCACGAAGACTTCGCAACCAAAGCCTTACTGGAAGGCATCCTGATCAAAACCGAAGACCGCTGCCATCACATTGAGCACTTCTTAGGTGATGACGGGCTATCGATCGGGATGATTGCGAGGCCGGAGGATATTATGGAAAGTGAAGATAAGAAAAGCCGCAGCAGCAAAGACGGTTTAAGAGTAACAGCCAGAAAAGCTCCTGCAAAAGAAAAAGCGAAGTAGGCTTTACAAACTATAGATTTCAAAAAGGCAGCACTTTGCAGTGCTGCCTTTTTGTTTTACCTCAACTCTGTCCTCTCCTTCTGAAGAGGGCCCACCCCAAAACAAGAAAGGGAGTTTTGTCTGAATCAGGATTTGCTGGATTAATGGATTTGCAGGATTGCAGTAGCTTTGGCTATAGTTCTATTATTGGCGTTATCCAACCACCCAACCCCTCAGAGCTACGCTCGCTACCTTCGAACTCGCTTCTCGGTAGTCCAAGGCGGGGAGTTTTTCTGCTTTTTACTTTGTCCTCTCGAACAGCGAGAGAGATCTGGTACGGCTTAACCCACCCCTGCCCCTCCCGAGAGGGGAATTTCTTCTATTGCTATAGTTGAGGTTATAGTTTTATAGTTACAGCCAGTCGAGCGGACAGGTCGCGACCTGTCCCTACGGAACTACGACCACGATAAATGTCGAAGCTTTTCAGTTCAAACTTTAGATAGGGGTTGCTATGAGAAAGATCTCAGTCTTTGGGTTGAGCGCCTTGTAGATTTCCGGTGCCGTCAGGCATTTCGAGGTACGAGAAAAGGAAATGTACACAGCGCAATGCCCGAAGACGGAGCCTCCCGGCCGTGAGGGCACCAAAGGTAAATTGAAACTATAGGTAAATAAAGCTCCCAGGATGATGAGTGGTTTGAAACAATAGCTTGGTTAGGATTGGAAGAAATCAAACTATAGGACGTATAATATTCCCCTACTTCGCTCGGGATGACAATACAAAAACTATAGAAAGATAACTAAGCTCCTTCCCTTGTTCTTATGGGAAGGTTGGGAAGGGGTAAAACAGAAACTACAATCTTATACTAAACTCACTCCAACTTATACTTTATCCGAAATATACGACACATCCCTATTTAGCAGGTTCTCAGCTTTTAAAGCGTTTGGCTTTTTACTAGATTTGTAGAACGGCACTTATCACGACAAACAACAACGCACATGGTAGATTTAGGAAATTACAACGAGCTGGAGATAGCCCGTGAAGTAGACTTTGGAGTTTATTTAACTTCTGAAGACGGCGACATACTGCTGCCTAAAAAGTATTTACCGGAAGGTGCTAAAGTGGGTAATTTTGTGCGTGTGTTCGTGTACCGCGACTCCGAAGACCGTGTAATTGCCACCAACCTAACCCCTTACGCTACAGTTGGCCAGTTTGCAGGCCTGTTGTGCAAGGATACTTCCAGCTTCGGTGCTTTCCTGGACTGGGGACTGGAGAAAGACCTGCTCGTGCCGCTCAATAACCAGAAAGACAAAATGGTACCCGGCCGCAAGTACTGTGTGTATGTGTATTTAGATGATGCCTCGGACCGTATAGTTGGCACTGCCAAGATCAACAAATACCTGCAGAACGATGATATACAGGTGAAAGAAGGGGAACAGGTAGAGCTACTTGTTGCTGCCTACACCGACCTAGGCTATAACGTCATCATCAATAATAAGTACATGGGCCTGCTTTACCGCAACGAGGTTTTTAAAGACCTGGAGATCGGTGATAAAGTACCCGGCTACATCAAAACCATCCGCCAGGATAACAAAATAGATGTAACGCTCCGCAGACCGGATGCTGATACGTTCAGCGAGATGGATGAAACCTCGGCGAAGGTAATGCAGCTGCTTGAAGAACAAAATGGTACCCTTAACCTGTCTGATAAAAGCGACCCGGAAGATATTTACCGTATAGTTGGCGCTAGTAAAAAGATGTTCAAAAGAGCGATCGGTAACCTGTACAGATCGGGCAAGATCGAGATCTTTGAAGACTACATCAAGCTCAGGCCTTAGCCAGCCAATACCTCGCGCAAAACACAACTATAACCCAGACTAACAACCTTTTATTGCAGCGCTCTTGTCAGGCGCCATTACCATAATGTTATACAAACACCTCGCCTTTGCCCTAACTTTTGCTTTATTAACCGGCACTGCCACCGCATCCGACAAAAATAAGGAGCCCGAAGCTGCCGACCTGAAACGTAAAACAACTATGGCCGCGCGTGCCACCAAAGCACCTGTGCTGGATGGTTACCTGGAGCCGGAAGTATGGGAAACAGTAGCACCTGCCACCAACTTTGTGCGTTACGACCCGCTCAACGGGAAGCCATCGTCTCAGCAATCAGAAGTGTACTTTTTGTACGACAACGAAGCAGTTTACATCGGGGCCAAGCTATACGACACTGCACCTGATTCCATACTTACCCAATTTGGCGGCCGCGACTCGGGCGAGAATAACTCCGATATGTTTGCCGTGTACCTCGATACCTATAACGACAAGCAGAATGCCTTTGCCTTTATGGTTTCGGCGGCTGGTGTACAGACAGATATTAAGTTTTCGCAGGGGCGCGAGGACTGGAACTGGGATGCCGTGTGGGCCAGCAAAGCAAAGAAAACCACCGAAGGCTGGGTAGTAGAGATAAAGATACCGTATGGCGCCATCCGATTCCCGGAAACTGAAGTGCAGACCTGGGGTGTGAACTTTATGCGTGTTATCCGTCGTGCCCGCGAAAAATCGTACTGGAACCACGTTAACAATTCAGTGGAAGGGTTTGTGAACCAGGAAGGTCGCGCCGTTGGCATTGAAGGCATTAAATCGCCGGTGCGTTTGCAGTTAACTCCTTATGTTTCAGGATACGTAAACCATTATTCCGGCGACACAAAAGGTAAGAGCCCCTACAGCCGTGCACTGAATGGTGGTATGGATGTGAAGTATGGCATTAACGATGCTTTTACCCTGGATGTAACCTTAGTACCCGATTTTACCCAGACACAATCTGACAACCAGGTACTGAACCTTAGCCCCTTTGAAGTGAAGTATGGCGAAAACCGTCAGTTCTTTACTGAAAGCACAGAGCTGTTTAATAAAGGTGGCTTATTGAACTCGCGTCGTATTGGCGGCACACCTGTTTTTAAAAGCTCCGTAGGCAGACAAATTTCTGAGAACGAAACCATAGTTGATAACCCGGGCATCAGTGGCTTGTTGAATGCTGCTAAAGTATCAGGTAGAACTATAAAAGGACTGGGTGTTGGTATCCTGAATGCCTTTACGCGCAACATGTATGCTACTGTTGAAAACGATGAGACCGGCGAAACCCGTGAGATCCTGACCGATCCATTTACCAACTATAATGTGTTTGTGCTGGACCAGACCCTGCCGCGTAACTCCTTTGTTACGTTTACCAATACCAATGTTACCCGCACCAAAGGCGTTTATGATGCCAACGTATCGGGCTTACAGGTACGCTTTGCCGACAGAACCAATAATTATGCACTAAGAGCTGGGGGAAATCTGAGCCAACTATACGGCAATAACATCATACTTCGCGGCGATACACTGCCTGATAAACTGCACCTGGGCTACCAGTACAATGTAAACCTGAGCAAGATAAGCGGCAACCTGCGCTATGGCATTAATCACCACGTAGAATCCGACACATACGAAATAAACGACCTGGGCTACCTGAGCAATAACAACGAGATCAGTAACAGTGCCAGCATCAGCTATAACTTTTATCAACCCATCTGGAAGTTCCTGAGCTGGGGCAGCAGCATGAGCGTTAGCCAGAGCTTGCTGTATGCGCCGCGCGAGTTTGTAAGTGCCACCATGGGCGTTAGCACCAACGTCCGTTTCCGGAATTTTATGAGCGCTTACTGGAGCTTTGGCATACGGCCGGGAAATGCCTACGACTATTATGAAGCCCGTGAGTTTCCGAGAGTGTTTGTAAAGCCTCCGGCTTTCGATACCAACATTGGCATCAGCTCTGATTACCGTAAACGCCTTGCCTTTGATGCATCTACCGGGTTCTGGCGCTCTAACCGTTACAACCAGTTTAGCTGGTGGGGTAATTTCAGTCCGCGCTTCCGGGTAAACGATAAATTTTCGCTGGTACAGAGTAATAACTACCGACAGGAAAAACGGAATATTGGTTACGTGACGCATGCTGGCGAGAACATTACTTTCGGAGATCGCTCCATCACTACCTTCAGTTCTACCTTGTCAGGGGCATACATCTTTAACGAGAATACCGGCCTGACACTGAACATGCGTCATTACTGGTCAAGTGCAGATTACAAGCGTTTATTTGATCTTACATCAGGTGGTTATTTAACGAACGAAAGGCCTGCGGTTAACAGCAATAACAACATCAACTATAATACTTTTAATATAGACCTGGTATACAGCTGGCGCTTTGCACCGGGAAGTGAACTGATGGTTGTCTGGAAAAACGAGATCCGTGACCAGGACAAAAAAGTAGAACACAAGTATATCGAGAATGTAAGCAAAACACTGCAGGCACCGCAGACCAATAATTTCTCAGTTAAATTATTATACTACATCGACTATATAGCTCTTAAAAACGTACTCTCAGCATAAGCCTAAATCTCTTATGCACAAAACCCGAAATGCGTTAATAGTTGGTGCCAGCGGTCTGGTTGGCGGTCATTGCCTGCGCCTGCTCCTGGCCAGCGAAAGATATAGCCAGATCATTTCAGCAGGTCGCCGTGACCTGCCGCTGATACACCCTAAACTGGACCAGAAAGTTATAGATTTCGATAACCTGAAAAAGTATAGTACTGAACTTGCTGCCGACGATGTATACTGCTGCCTGGGCACAACTATAAACAAGGCCGGCTCTAAGGAAAATTTCTATAAAGTAGACTATACCTATGTAGTAGAGTTGGCAAAGCTGGCCGCTGCTAAAAATGCAGGACAGTTCCTGGTGGTATCTGCTATGGGTGCCGATGCCGGTTCCATGTTCTTTTATAACAAGGTAAAAGGCGAAATGGAACGTGATGTACAGGACTTGGATTTCAGGGCGGTGCATATTTTCAGGCCGTCGTTGTTGCTGGGTGAGCGCGAAGAAGAACGCACCGGCGAAGAACTGGCCTCTAAAATAATGAAACCCCTTAGCAGCCTGATGATCGGGCCGCTAAGCAAATACAAACCTATACCCGGCGAAGATGTAGCCAAAGCTATGTTGTATGCAGCCGGGCAAAACAGGGGCGGCACACAAATTTATACTTCTGATAAAATAGCTAAAATGGCTGCCAACTATAGCCAGAGCACTGCGTAAAGGCAGAAGCACAAAATAGCTAAACTATGCAGCAGCGCCAGTTACGGCACGTCTTCCCGAAAGCCACCCAATACGACCCCGAGTGGGTGCGCAAGCACTCGATGGGTGAGAACGTACTTTTTAACCTCGAAAGCCTTACCAAATCGCTTCACCTGCAACCGGGCATGCGCGTGCTCGACCTGGGGTGCGGTAAAGCTATCAGTTCTATTTTCCTGGCGAAGGAGTTTGGCGTAACGGTATGGGCCGTGGATGAAGCCATATCAGCAAGCGACAACTACGAGCGCATACTGGAAGAAGACTGCGAAGACAAGGTGATACCGATAGAAGCCGACGCCCGCTCCCTGCCCTTTGCCGAAGAATATTTTGACGCTGTAATTGTAGTGGACTCTTACACCTACTTTGGCACCGACGAAAAGTATCTGCCCTACATTGCCCGCTTTATAAAGCCCGACGGTTACATTGCTATAGTGGATGTGTGCTTTACCAAAGAAATAGAAACCCTGGACCAGGTACCCAAATTCCTGAAGAAAGACTATAAGAACTACTGGTACTTTATACACAGCGTAGCCTGGTGGCGCAAGCTCTGGGAGAAGACCGGTTTAGTACAAATACAAGATGCCGAAGAATTATCCGAAGCCAATGTGGTAAGAGAGCATTATATCCGCGATTTTGAAAAAGAAAAAAAACCAGACGCCTTTGCCAAAGCTCTAAAACTTGACGACCAGCACTTTATCTCCTTTTTTAAGCTGATCGGGAAGCGTACACGTAAGTCTGCGTACCTGCAGAGCTACAAAACTACATCTAAAAAACAGGCCTGACGTACAATATTTGTTTAACTATACGTTAGATGTTTTAATTTTACGGCGTCTGGCAGTACAATGGCCAGTTGCACATTTTTAACTTTTAACCTTTCATGAAAACGTTAATTCGAATCTCCTTTGCACTGGCGCTGATCCTGTCGGTTGCATTTAGTGCAAATGCCCAGAGCGGCTACAAAACAGGTATTGGTTTCAGAGGTGGTATTGCCTCGGGCCTTACGGTAAAACACTTTATTAAAAGCGATGCAGCTATCGAAGGTATCCTGAGCACCAGCTTCAGACACCGCGGTACTGTTATTACAGTGCTTTACGAAAAACATGCCCAGGCTTTTAACGCAACCGGTCTGCAGTGGTATTATGGCTTGGGTGGTCATGTTGGTTTCCACGAAGGTCGCCACTACTACAAGCATGGCCACGACCATTACTACGACGACCATGTAGTAGCTTTAGGTATAGACGGTATTCTTGGTCTGGAGTATTACATCCGCGACATACCGTTCACGATCGGTGCCGACATTAAGCCTTACATTAACATACCAAGCGGCGGCGGTTACTGGGATTCAGCCCTGCACGTGCGTTACGTATTCTAAAATGTAAATTGTTGAATGGTTAAATTGCTTAACTGTTAACTATAAAAACGGCCCTGCTATAGTGTAGCAGGGCCGTTCTGTTTTACAACTATAGCTTATAGTTGCACCAGGTTATTTGTTTAGTTTGATTCTAAATTTCTGCAAAAATGCTTTATATAGTAAACCAGCACTACAGGAGGTAAGTATAATTTAGGAGTTTAAATTATGAGAACCATAAACCACTATAACTATGGAAGCAACATGTAACCACTGCACCCACTGGGAGCAGGACCAAAATAAAGTACAGCTACAGAATAACAACTTCGGCGTTTGCGATGAACTGACTGGGCAGCATGCCATGGATCCTTCTTATGTATTGCCACTGGTGCACGAAGCATCTGCAGACCTGAAACCAAAGCAATTTGAGATGATTACCGGAGCCGAGTTTGGCTGTAACCACTTTAGTGAGCGCAAGCGCTGGGTATAAACTTTAGTTGAACTATAAAACAAAAGCCCGGCTATAGTTGTAGCCGGGCTTTTGTTTTATAGTTAGAACTTATAGTATCGGTCTGAAATTCAACTTCTAATTTTAGAAAGCTATATGCAGCAATGCATCGCCCTGGTTTACAACGGGCATGTTGTTTAAACCAACTACATAACCGGAGGCCGGTGCATTCAGGCGTACTTCCATTTCACCGTATGGGTCGGTGATGCTGCCAATATTCTGCCCTTTCTTTACGTACTCTCCGGTTTGTATAAATGTGCGCCACAAGCCTGCATTTTTGGCACGCAGCCAGATATCTTTCATGCATACAATACTTGGCTCAATTACTTCGGTGCAGTTGGCCGTCATGCCCAGATGGTGTAGTACACGGCAGGTGCCCTCCATGCCTATTTTTATGCCTTTCTCATCAAAGCGCAGGCTTTCGCCGGTCTCGTACACTAATATAGATTTGCCTAATTTTCCGGCTTCTTTGCGAAGTGAGCCCTGTCGGTAAGGAGCATTCATGATAAAAGGAGCTGCAAACGCTTTGGCAAGTTCTTCGTTTTTATGGTCACCTAATACACACCGGATCTGGGGATAGTTTGCACGACTTGACCCGCCGGTATGGAAATCCAGGCCATAATCCACATACGGCATTACTTCTTTCATAAAGCGGTAGGCCACGCGGCTGGCAAGCGAGCCTTCGCGGTTCCCCGGGAAACTTCGGTTCACATCTTTGCCATCCGGCACTTCCCTGCTGAAGTTCAGGAAACCATAAATATTCAGGATCGGTACGGCAATGATAGTTCCTTTCAGCGGGTACAGCATCTTTTTAGAGAGCATCCTGCGGATGATCTCGGTGCCATTCACTTCGTCGCCGTGCATGCCGGCCATCAGTAACACCACCGGGCCATCATGCACCGAACGGAAAACATAAACAGGAATTTCGATGACCGTACCGCTGGGCAGTTTGCTAATCACGAGTTTGGTCAGTACTTTTTCACCACGGT
This sequence comes from Pontibacter populi, assembly GCF_040278685.1. Taxonomy (NCBI): domain Bacteria; kingdom Pseudomonadati; phylum Bacteroidota; class Cytophagia; order Cytophagales; family Hymenobacteraceae; genus Pontibacter; species Pontibacter populi. The sequence goes on from NZ_JBEOKT010000002.1 coordinate 276,848, forward strand.
CTATACTGCGACCGTTGATAACGATAGTATCGGGCATTTACTCTTTGATTCTTTTCTTTGGCTTGGTCTGGGTCAGACTCTCCACGTACTGAATTATTTTTCCGGCAATGTCTTTCTGGGTAGCTTTCTCGATGCCTTCCAAACCTGGCGATGAGTTTACTTCCAGGATCAACGGTCCGCGCTTGGATTGCAGCATATCTACACCGGCTATACCTAACCCCAACGATTTGGCTGCCAACAGGGCGGCAGCTTTCTCGGCACGGGTAAGTTTTATAAGTGTTGCTCTGCCGCCACGGTGCAGGTTAGATCTGAACTCGCCTTCTTTTCCCTGGCGCTTCATGGCACCAACTACTTCACCGTTAACTATAAAGGCACGTATGTCGGCGCCGCCTGCTTCAGAGATAAACTCCTGCACTATAACGCGCGCCTTCAGGTTATGGAACGCTTCAATAACCGACTCGGATGCTTTTTTGGTCTCAGCCAACACCACACCCAGGCCCTGGGTACCTTCCAGTAACTTAATTACCAGCGGTGCACCGCCAACTTCTTTTACCAGTTCCGATGTTTCTTTGGAGTAGTTTGTAAAGGCAGTTTTCGGCATACCCAACCCGGCGCGGCTCAATATCTGCAGGCTGCGCAGTTTGTCTCTTGATCGAACTATAGATTGCGAGTCTACGGCACTTTTCACTTTCATCATCTCGAACTGGCGAACCACGGCCGTACCGTAAAACGTAACCGAAGCCCCGATACGCGGAATAATGGCATCGATATCGGTCAGGCGTTCTCCTTTGTATAAAATATGCGGATCGCCTTTTTCTATGATAAGGTCGCAGCGAAGGTGGTCGAGTACAATGGCCTGGTGCCCCCGCTGCTCAATGGCCTCCACCAAACGGCGGGTAGAGTACAACTTAGGGTTGCGGGAGAGAATGGCTATTTTCATAAGTTGTTATGTTTCTGCTTTTGTTTGATCTTAAACTTTTGAGAGACGTTTTTGCGGGAAACATCTACTATAAACCTGCCTTTTAAAAGCTTACGACCGATAAGCACCGGATATTTCATATCGCTGCGGTCTGATAGCGAAAACTCGGCTTCTATTACTTCACCGAAAAGCTCGATAGTTGTACGGATAACATAACGCTGCTGCACCTCTCCAAACGAACTTTTTATGTCGCGGAAATCGTATTCAGCAAAACGCAGCTTTTTATGGTTGTATTGCGGATGCGACGGATCGAGCAACTCTACACAGATCACTTTTTTACCGTCGGCGTTCGTTTCTTCGTGTATGTCGGAGCAATGTATGGCTGATGTATACGCACCGGTATCTATCTTGGCTTCGATCTCCTCAATTTCCAGTTCTGGCAAGGCAACCAACTCGCGTCGGCCTATTACGTGCTTTTCCGGTTTAGTATGAAGGGCTTTTTTATCTTTCATCAGAAGCGAAAATAGGTAATTTAACTAATGATTAGTTAGTAATGATGAATGAATAATATGAAACTGTAGCAACTATAGTTCGCTAACCCTTTCGGGGCAAGACTTTAACTATAAACTATAGATCAGATTCTCACTTATTATTCATCCATCATTCTTCATTACTCATTATATATAATCCGGTAAATAGCGTTGTTGGTGTCGTCTGAAACCAGCAGTGCACCATCAGGCATTACCATAACATCAACAGGGCGGCCCCAGGCTTTTCCATCCTGCAACCAGCCTTCCGCAAAGGTCTTATAGTTTGTTGCGTTGCCCTTGCCATCCAGCTCAACCTGCATCAGGCGGTAGCCAATTGGCTCGGAGCGATTCCAGGAACCGTGCTGCGCTATCAGCAGTTGGTTCTTGTACTGCTCCGGAAACATATCCCCGTTATAAAACTTTAAGCCTAAGGCAGCCACATGCGGACCAAGTTTCTGTACCGGTTTTACAAACTCGCTGCAGGCGCGGTTCTTGCCAAATTCAGGATCAGGTATTTCTCCCTCATGGCAATACGGGAAACCAAAGTGCTGGCCTTTTTTGGTAGCCAGGTTTAGTTCATCGTTCGGGATATTATCGCCCAGCATGTCGCGGCCATTGTCGGTAAACCATAGTTCTTTTGTGGTAGGGTGCCAGGTAAAACCTACTGTGTTGCGTACGCCTTCTGCAAATATTTCCATATTGGTACCATCGGCGTTCAGGCGGGTTATAGTAGAGTAAACCGGGTTCTCTTCTTTACAAACATTGCAAGGCGCTCCCACCGGCACGTATAGTTTACCATCCGGCCCAAAAGCTATGTACTTCCAGCCATGGTGCGTATCGCTTGGATATTTGTCATACACCACTTCGTACTTCGGGTTGTTGCGCATGTTCTGCTCTATATCCGGAAACTTAATAATGCGGCTGATCTCGGCTACATAAAGGTCTCCGTCTTTTAAAGCCACACCATTCGGCGAGTTAAGGCCAGAAGCTATCGTTATCGTTTCGTCTGCTTTGCCGTCTTTATCCTTGTCAACTATAGCAAATACCTTGTCGTTGCTGCGCGTGCCTACAAATAACACCCCACTCGGGCTCAGCGCCATAGACCTTGCATTTTCTACATCCTTCGCATAATAGTCTATCTTAAAGCCATCGGGCAGTTTTATTTTGGACAGGCTTTCGTCAACAGGTTCGCTTGGCTCATCATTTTTCGCAGTTGATTCTGCCTGTTCATTTTCGGTTTTGGTTTCTGTTTCTGAAGAACAGGCTGTGCCAAAACTCATCATAACAAAGCTAAAGGCAACCAAACGGTTCAGGTATTTCATAGAGTATAATGTTGGAATTGATTTAATCTATAGTTTTGGTATGTATACTAAGCTACAAAGGTATTGTTTATCAGAACTGTGAGTTTTATGATAGGTGTGATAATTTATGAACTAAAATATTCAAGATTTGATAGGTTTTAGGATTAGGCAACCCTCTCAGTGCCTTTAGATACGTTCGATTTTCCACTGATAGTTGTAGCTCAGGCTGATCATAAAACTTCACAACTATCACAAAGTTCACAGTTCGGCCCGATCCTGCAATTCTTAAAATCTAAAAGATCTTAGTTCAGGCTTTTGCGCTTATGAAGGAGTTCTGCCACATCCTGCAGCAGGTTAGAGTGGCCGGTTTTCAGCACGATCAGTTCGCCTTTATCCAGTGCATCCATAAACACACTCACGCGCTTGGGAGAAATAATCTCGTCGTACTCTCCCAAAAACATGGTGACCGGAATTTTATAGTTGTTAAGGGTGCGTACGATCTGGCGGATATCGAAATTCAGGTCACGGAAACCGATCCAGGAGCGGTACACGCGCAGGCGCTTGGCCGTGCTGTCCATTTGATAATGTGCAAACCGGATCAGGCTTTTGTGCGCCAGGTTGTATTTATTTAGTACCTGCAGAAATTTAAAGAACGGCTGCGGTTTGATGACTGTACTTTTAAAAAGGCGCTGCATCCAGCCGGGGTAAGTGGCAATGTTATACCAGAAACTGGTCTTTATACCATCCGGCGCGATCAGGTATAGTTCTTCTACACGTTCCGGCATCTGCTCAATTAAAGTTAGCGCAAACTTGCCACCCATGCTAAAACCCATTACCGAGAATTTATTGATCCTATACTTCTCCAGCAAATGCCCGATCATCTCTTTCAGGAATTTCTTGGTAAGCGGCATGTCGTCTTTATGCAGCCTGCTGCCTCCATGAAAGAAAAGGTCGAATGCATAGATCGTGTAATCGCTGCCAAGCGCCTGCTCCATCGGGTGGTAATACAAACTGCTTTGCCCATACCCATGAAAGGCCAGCAGCACTTTGCTCCCACTCCCGATTTTACGGTAATGCAGTTTCGATTTATCCCTGATCAGGTAAGACACACTTTTAATTACGAATGATGAATGACAATACTAAACTATAGTTTATTCGCCATGCATACAATTTAGTTGCCGGAACTAAGATTTTAGTCCTACAGTTTAGAAACGCCGCCTGAAACTATAAATTTCATTACATCAGAGCTTGGCATATCGAGGTACGTAATGTTGCGGAGTGGCACCAGGAAAAGCTCGCCCGAAAAGTTATAGGAGTGCGGAAAGTAAACAGCAACTTTGTCTTCTATCTGTAAGCTTTCGAATACATCCTGCGTTACAAAACCCAGCTTAAAGTTCTCTGATTCTTCGCTCATCTTCACCATCACAGGCTTATTAAATTTCTGGTTATCGCCTACAAACGCATCGAACAGGTCGCGGATACTGGAGTAAACTATACCAACCAGCGGCACTTTATGAAAAATGCGCTCTGTTAGAATAATAAAAGGCTTTACGAGGAAGGAAGAGCCTAACCAGCCAACCAGCGTCAGTAACACAAGCATTATTAAAATGCCAAGCCCCGGATAGCCGAGGTCGAACATATCATTTAGCCAGTCAATAATAGCCACCACGATCCAGACAGTGATGGTAAAAGGTGCTATGATCAGAAGTCCGTTAAGGAAATAACCAAAAATACGTCTCATGTTGTTAGGGTCACAAAAAAGGCTTTGCCGAAGCAAAGCCTAAATGTAGTAAAAAGCTTATACTTTATAGTTGCTATAGCTAGCAAACAGGTTCATTTAGCTTGGCAATGCCATCTGCCACCTGCTGCATTAGCCACATAGGTGTAGAGGTTGCGCCACAAATACCTACACTAGTCACATTTTCAAACCATGCCTGCTCCAGTTCGGTCTCGTTCTCGATAAAGTAACTGTTTGGGTTATGCTGCTTGCACACGCTGTACAAAGCCTTACCGTTTGAGCTTTTTTTACCGCTCACAAATATCAGCACATCATGCTCTGTCGCAAACCTTGATAGTTGCGGTTCGCGGTTCGATACCTGGCGACAAATGCTGTCGTTGGCATCAAATTCGGGTTGGGTACTGTCTTCGTTAGCCTGCTTAATGCGCTCTTCAATAAGGGCCTTGATATGGTAAAAGCCTTTTGTGCTTTTTGTTGTCTGGCTGAAGAGTGTTACCGGGCGTTTAAAGTCTATCTTCTCCAGGTCTTCTTCGGTAGTAACTATAATTGCTTCGTCGCAGGTCTGACCGGCTAAACCAATTACTTCCGCATGACCAACCTGACCGTAAATTACCACCTGCCCATCGTCTTTTTTAATAGAATCGAAGGCATGTTTTACGCGGTTCTGCAACTTTAAAACGACAGGGCATGAGGCATCTATCAACTCTAAATTATTTTCCAGCGCGATCTGGTACGTCTCCGGTGGCTCGCCGTGTGCTCGAATCAGCACTTTGCAATCGCGGAGGTTGCGCAGTTCTTCGCGGTCTATAACGCGGAGGCCTTTCTGATAAAGGCGCTGCACTTCCATGCTGTTATGCACTATGTCACCGAGGCAATATAGTTCTTCCACATGTTCCATTTCGTCTTCGGCCATTTGTATGGCGAATTCCACTCCGAAACAGTAACCTGAATTTTTATCTATGGTGATCGTCATGATCTCAACTCTTTAATCCTGCTCTACACTATACTTTTGTTCCAGCAACTTCGATGCCACCTTGTTCATTACAAACTCAACCTGCTCATCAATCGTCATATGCGAAGTATCCAACAGGTCGGCATCTTCCGCACGGCGCAACGGGCTTTCCGCTCTGGTAGAATCTATAAGGTCGCGTTTCTCCAGATTTTGTTTTATGTCTGTCAGGTTCACCAGTTGGTTTTTTACCAGTAGTTCCTGTTGTCTGCGCTTGGCTCTGGTATCTACATCCGCAGTCATAAATATCTTCACTTCCGCATCCGGGAATACGGCCGTACCAATATCGCGGCCATCCATTACCACGCCGCGTCGCTTGCCCATTTTCTGCTGCTGCGCCACCATGGCGTGACGCACGGCCGGTACCACGCTCACTTCACTTACCTGGTTTGAGATGTACATTTTACGTATCTCGTCTTCCACGTTCAGGCCATTCAGGTACGTTTCGTTGCGCCCGGTTTTAGGATTATAGTGGAACGTGATGTCGATATTTTTCAGGGCATCACTTACTTCCTTCGGGTTGGTAAGCGATATGTGGTGATCAAGAAAATACAGCGTAACCGCACGGTACATGGCACCGGTATCAATGTAAGCGTAGCCTAGTTCAGCTGCCACCTGCTTGGCTGTTGTGCTTTTACCACACGAGGAATGGCCATCTAACGCGATCACGATTTTTTTCATAAAGACAAGGTAAGTATTAATTGGAATCACAAGGACAGGGAGCTTTACCGCGCTTGCTCATTTTCTGGTATTTAGCCGTTTTTTTCTGCTGTGCTGATCTGGGGCTACACCCGGCCAGCGTACCAGTGCCTAACACACAAGCTATTACAAAATATGAAATTAACTTTCTCAAAACGACTGATTTTAATGCAAATATAAAGTAATTTACGGGTTCAAGCCCCATTTACAGGCAATTTAATAAACTAATACCAGATACCATGCAGGCAGCCTACACCGTTTCCGGACGCATCATAGACATACACAACAAAGAGATATTTGAAGGTACAGTTCAGGTTGAAAACGGCCGTATTTCTAAAATAGTTCGTGAAGCCACCGATGCTGTAAATTATATTTTACCCGGTTTCGTGGATGCCCATGTGCACGTAGAGAGCTCGATGCTGGTACCCAGCGAGTTTGCCCGCCTTGCCGTAGTACACGGAACTATAGCTACCATATCAGACCCACACGAGATAGGAAATGTGCTTGGCGTAAAAGGTGTGGAGTACATGATCGAGAACGGCAAAAAGACACCGTTCAAATTTTACTTTGGAGCGCCATCGTGTGTGCCTGCTACGCCTTTCGAGACGGCCGGTGCCGAAATAACGGCTGCCGACATAGAAGAATTGTTTAAGCGCGACGAGATTGTGTACCTGGCTGAGATGATGAACTGGCCCGGCGTGCTGCACCGCGACCCGGTTGTGATGGAGAAAATTGAGCTGGCAAAAAAGTATGGGAAAGCTGTCGACGGCCACGCTCCCGGATTAATGGGCGAGCAGGCTAAACTATACGCCTCTGCCGGCATCACCACCGACCACGAGTGCTTTACCGCCGAAGAAGCTTTGGACAAACTGGCCGTAGGCATGAAGATACTGATACGCGAAGGCAGCGCCGCCAAAAACTTTGAAGCCTTGATACCACTGTTGCCAAAGCACTACAACAACATTATGTTCTGCTCCGACGATAAGCACCCCGATAACTTAGTGGAAGGCCACATCAACCTGCTGGTAAAGCGCGCGCTGGCAAAAGGCAACGACCTGTTTCATGTGCTGCAGGCGGCTTGTGTAAACCCGGTTGAACATTACAAAATGAAGGTAGGCTTACTTAGAGAAAATGACCCTGCCGATTTTATAGTTGTAGACGCGCTGGAAAACTTTAACGTGCTGGCCACTTACATTAACGGCGAAAAGGTAGCTGAAAACGGAAAGTCTAACATTGCTTTCACGGATAGCGAAACTATAAACAACTTCAACACCAGCCCTAAAACTATAGCCCAATTCCGGATCCCTGCTGCAGATGCCCATAAGATAAGAGTAATTGAGGCTTTTGACGGACAGCTTATAACTAATGAAGGTATTGTTGCGCCAAAAATAGAGAACGGTTCTATAGTTTCGGATGTGGCGAATGATGTGCTGAAGATGACCGTCGTAAACCGTTATGAAGAAGCCGAACCGGCTGTAGCCTTTATCAAAAATATTGGTCTGAAGTCCGGCGCCATCGCTTCGTCGGTTGGTCACGATTCGCATAACATAATTGCAGTTGGGGTAGATGATGAAAGTATAACCCGTGCCGTGAACCTGATCATTAATGCGAAAGGCGGCGTATCAGCGGTAAATGGTGAACATGAGCAATTATTACCTTTGCCTGTGGCTGGTATCATGTCTGCAGAAGATGGCTACAAAGTAGCAGAAGCTTACTCAGCTATAGATAAGATGAGCAAGGAAATGGGCAGTAACCTGGCATCGCCTTTCATGACGCTTTCGTTTATGGCGCTATTGGTTATTCCGTCCCTTAAGCTTAGCGACAAAGGTTTATTTAACGGCGACACGTTTTCGTTCGTACCTGTAACAGCATCATAAACTAAAATCCGTTGCCTGGCGCACGGCTGCACATGGAAGAATTGTTCATCTTCTTTATAGGTATACTTGTTAGTGCATTCGGTACTGTTATCGGGTTTGGTGGCGGTGTGTTTATGGTACCGATCCTTATCATCTTTTTTGGGTACAACATCGAGATCGCGATTGGGTCAACTATGGCGGCGCTGGTTCCGGCTTCGTTCATTGCTTCCATGTTCAACCTCCGCGACAAAACTATAGATTACCTGGTGGGCACCTTAATTCAGCTGCCGGCTATAGTTGGCACGGTGCTGGGCGCGTTTATGGTTGCTTTTCTGCCGGTATTTAAGTTGCAGCTTATCTTTGCGCTTTTCGTTATTTCTGTCGGGTTTGCCATGGTCATACCATCTAAAAAAGAAGTGACCACCCATGGCGGCATGATGTACAGAATGCGCCGCGTACCCACTACGTTCATCCGGAAAAATAAGGCAAAACACCTGGCTTACAGGCTGAATGGTGGCGTAGTATCTACACTGGGTTTTGCATCAGGTATAATGGCAGGCTTGTTTGGTATTGGCGGTGGGTTCGTTCAAACTCCCATGATGATCAAACTTTTCAGGATCCCTCCCCAGATCGCCACATCCACTTCCCTGTTTATACTGGTTATCACCAGCTTTACAGGTTTTATAACGCACTTCTTACTGGGCAATGTGCTTTGGAGCCGCTGTCTGCCCCTGATAGCTGCCTTTGCGCTTGGTGCGCTGGGTGGCAACCTGTACAAACGCACACGCGGCAAGATCAGCAACATGGAAAAACTTATCGGCATAGGCCTGTTCCTAGCCGGGATTGGTGTGTTGCTTAACCTGGCTATTAAATCTGAGGTTGGGGTAGGCTTCTCGTTTTAACTATAACAAAAAAGGCCACTGTGCTGACAGGGCCCTTATCCAAATCCTAACTATAGTTTAAAACTAAACTTCGTTGGTTTGCTTGCTGGAAAAGTATTTTGTCATCAGCTTTTCCAGTTTATCGGCAGTGAGCGGTTTGGTTATGTATTCAGCCGCATATTTATTAACCGCTTCCGTGTCCTGGGGGTGCGTAGAAGTGGTCAGCACGATCATCACTATCCCTTTCCTGAATTCAGGGTTAAGGCGCTCGTACAGGTCCAGCAACTCAAAACCATCCATTACCGGCATATTAATATCCAGAAAGATCAGCTCAGGCTTAAAGTAACCGGCGTTGCCCGGGTCATAATTATTGTTACTGACATTGTACAGGTAATCGAAAGCCTGTTTCCCGTTAACGAACGTATGGATATGCTCGGTCACCTGCATTCTGTCCAGTAGGCGCTGGTTCAGAAAGTTTGTGGTCTCATCATCATCAATGAGCAGTATGCCGGAGAGTTTTTCCATTAGTTGTATTGCGTCACTCAGAACAGAAGCCGTTTAGGGCTGATAGCTTTTGAACAATTTTAATCGTGCAGTTAAAAGCATCTTCTGCAGCCTGGCGGTTGTAGCCTTACTGCTTCGGAACTGATAACAGATATTTCTGAAATAAAGTTTTACCGCTTTTGTATGCCCCGGAGCTACTACCCGGTCTGCATTAAATTACTACGGCTAAATTAATACCGGGATCCTTGAATTGCAAAAAATAACGAGCCGATAGGTTGGTACTGTTCTTACTACTATTAAAGGTACAAAAAAGAAAGGCCCGGACAAGCATATCCGGGCCTTTCCTCATTTAAATTTATAGTTAGTCGATGTACCCTTGGGCACGCATCCAATCATCGTTGTAGATCTTGGCCAGGTAACGTGTACCATGGTCAGGCAGCAATACAACTACCACATCGTTCTCCGTCAGGTTATTTTCACGGGCATATTCCAGTGCGCCAACTATGGCAGTACCAGAAGACCAGCCTACAAAAAGGCCCTCTTCTTTAGCCAGGCGGCGTGTCATAACAGCGCCGTCTTTGTCGGTTATTTTTATAAACTGATCGATCAGGTCGAAATCTACGTTCTTAGGCAGAATGTCTTCACCGATGCCTTCTGTAGCATAGGAGTATATCTCGTTCTCGTCGAAAATACCGGTCTCTTTATACTTCTTGAAAACAGAACCATAGGTATCAATTCCTATAGTTTGTACTGCGGGGTTTTTCTCTTTTAAGTACTTAGAGATACCTGTTACCGTACCGCCGGTACCAACACCTGTAATAAAGTGCGTTACTTTACCTTCGCTCTGCTCCCAAATTTCCGGACCGGTGCTTTCGTAATGCGCTTTCCAGTTCGACAGGTTATCGTATTGGTTCGGGTAAAACGAGTTTGGTATTTCCTTGTTCAGGCGCTTAGCAATTGAGTAATAAGAATCCGGGTGCTCTGGTGCTACGTTGGTAGGGCAAACGATAACTTCGGCTCCTACCGCACGCAAAATATCCATTTTCTCTTTGCTCTGCTTATCAGAAAGCGTAAAGATACACTTGTAGCCTTTGGCAATGGCTGCCAGAGCAAGCCCCATACCGGTGTTACCGGATGTGCCTTCTATAATAGTGCCGCCCGGCTTCAGAATGCCCGCTTTCTCAGCATCTTCAATCATCCGGATCGCCATTCTGTCTTTTACAGAGTTACCCGGGTTCATATATTCTACTTTGGCCAGAATGGTAGCCTTTGTTTCTTTTGCAACACTGTTAAGTTTTACAAGAGGGGTGTTACCGATCGCTTCGGTTATATGGTTCAGATACTTCATGTGAGGTATTTTTGAATTCTCGGGTGCAAAGGTACGTAATTAAAATTATGTTTTCAGCAGGATCGCAGGCACCTACTGCAGACACAACACCATAAACAGCGTATAGTGTTCCGGCAACTATAGTTTACAGACTAACTTAAACTGATGTGTATCGTCTTTTTAAAGAAAAGAGCTACTACCATTGAGCAACAAATAACCAGCAACTATCAACTATATTAGCTCTAACTATTTTTTGTACGCGCCATAAAAAAGCCTATTTTTGCACATCCTTATTATTAGACGGTTATACACAACTAAATAAGATACACATGAGTGTTTTAGTAAATAAAGATTCGAAAGTGATCGTACAGGGCTTTACAGGTTCTGAAGGTTCTTTCCACGCATCTCAGATGATCGAGTACGGTACTAACGTTGTTGGTGGTGTTACTCCGGGCAAAGGTGGCAACAACCACTTAGACCTGCCGGTTTTTAACACGGTAGCAGACGCTGTAAAAAGAACTGGTGCTGATGTATCTATCATTTTCGTGCCACCAGCTTTTGCTGCTGATGCTATTATGGAAGCTGCTGATGCGGGTATTAAAGTGATCGTGTGTATCACAGAAGGTATTCCTGTTAAAGACATGGTGGCTGCTAAAAACTACATCAAGTCTAAAAATGTAACGCTTATCGGACCAAACTGCCCGGGTGTTATTACGCCAGGTGAAGCAAAAGTTGGTATCATGCCAGGTTTCGTGTTCAAGCCAGGTCGTATCGGTATCGTTTCTAAATCAGGCACACTTACTTACGAAGCTGCTGACCAGATCGTGAAAGCCGGCTTAGGTGTTTCTACTGCTATCGGTATCGGTGGTGACCCGATTATTGGTACGCCTACAAAAGATGCAGTTCAGTTATTGATGGAAGACCCTGAGACAGATGCTATCGTAATGATTGGTGAGATTGGTGGTAACTACGAAGCTATGGCTGCGCAGTACATCAGCGAAACTGGTAACAAGAAGCCGGTAGTTGGTTTCATAGCAGGCCAGACGGCTCCTGCTGGTCGCAGAATGGGCCACGCTGGTGCTATAGTTGGCGGCGCTGACGATACTGCAGCTGCTAAAATGAAGATCATGCGCGAGAACGGTATCCACGTAGTGGAGTCTCCTGCTGAGATCGGTGAAGCCATGGTTGCTGCCCTTCAGCAAGCCGGCATCACTGCATAGTTTGACATAACATTACAGTTATAAAGAAAGGCTGCTCTTAACCGGGCAGTCTTTTTTGTTTTTATAGTTTAGACTTATTTGCTGGCGCTGGTATCCAACCGGTGTCTTTAAGTGGGTGTGAGTCTCCAGACTCACTTGTGCAAATAGAAACAGCGAGTCTGGAGACTCGCGTACACTGCACGTCACCGGATAGATACCGGCGCCAGTATAGGCTTAAGTTTATAGTTACTGCCAGACACTAGTAGGAGCTGCGCACGCTGCTAGGTTCCATACCTTTCTAACTTTTTAACTCTTAAACTCTCTAACTTATCCCCACCACCCGTTGCTTTTTCCGGTTAACTACAGTTTCAGGTACCGACGAAATTATCTCTTTTTGTAGTGCTTCTACCAACTTCTTTTTCAGGAAACTTTTGTGCACCACCAGGCTTACTTCGCGCAATGGTTGTGGTTCTTTAAACGGTCTTACCAGTTGCTTTTTATCTTCGGGCATTTCCAGTACCGACAACTCAGGGAGCAACGTGAGGCCGTGTTGCGTTTCTACAATGCGTTTCAGGGTTTCCAGGGAGCCGCTTCTGTAGTCCAGGTTTGCTCCTTCAAATCCGCCAATTTTGCCACCACGGTTACAGATGTTCAATACCTGGCTTCGGAAACAATGGCCTTCGTTCAGCACCCACAGGTCATCAGGCAACAGCTCTGCGGGGTCTATTTCTTTTTGCTTGGCCAGCGCGTGCTTCGGGTTTACATACACCATAAAGGCTTCGTAAAACAGGGGCAACTCTTTTATAGTTTTATTTTCGAGGGGTGTAACAAGCAGGCCAACATCCAGCTGCTCATGGTTCAGCTTCTCTACGATCTCATTTGTCAGCAACTCCTGCACCACCACTCTTACCTGCGGGTAATTTTCTAAAAAGCTGGTGATAAAAAGCGGCATCAGGTAAGGTGCCAGGGTTGGTATCACGCCAATTCTCAGCTCACCGCTCAGTTCCTGTTTCTGGTTCTGCACGATCTCCTGTATCTTCTTCGACTCGGCAAGTACAAGCCGCGCCTGCGTAATAATCTCCTTCCCTATTTCTGTTGGTCTCACGGGCACCCGGCTTCTGTCGAACAACTGCACACCTAGTTCTTCCTCCAGCTTTTGCAGCTGCATACTAAGTGTTGGCTGGGTTACAAAGCAATGCTCTGCGGCCGTGGCAAAATGCCTGTAAGTATCTACCGCTACCAGGTATTCCAATTGAACAAGAGTCATAAACCAGAAAAATTAAGCTACAAGAATATATAAAATGAGCAATAGTTGATTACAAAGGTATATTATAGTTTACAACTATCAAATCATAAAAACAATCAATTTGATTTATGAAGCCTTAAAAATAACCTTTGTAGCATCATACAGAAAATAATATCTCAAACTATAGAAACTATGACAAAGCTGACAAACATAGGATTGCAAAAAGAAGATTCTATACAGATAGCCGATAAGCTGAATGAACTGCTTGCAAACTATCACTTATACTATCAGAACCTGCGCGGTTTCCACTGGAATATCAAGGGTGCGAACTTCTTTCAGTTGCATGCTAAATTCGAGGAACTATACAATAATGCCTTATCGCGCATTGATGCCATTGCAGAACGCATTTTAACGATAGGCCAGCCGCCGTTGCACACCTTCTCTAACTACCTGCGGGTGTCAACTATAAAAGAGGCTACAAACCTAAGCAGCGACACCGAAACAGTAACCACCACACATCAGAACCTGACAGCCATACTTAACCTGGAGCGCGAAATCATGGCCCTTGCTGCTGAAACCGGCGATGAAGGAACTATAAGCCTGCTAAGCGAAGACATTAATGAGATCGAAAAAACACTCTGGATGCTGAACGCTTTCCTGAGCTAATCCAAACTATAAATCAATTTATAATTCACCCCAAATACATATCATGACACAGAACAGAATATTATCTGTAGGCTCTACGTTCCCGGCTTTTACAAAACAGGCTGTGGTATCATTAGAAAAAGGAAAAGAGTTTGCTGACATCACCAGCGAAGACCACAAAAACAACGACCAGTGGATGGTGATGTTCTGGTGGCCGAAAGACTTCACATTTGTTTGCCCTACCGAAATAGCTGAATTCAACAAGAACTACGACGAGTTCCGTGACCGCGACACCCTGCTTGTTGGCGCCTCTACCGACTCTGAATTTGTACACCTGGCGTGGCGCCAGAACCATGAAGACCTGAACAAACTGCGTTTCCCGATGCTGGCCGATACTTCTAAATCGCTGGCCGAAGAGTTGGGTATTTTGGAAGCCAATGAGAAAGTGGCTTACCGCGTTACTTACATCGTGGACCCGCAGGGCATTATCCGTTGGGTGAGCCTGAACGACCTGAGCGTGGGCCGTAACGTGGCTGAGGTACTGCGCGTGCTGGATGCCCTGCAAACTGACGAGCTTTGCCCTTGCAACTGGACAAAAGGCGAAGAAACGATCGCTGTTTAAAAACTATAAAAATAAGGTGTGAGTGAAACAGAGGCGGAAGCGGCGCAGCTATAGTTGGGCTGCAACCGCAACTGTTAACTCAAACTATAGACATACATTATGCTAACTGCAACACAAGAAACTAAAACAGACCTGCTTCGCGACCTTGGCTTATCCGAAGACAGCACTTTCACGGCCCTGGAAAAACTGACCGAAACCGAATCGCGTTATCTCCGCGACCTGCGCGTAAACCTTAAATCGGCTCTTGCAGGCGAAAAACTGTCCCCTAAAGAAGCTTATTTGTTAGCGCTTGCTGCCGCTGCCAACGAAGAAAATGATGTACTAAGCAAAGCATTTGAGGAGAAAGCCCTGGAAAACGGTGCCGACCTTGGCGAAGTATCGGAAGCCATTGCCTGTGCATCGCTGCTGGCTACTAACAATATTCTTTACCGTTTCCGCCACTTTGCCAACAAGGATATTTATGAACAGCTTCCTGCACGTGTAAAGATGAATATTATGCTGAAGCCTGTTCTCGGTAAAGAGTTTTTCGAACTGATGAGCTTAGCTATTTCAGCTATTAACGGTTGTGAGCGCTGCATCACTTCCCACGAAAACTCTGTGCTACACCTGGGTACCACTGAGCCACGCATTTTCGATGCGATCCGCGTAGCTGCCGTTGTAGTTGGCCTTAGCAAGATCGTACGTTAGAAACTAATACAACTAATCTATAAATCGAAAGCGCCTGTAGTTTCTGCAGGCGTTTTTTTGTTTGTCTGAATCAGGATTTTCAGGATTAACAGATTTGCAGAATAAGGCTGTTGTAGTTTATAGTTAACACAATAGTTCTATAGTTGTAGTACTACTGCTGGCGCGAGTTTTTAACTCGTGCCAAACTATAAGGTTGAATTTGTGACTCAACTGGTCCGGAAAGGACAAGCCTGGCGACATGGCTGGTTATAGTCTTATAGTTGGGTTGATCCAACTACCCCTACCACCGCTCTTTCGGATTTGCAATCTGAAAGTATATTACTATCCGGATTTATAATCCGGTTTTACACATAACCAGCTGTTGAGATGCTGCTAAAAGCCGGATTTAAAATCCTCATAGTAGGTGATTTAGGATTACAAATCCTAAAGAGCAACCGGTGCAGAACGTAGATAATCAAACTATAGAATTCAGATTTCTCACACTGTTCGAAATGACAAATAAGCAACTATAAAACCAAAAACCGCCTGCTGTAACTGGTACAACAGGCGGCCTACTTTGGCTAAAAGTATAAAACTATTTGGCGTAGCTGATCGCTCTCATCTCACGGATAACCGTAATCTTGATCTGACCAGGGTATTGCATTTCCTTCTCGATCTTCTGCGAAATATCAAACGACAGCTGTGCGGCTTTCTCGTCAGTTACATTATCAGCGTCCACCATAATGCGAAGTTCACGGCCAGCCTGAATGGCGTAACACTGGTTCACACCTTCAAAAGAGATAGCTGCTGCTTCCAGATCTTTCAGACGCTTGATGTATGACTCCATGATCTCGCGACGAGCACCTGGCCTTGAACCAGAGATAGCATCACATGCCTGAATCAATGGTGATATCATCGCTGTCATTTCGATCTCATCGTGGTGAGCACCGATGGCGTTACAAATATCCGGATGTTCCTTGTATTTCTTGGCAAGCTCCATACCGATGATCGCGTGCGGCAATTCCGGCTCGTCTGGCGTTACTTTACCAATATCGTGTAGTAAGCCGGCACGTTTCGCGTGTTTCACGTTCAGGCCAAGCTCAGCAGCCATAGTTGCGCAAAGGTTAGCAACTTCACGAGAGTGCTGCAGTAAGTTCTGGCCATAAGATGAACGGAAGCGCATACGACCCACCATCTTGATCAGCTCAGGGTGCAGACCATGGATACCAAGATCGATAGCGGTACGCTCACCGATCTCTACGATCTCTTCTTCAATGTTTTTGCGTGTTTTGGTAACTACCTCTTCGATACGGGCCGGGTGAATACGACCATCCGCTACCAGGCGGTGCAACGACAGACGTGCAATTTCGCGACGAACCGGGTCGAAACCAGAGATAATGATGGCTTCAGGAGTATCGTCAACTATAATTTCAACGCCAGTGGCAGCTTCAAGAGCGCGAATATTACGTCCTTCACGACCAATGATCTTACCTTTAATATCATCGCTTTCGATGTTGAATACCGAAACGCAGTTCTCGATAGCATGCTCTGCTGCCGTGCGCTGTATAGTTTCGATTACAATTTTCTTAGCTTCTTTGGTAGCGGTAAGTTTGGCCTGCGCTACGATGTCTTTAATGTGAGAAGATGCCTGTGTAGTAGCTTCGCTCTTCAGGGCATCAACCAATTGTTCGCGGGCTTCAGACGCAGTAAGGCCGGCAATTTTCTCGAGTTGGCTAACAACTTCTTTGTGCTGGTTCTCTACTTCTTCTTTGCGCTTGTGCAGGTGCTCTAACTGTAAGTTAAGGGCCTCCTTTTCTTTGTTCAATTCGTTCTCACGGCGCTTGTTATCTTCCATCTGCTTGGTAACGTGCTGCTCGCGCTGCTTTACCTTGTTCTCGTTCTGGATGATAATGTTCTTTTTCTTGTTTGATTCTTCTTCAAACTCAGATTTCAGCTTCAGGAATTTCTCCTTAGCTTCCAGCATGCGGTCTTTTTTGATGGCTTCGGCGTTGATCTCCGCCTCACGAATAATAGCTTTTGCCTTTTGGCGGGCGGCTACTTCCTGCTGCTTGTATACCTTTTGCAGCAGCAAACGCCCAATGTACACGCCCACAGCGAGCGCTACAATGGCGGTGATTAGAATTAATAGAATATCGGACATGTTAACATGTTTTAAGGTTTATTAAAACACATTAGCAGTAACTGCAAACAGACGGGGTTAAAGCGGTAAAATAGCTAACACGTTAAAGGCTGCTCGACAAAAGAATTACTTTACCGACGACAGAAGATCATCCAGCACATTTAGTTGCTGGCCTACTTTAGAAAGATGTTTGTTTTTTTCTTCCTCCAGTTTCAGTTTCTCTACCATAGTTTCAAACGCAACCATAGCCAGAAGGTCCTGCTTATCCTGGATCCCAAACTGATCCTTAAAGAATTTTAGTCGCTCGTTCAGCAACTTGCCCACAATTCGGAGCCTTTCTTCTTCTTCTTCCTTTACACGCATCGGATACTCGCGTTCTGCGATGCGAATCTTTATTGATAATTCACTCATCCGTTGCGTTTTTTATAGTTACTGCTCACCTTTTCTGCGCTGTTACTCATATACTTTAGTCGCGCAGGTAAGCAATACACTTATCAATTTCTCTGATATATTCGTTTAGCTTGAGCTTTAACTCAGTCGAATTTGCAGGGTTTCCTGCTATCGTGTCTACAATTTTAACAATATTCTCCTGATTTTGAAAATTTTTTATTTGCTGATCTTTCTCTTCCAGCTGTGTTTCCAGAAGTTTTATTTCTTCCTGGGCACTGCTTAACCGCTGCTGCACCTCGGTGTAGCGGCTTATGAGTTTTCTCAGCTTATCTTCAATATGCTGGAGTTGTTGCAGTTGCGCGTCCTTTGGCATGGCTTATTTGCGGATAAAAGCTCCTAACTGTTTCTCAAATTGCTGCATCAGGCGTGTCATCGTGGAGTCAATTACTTTATCGGTCAGGGTCTGCTGTTTGTCGAGCAAGGTAAAGCTGATGGCATAGGCTTTTTTGCCCTGCTCTATCTTATCGCCTTCGTACACGTCAAACACGTTCACATCCTGCAGCAGCTTGCGCTCCGTTCTGAAGGCAATGTGCTTCACCTGGTCAAAGGTAACATTCTTATCCAATACCAGCGACAGGTCGCGGCGCACTTCCGGAAACTTCGGCAGTTCTTCGGCAGTAAGGTTGGCTTTGTACTTCTTCAGCAGGTAATCCCAGTTCAGTTCGGCGTACCAAATCTGCTCCTTCACTTCCATAAACCTGGCTACACCGGTATCCAACGGGCCGATCTCGGCCAGCACTGTTCCGTTCTTCACATAAGCTATGCCCTGTTTCATGTACGGATTTGGCTGCAGCGGCTGTGTTTCGTAGTCCGAGGCGTTCAGCTTGCGTAGCACGTTCTGCACCACAGCGGCCAGGTCGTGGAAAGCCATTTTAGCGCCCGGCTGTTTCCAGCTTTCGGCAGTTAAGTTACCAGCCATGTATAATGCCAATCGGCGGCTTTCTTTGGTTGTGCCGTCTTCCAGTTGCTGGTAAATTTTGCCCAGCTCAAATAATTTCAGGTCGCGCTGGCGGCGGTTAATATTGCGGCGCAGCACCTCCAGCCCCGAAAACACCATGCTTTTGCGTAGCACATCCAGGTCTTCGGAGTTATAGTTTACTACCTTTACCAGTCCTGCCATTTCAGCATCGCCGGCCGGTTTATAGTAGTTTGAGTTTGTAATAGAGTTGGTGATGATTTCCAGGAAACCATTATCGGCGATGTAATCCATGATGGTATCGGTTACATCCTCGGGATAAGGCTTCGAGAAGCTGGCCATATAGTCGCTGGCCATGTGCCCGCTCATCTCAATGTTATTGAAACCATAGATACGCAGCACTTCTTCCACCACATCGGCTTCACGCTTCACATCCACTTTAAATGGCGGAACAGAAAGCTGGAGCTCCGTTTCAGATTCGCCTTTCACTTCAATACCCAGATCGGTAAGTATCGTTTTGATGCGATCAGCGCCAATATGCTGCCCGATCAGCTGGTGTGTGCGCTCAATGCTCAGGCTTAGCTCTGTGTTTTCAATCGGCTGTGGATAAACGTCAACAATATCAGATGAGATAACCCCACCGGCAACTTCCTGCATCAGCAAAGCGGCACGCTTTAGGGCAGTAATTACCATATTCGGGTCGGTGCCACGCTCAAAACGGAACGATGCATCGGTTTTTAAGCCGTGCGTGGTACCCGTGCGGCGCACATAATCCGGTGAAAAGTAAGCGCTTTCGATGAATATAGTTGTAGTTGCTTCAGTTACACCCGACTTTTTACCGCCAAACACACCGGCAATCGCCATTGGCTCTTCCGCGTTGCAGATCATCAGGTCGTTGGCCCTCATTTTGCGCTCTACATCATCAAGCGTTATAAAGGTGGTGCCTTCTGCTATAGTTTTAACTATAATTTTATCGCCTGCAATCTGGTCGGCATCGAACGCGTGCAGTGGCTGACCCAACTCGTGCAGCACATAGTTGGTAACATCTACAATGTTGTTGATCGGCGACAGGTCGATAGCACGCAGGCGTTTCTGCAACCACTCCGGCGATGGGCCAACTTTTACACCAGTTATAGTTACTCCGGCATAACGCGGGCAGGCTTCCAGGTTCTCAACTTCAACGGTTATAGTTCGGCTGGTATTCTCAATTTTAAATGCAGCTGTGTCCGGAAGTATAGCCGGGGTTTTCAGTAAAGCCTGCAGGTCACGGGCCACACCAAAATGCGATGCAGCATCGGCGCGGTTTGGCGTCAAACCAATCTCAAAAACTTCATCCGGGTTCAGGCCGAAATAGTCAGCGGCAGGCGTTCCGTTAGGAAGGTCCGTATCCAAAACCATAATACCTGCATGCGACGTACCAATACCGATCTCATCTTCCGCACAGATCATCCCTTCCGAAACTGCTCCGCGTATTTTCGACTTTTTGATCTTGAAAGCTTCGCCGCCTGTTGGGTAAAGTGTGCTGTTCACGGTTGCTACTACCACTTTCTGGCCAGCCGCCACGTTTGGCGCACCACACACGATCTGGCTTGGCTCACCTGTCCCGATATCAACTGTAGTAAGGCTCAATTTATCAGCATCCGGGTGGCGCTCGCAGGTAAGTACTTCACCAATCACAATACCTTCGAGGCCACCTTTTACGGCTTCCAGTTTATGAATTCCTTCTACTTCCAGGCCTGCACCTGTTAACAAACTACCAACTTCTTCCGCAGATTTATCTATGTGTATCAGCTGTTTTAACCAGTCGAGTGAGATCAGCATGTCGTATTTTTTATTCTTTTTAAAGTATAACCCGCCTCAGCAGGTCAGTCAACTTCAAAATTAAGCATTATTCTGTTTAGTGCTGCAAGTGATGTGAAATTGTAGGGTTTATAGTTTCTGATTTTTTAACCCGAATGCAGCCGAGTAATCTATTACAGGTTATAGTTGCCAGACCTAGCAGCGTGCGAAGCTCCTGTTAGTCGAAGATCCCGGACTTGTTCCGGGGCGTCTGTACTATACTTTCTGCCTGAAGCTATTCATTCAAACCACTCTTCATCCTGGGAGCTTTACTTACCTATTGTTTTATAGTTGGCTTTGGTGCCCTCACGGCCGGGAGGCCCCGTCTTTGGGCATCGCGCTGTGCGAATCTCTTTTGCTCGTGCCTCGCAATGGCTTCGCCACCAGATATTCACAAGGCGCTCAACCCAAAGACTGTGATATTTCTCATAGCAACCGCCTTATTATAGTTTGAACTGGTAAGCTTCGAGTTTTATCGTGGTCATAGTTCCGTAGGGACAGGTCGCGACCTGTCCGCTCGACAGGCTGTAACTATAGAACTATAGACGTAACTATAGCAAAGTCAGAGAGTCCCCCTTTGAAGGGGGCGAAGGGGGATGTTAAACCG
Source organism: Pontibacter populi (assembly GCF_040278685.1). Taxonomy (NCBI): domain Bacteria; kingdom Pseudomonadati; phylum Bacteroidota; class Cytophagia; order Cytophagales; family Hymenobacteraceae; genus Pontibacter; species Pontibacter populi. The sequence continues at coordinate 297,942 of NZ_JBEOKT010000002.1, forward strand.
TACCAGATCTCTCACGCTGTTCGAGATGACAAAGCAGAAAAGCTCCCCGCCTTAGACTACCGAGAAGCGTTTTAGAAGGTAGCGAGCGTAGCTCTGAGGCATTGGGGGTGGTTGGACCACGTAAACTATAAAACTATATATCAGACACTAGCAGGAGTTCCGCACACTGCCGGGTCTTTAAAAATCCTTGTTCAGACAAAAATCAGGCTTACTTCTTTATTTCGTAAGTCTTCTCTCCTGCCGGAATTGCAATTGTCAGGCGGTTATCTTTTGGTGGTACCGGACAAACATACTCAGGGTTGAAGGCGCAGAACGGACTATAGGCACGGTTAAAATCCAGCACCACCGTCTTCGCATCTTCTTTATAAGGTATATCCAGGTAGCGGCCGCCGCCATAAGTCTCGAAGCCGTTGGTCTTATCGGTGAAGGGAACAAACCATTGGTCTTTGTCTTCTTTCGCCAGTTTTTTATACAATGTCAGGCGCTGGGGCTGGCCTTCCAGTTCAAAATTTGCAATGGCATAGCGCAGGTAAGGCTCATAACTTCCGTTAGTAAGCGGTATCAGCAACGTATCCTGTGTTGGCAAGTCTTCTAATTTGGCAGTAACCCTGTAAGCTACGTTTGGCTCGTAGTATACCAGGTTTTTAAAATCGCGGCGGTCATCCTCAGTAAACGGGCTATTCGTCCGGCTCCTGAACGACAGGTCTTTGTCTTCACGCTCTTTTAAAAGTGGTTTGATATAGTTTTCTTCACTCAGGAAGGTCTCGTTTATAAAGTATAAAAGTACCAGCACAATACCGGCAAAAATCACAAGCTTAACTGGGCGTTGCATAGTTTCTGTAGCTATAGTCCGGTGCAAAGGTCGGAAAAATGGTGGAATTATTCAGTGGTTATTGGAATGGTATAGCTATGAAAATCCAGCAGTTACTTTAATTATATATTATGATGAATATATATTATATTCGTTGATCCAGTTTCGTTTAGCCACCGTTTATGGAAGTATAAACGAAATAAACTCCGTTTATACTATAGTTGGGCCACATAAGGAATGAATAAAGAAGAAGCTAAAAAAATTATTGAAGACAATGCTGCTACAGAAAATGAAAGCTTTCTTGACTTCATACATGAAAGATGGACGTTTAATGAAGTTGCATTCTGGAAGTACTACAATTCGATTAAATTGCTTGCATTTGAATTAAGAAACGAAGAAAGTCTTTCTCGTGATTTAACCTATAAAATAATTAAGAGTAATCAATATTATTTACTTCTAATTGGCTGTCATTTTGATAAAAATGATTTATTCGAAATAAAGAATCTTCCAGATAACTATACCCAGTTTAGTGAAAGATTAAGAATTGCTATAGACGCATTTTTGACTGGAAGTCCAATTAATGATGAAACTGAAGAACTTCTGGATAATGATTAAAAATAACGATAGCCCAACAAAGTATAGCAGCAAGACTTGCTCACCCTACGCCTCTGCTATACCAGCACGTCAGCGTTAATATTAAGCAATGAAAACAAACACATTCTATCTGTTGCTTTTAAGCATAGGGTTATTAGTTATACCTTTCTTCCTTAATGACTTATTGCCTCCAGCACGTGAAGGGACCTTGATTACTAATGGTATAGTTGCCATCCCAGTTTTAACATCAGGGATAACAAGTTTGATAGGCTTAATCAGTGGGATAAGAAAAACTAGAGCTAAAGCTCATGGATTAATTTGGATAGGGGTAATAGGAAACTTTCTCTTTATTTGCTGCTTTTGCGTTCTTCTCTATGTGACTTTCATAGTAAAACCTTTCAATCAGCGTCCTGCCTACGACCCCTCGCTGCTCATAAATAGGATTAGTGCGAACTATGATACTTTAAATCACGGGGAAGTTTATATGGTCACGGTGCGAAATGACTCCAGTTATTTTAAGCAATTCGGCGAGCAACCGCTTATGAAAGTGTTCGACCGTCATACATATCCATTACAGACTGTAATGAATGAGATAACAGTTACTATAGTAGATAGAAGCATGGCGGAAGGTGAAGTAATTGAAAAGGTAGTCCCTTTAAAACTAAAAGTAAAACTAACCCCAGAGAAGGATACGATTCTAACTTTAGATAAAACCTACTATATCACCAACCTTAAATCGACTCCACGTAGCGAAGGCCAGCTTAAGAATGGTCGCAAGGAAGGCTTGTGGCGCTTTTGGTATGACAATGATAGAAAACACTTAAAAGAAGAGTCCTATTGGAATGATGGACTATTGCATGGAAAAAAGACCATGTATTGGAAGAATGGCAATAAATGGCAGATTTATAACTATCAAAAAGGCCTGCGGCATGGAATGTTCTATAACTATGATTCTGGGGGTGGATTGAGCGACTCATTGCTTTATGCAAATAATAAAGAAGTGAATTAAACAGAACGCTAACACCAGCTATAGTGCATAAATGCACCATAGCCCAACCGTTAAATCAAACCCAAACTATAACCTCCTCCCCTTCCATTAATCTACCTAACCCGCTATATTTACATCACAAACCTACACAACCTTCTATGTTAACTCTAGCCGAACGACACCAGCATATTTTAAGCAGCCTGAAACAGGAAGGGCAGGTAAACGTGCTGGACCTTTGCGAGAAGCTGAGTGTGTCGTCGGTTACGATACGCAAAGATCTTAAACTACTGGAAGACAAAGGCTTGCTATTCCGTACGCATGGCGGGGCTACAGCTAACAACCCTTACACTACAGACCGATCGGTTAATGAGAAGGAGAAGATACAATCTACTGAAAAGATGCGCATTGGTGCGGCTGCTGCCAGTTTGCTCGTTCCCAACGATTCTATACTTATTGCATCAGGCACCACGGTGCTGGCATTGGCACGAAACATTCAGCCGAAAAGTAACTTAACAGTAATCACCTCTTCCCTCAACATAGCATTGGAACTTAACCGCCACCCCGAAATTGAGGTGATGCAATTGGGCGGTGTACTTCGTAAAAGTTCCTCGTCGGTTACTGGCCCTTATGCCGAAAGTGTGCTGGCTGATTTTTCGTGCAGTAAACTGTTTTTGGGGGTAGATGGAATTGACCTGGATTTTGGGCTGAGCACAACAAACGTAATGGAAGCGCACCTGAACCGCCAGATGATCAAAGTATCTCAGAAAACTATAGTTTTGGCAGACTCCACCAAGTTCGGGAAAAGAGGGTTTGGCAAGATCTGCGGTTTCGATGATATAGACCAGATCATAACCGATAGCGGTATCTCAGATTACACGGTAAAAGCCCTGGAAGGCATGGGCATAAAAGTAACTATCGTATAAAAAACCTGACAGGTGCATAAAGCTCCCGCCAGGCAGACGCGTTCCCCATACGCGTACAAAACCTCCTGATGCGGTGAGCACCAAGAGTCCTACTTTTAAAGATGTTTTTTCAGGATCTCAGCCCAGACCTTGTAACCATCAATAGTCAGATGCAAGCCATCGTGAGTGTATTCCAGCTTTAGTTTCCCTTCTGTGTCAGCAAAATTCGGGTGCAGGTCTATCAGCGTCACGTTCTCCTCGGCGGCAATCTGTTTGATTCCCTGATTTACAGTTGAGGTTTGTTTTTCCTTGTTATAGTGCTTCTTAAACTTATCGAAACTGTTGTTGGTTGGCAGCAGCGTTTGCACATAAATCTTTGTTTTAGGAGAGCCGGCTTTTATCCTGCGCACTATCTTTCTATAGTTAGCCAGTATCACTTCTTCGGGTACGTTTCGCGAAATATCATTTATCCCGATCAATAAAAACACCTTAGCAGGTTTTCCCTCAATTACCTCGTCCAGGCGCTCTAACACGCCAAAGGTGATATCACTGGAGATGCCGCGGTTGCGGACGTTTTTATTTTCAAGCAGCTCAGCCCAGTCTATGTGTGCAGTCAGGCTATTTCCTAAAAAGAGGATATCCTTTTTCGAGTTTTTATATTTCCTGAAATAATCCACCTGCACCTGGTACGTCCCCGGGCGATAGGTACTGTCGTATTTTGCAACTGTAGGTTTTGTGCCTTCTTTTACCATTATTCCTGTCGCATTTTCAGACTCTGAGTTTTCCTGAGCGATGGCATTAGTAGCGAGCAAGCTGAGAATGAAAAGAGTAGAAATGTATAGTTGGGTACTTCGCTTCATGGTATGGTTGGGTACTATCGTTTTATAGTTGTGTTGATTTAATTTATCTGGTAGGGTCATCATCCCCCTTCCAAGAGGGCCGTTTCATTCTTTCGTTTTGCTGGCGCGGATCTGTGATCCGTGACTTACTATAATGGTGGATCTGCGATCCACTGGGCCGGAGGCCCAACTATAGTTCGACACGAGCGAAGACGCTCGCGCCATAGCAACTTTATTTCCTAAAATGAAAAGGATTTAACTTTAAAGGACATCGGAGATGATCAACTATAGCTTTACTCCTGCACTTCCTTAAACAAATTCGGATAATCAGAGATAATGCCATCAACTCCCATCGCTTTCAGGCGGGTTATATCTTCTACAGTATTCACCGTCCAGGGAATAACTTTGATGTTTTGGGCATGCGCTTTGGCCAGCAGTTCTGGAGTTACCAGTTTATAGCTGGGGCTGTAAACCTGAGGCGTAAAACCTAAGCGGGCAATGTTTTCCTCAAAACTATCCTTGTTGCTTACCAGCAGCGAAGCCTTGATATGCGGATACTGCTGATGCAGCACCTGCAATGTTCTTGGGTCAAAAGACTGAACTATAACCCAGGGCGTTATATTCTTCTCTTCCAGCACTTCTACCAGCTTCTTCACAAACTCGGCAGGCTCCGGGTGTATCTTCTTATCGCCGTCAGCTACAGATTTTGTCTCGATGTTATAAAATACCTGCGGCAGGTTGTTGGTCTTTAAATGGTTTTGCACCGAGTCTATCAGCTCTGCCAGCAACGGAATATAGGTTTTTACTTTTTCCTGATGCGGATAGGTGTCATAGAATTTGGTGCCCAGCTCAAACTGGCGTACCTGCTCATAATCCAGCTGGTAGATCGCGTAGTTCTTGCTTTCCTCTTTTGTCAAATCCTTGCCATCCGGTGTCCGGGCATACAGGTGGTTGATGTACGGGTCGTGGGTAACAACAACTTTACCGTCTTTGGTAACGTGGGTATCCATTTCCAGGGTAGTCACACCCAGTTCCAGCGCTTTCATCATGGCCGGAATAGAGTTTTCAGGCATCAGGCCGCGGGCGCCACGGTGGCCTTCCGTATCAAAAGCCGGGAAGGATGGGTTAGTTTGTTGTGCCGTCATAGTTTCTGTGCTTTTACACCCCGTTACCAGGAGCATGGCGCCAAGCGCTACAGGCAGTAATTTACGTATCATAAGTATATTCTATCGTATTGATCGGGGTATAAACTATAGTTTTGTTTTGATTATAGTTAGCACCCCGTTTTCTTTGACCGAAGTAAAACTATAGTTTAAGAAACAGCTTTCCGGTTCTCGTATTTTCTGCCGAAGCGGTCTGTGGCTACAACTTTCAGCTCTTTTACAGTTGCCGGCACAAAAGCTTCAAAAAAGTGTTCTGTTTCGCGCGGCTCAACATAGGTACGTCCTTTCGGCAGCTGATCTCCCTGGTATAGTTCCCAGGCAACCGGATCATGAGATATGATGTTCTGTAATGTACCTTTATACTGGTTATCGGCCCACCACTCTACTTTCCATTCCGGGTCCCAGTTCCAGACGTTTACCAGCATGCGCTGCTGTTGCTCTTCTGCAGGCTGCATATAAATGGTCATTTGGTGGTCTGCATCAAACCCTGTCGATTTATAGTACCACTTCATGTCTGTGCCATCAACTTCATATACCGCATAACCGCCCGGTGCTCCATCGCCGCAAACAGGTCCGGTCCAGAGGTTACCACACACGGTGCCGTGGTTGTGCTCGAAAATATCCTGCTCTATTACGTTACGGTTATAGTGCGTGTGCCCCGTCATGATATGCACTTTATGGTTTTTGAGGATCGGGTAAAGCTCTTCTTTGTTCTTCACGCCCCAGTGCACCGGAATATGCGAGCAAAGTATAACCAGGTTATCGGTCGGCACCATGGCCAGGTCCTTCTCTAACCACTTCAACTGGCGCTCTGTAATGTACCCGTCGTATTGTTTGTCCTTGCCCAGATAACGCACGTCATCCAGCACCACGTAATGCAGCTTTCCGCGGTTAAACGAATAATAGGTAGGGCCATAAGTAGCTTCAAACGTCTTATCCGAAACTTCGTCGCCGCCTTTGTTCAGGTCCTGGTCGTGATTACCAAGTACCTGGAAAAACGGAACACCCATCGTAGCCACGCCCTGGTCATACTGTTTGTAAAGTTCGGGATTATCCCAGGTAATATCGCCTACTGTAATGCCGTGCACGAGGGTACCGGCGGCCATACCGGCCAATGTTTTCTGCACATCAGGAACCGACTCATCCAACATGCGTTGTGCATCTTTTTTGTTTCGAGGCTGCGGATCTGCCCAGATAATAAAGCTGTGCTTTGTATCGTCGGTTGGCAGCGGCTTCAGTTCAAAGTTATAGTCTTGTTTGCTGCTATGGTCCAGGTACTGGTAGTGCCGGGCAATACCATTCTCGTTCGGGAAATCGTAACCGGCAGGCACCGATACAAACACAAACTTAGCCAGCTCATTTACCGGAAGTTCGTACTTGCCTTTTCGGTTTGTTTTTACCACGCTATACCCATCCGACACTACCACATTTGCCAGCTTTTTACTACCAGCCGTAATCCTGCCTTTTATAGTTAGTTTTGAGGGTGTTGCCAGTGCAGCTGTGTAGCTGCCACTAAGTACAAGTCCGCCCGAAAAAAGGAGCATGCGCTCCAGAAAGGATCTTCTCTTCATGGTCGTGTCTGGTTAAATGCCGGGTACTGTTTTAAGGTTTTCGAAATAGGTAGTATAGTTCGCGAAAAGAGCGTGGTCCTTTAGCAGCACCATTACTTCGTTGTTGTTGCGGAGGGCATTGTTGGTAAAGTTATGCGAGCCGGTTATCAACACCTTTGCGTTTTTACCCAACCAGTTGCCTTCTATCAGTATAAATTTTGAATGGATGTTGGCTTTTGAGATGTCGTATACTTTCAGGTAAGCGCCTTTCTGCTGTAGTTGCCTTAAACCGGTCATGATGTTATCATCAATCTTGTTCTTCACAACCACTTCTATAGTTGCGCCCTGCGCCTGCAGTTCGGCAAGCTTCTCTACTATGTTCAGGCGTGAGTTTGTCCAGTCAGACATGCCTATTTTTATAGTTGCCGAAGCCGGATCCTGTATGCTGTTCAGAAACTCTATGATCGTATCATCACCGTAAGCTGTTCCGTTGCGGCGTTTTGGCATAAAGTAGCCGTTAATACCTTTTGCAGCATCCGTGTATTCGGTATAGTTATAGTTCTTCATTCCCGACGCAGCTTTCGCCTGCATATCGGTCCAGTAGGTTTTAAAGGCACCGTACAAACCTGCATCCGCCAGCATCACTGCATCCTGGAATTTGCGAGCATCGGCTAAAGTAAAGTTATGAGATGTCTGGAAAACCACATTCTGTACCTTGCCAGCTGTAGTTTCGAGGTCAGAGAAGATAACAAATTTGTTGTGGTTGATGGCTATGGAGCTGGCATCGTTATAAACCGGAACGATAACATTGCCTTTGGCTTCCAGCACTCTTTTTAATTCATGGAAAGTAAGCGGGTTCACTTCCAAAGATTCTTCGCGACCCATATCCATGGCCACGTGTAGTTTAACGCCTCTGTCGTTGGCGGTTTTAATGGCTTGTATCAGTTCCGGGTAATCAAACAGAAAAATGCTCAGGTGTAACGTTGCATCTTTCGGGGTAGCATTGATCAGGGCGATCAGTTGATTCAGGATAGTCAGGGAGGCTTTGTTTTGTTGAACCAGGCTCACATCTGTAAAAACCGCTGCAGGAAACGTAGCGCTAACAGGAGTCACTTTCCCCGTTTCCGGTTTGATAGGTGCAGGTTCAGTTTTGTCGCTTGAGCAGCCAACAAATACAAACAGCAGGGCAACTATAAAGTGTATCGGTTTAAGCATGTTATTCAACTTGTCAGGCGGAAATACCTGGTGTTATGTTATTACTTTCAGAACTGGCAAAGCCTGTGTTTATAGTTGACCTTGCCAGTACCGAAAGAGGTATTATAAAACTGATTAACCTGGAAATGCGCCAACTATAGTCAGAGATCAGGTTTAGATTTGCAGCTGCTCGTATTTTATAGTTGCAAACTATAGTTGCCAGCTGCGGAAAGTAAAAAGAGGCGCCCCACAATAGCAGGTCGCCTCTTTTATAGTATGCTGTTAGTTCTGGTAAACTGCGAAGTCATCCACACCTAAGCGGCCGTTTGCTTCTGTGGTACCAAGTCCTAATTTATTTATTCTGAAACGAACAGGTCCTGTAATATCCATCAGGAACGTAGCCATCTTATGAGCACGTCCGGCGTCTGCAACAACATCTCCCACCTGGGTCCAGGTAGTGCCCTGGTCCTGAGAGTACTCTAACGCCCATTTGCTGGTAGGGTCAGTGTAGTATGTAGCATACCATATAGTAACTTTAGATGCACCATTTGGCAAATCAAAGTTCATCTGCAGTAATGCAGCATCTGTTCTTTTCTGATTGAAACGTACTGCCTGATTTCCGGAAACTATAACATCTCTGTCTCCGGTTTCACCAAGTATAGACTGATAAAGGGTCCAGTTACCTGTACTTAGGTCTACTTCATTTGTCAAGCCCTTTGAAGTCATGTCGTAGCTCGATTTAGTTGCAGCAGCAGGTGACTCAAAGCTTTCCGGCCAGTTCGGGTAAATAGGTCCGCTTGGGTTAAGCGCGTCTGCCAAGGTGCGCATACGAAGTACAGGTGTTCCGTCCTCAGACTTTGTCAGAACACCCACAAAGCTTGCACTTGCAGGCAGTTTACGACTGGCAAAAGTTGCATCAGCAGCAGTATGCAGTGTTATCGTTTTACCTGATCCATCACCGATCTGCTTGTTGCCCGAATAAGTTTCGCCGGTAACGGGGAGCGGGTCCATATCGCCGGTCACCATTACCAGCATGCTTTCATACTTGTCAAAATTTGCAAGCAATTCCCCTACTGCAACAGCTTTTGGTGCCACTGGCAAGCCTGTAGCTTTAACCTGTATATTTGCTGGCTTCAGACCATTTATCTGCAATACACCATTCTTACGGGTAAGTACAGTTCCTCTTACATCAAACAATATAGAATCGCCTACGCTATAGTTTGCAGCAGCTTCTTCGCCAATGTTAAGTAACATGCCTCTTTGCATGCCTCTCCACGAATCCTGAATAGCAACAACACCAGTTGGCCAGTTCTTACCATCCGGGTTTGATACTACAACGCCACCTGCAGTGTAAGCGCCAAATAAGGGTCCTTGTCCTAAAGCCAGGTCTTTTTCGTGAAATGCATCGCGCACCACATATAAAGATGCCACCGGGTTAGGCGTGCCAATTGCCGGGTTCGGGTCTTCCTCCACACACGAGGTAAAACCTAAAACACTTAAGCAAATGGCCAGAAATGATAAATATCTATTTTTCATGACGTTTGTCTTTAAAATCTATAGTTCGTTACAACTGTTAGTCTATATCCCACCAAACTTTGGTATTGATATCGTCTCCACCCATTTCTGCTACAGCAGCGTTGTAGTTGGCGCCATTCAGCGACTGTACTACTACCGGGTATCTGAAACGAGATGGCATCAGACCGTTGTTCTGCACGCCCGGGCCAATAGGCAATACCGGGTGACCTGTTCTGCGGAATTCATACCACTGCTGGAAATCGGTAAAGAACAGCGTAAAGTATTTCTGTAACATGATCTGCTCCAGCTTGTCCTCAAATCCTCCGGCTTCGTTCCATGCTACAGCCTCTTTCTCCAGGTACCCAGCCGGAACACCCAGGTCCCACATAGTTATAGCAGCTGTTACACCCTGGTCGTAATATGTTTTAGGATCAGCAGTAATGTAACCTCTCAGAGCAGCTTCGGAAAGAATGAATTGCACTTCAGCATAGTTGATGATGTTACCTAAAAGTGGCTCATTTTTAAGTGCCACCTGATACGTTGACTGACGCTCCGGAATATTTCCTGCAGCATAACCGCTAGGTATACCAGAGTAGACTGAACCAAACAAGGTTGCCCATCTTGTCAAACGAGGATCTTCCATCTCGTTCAGGTTATCAATGAAGAACTCAGTCAAACCATGACTACCATTAAAGTCGTAATCACGTAGGTTTGTGAATGCCGAAACCAGTGGTAATGTACTGGTATATCTCAGAATAGCCGATTCTTCGTTATTTGAGAAGATCGGGTAAAAACCAGGGTTTGTTTCTACCATCTCACGAATCTTACCTGCTGCACCAGCTTCCGGGCGGCCTGAAGTACGCATTAAAAGTCGCAGATACAACGAGTTACCAAATTTACGCCATAAAGGCAGATTGCCATTATACAGCGGGTCCAGCGATGCTTCAGCTTCTGGAAGCGTAGGAAACTTACCTGCAGCTTCAGCAGCAGCTATTTCGGCAGCCAGAAGTGCATTTGCTTCTTCCAGTTTCGCAAACAGGTCTTTGTAGATTATTTCCTGCTTATCAAATTTTGGCTGAAGCACACCATCGCGGCCTTTGTTGGCTTCTGAATAAGGCACATCGCCGAACATATCTGTTATAAGCGAAGTAACCCATACATCCAGTATCAAACCAATAGCCATGTAGCTCTTGTTTTGCGTTAACAGGGCACTGTTGTAGATATCCACAAAGTTAGTGCGCTGCAGATACCAGTTGTTCCACATATAATCCGACTCACCCGGTCTTACCACATAGCGGTGAATCTCGTCGTTGTTTAACACGGTTGCGTGTACCTGCATCAGCTCATTGTTCAGGCGCAGCGCACGGTTGTTGTTTCGTGTAACTACATCGTGCAACGCAGGTGCCAGCAAAGAGGCAGGAGTAGCAGCCTCGGATGCGTTCGGGTTTGTATTTAGTTCCTCAAAGTCTTTGGTACACGAGGACGTGGCAAGGCATGTAACCGCCAAAGCCGAAAGTGCGAATAATTTTATCTTTTTCATGATGACTTCTTCCGATTAATTAAATGCCTACTGTCAGGTTCAGACCGAATGTTCTTGTTGGTGGGAACTGTCCTACTTCAAATCCACCTACTATATCGCTTCCACTTAATGTACCTACTTCAGGATCGAAGGCAGGCCATTCGGTGATCATGAACAGGTCGCGACCAAATACACCAATGCTGGCACGCTGTACTTTAATTTTCTGCAGCAGGGTAGCAGGCACCTGGTAGTCAAGGCGAACTTCGCGAAGTTTAATATAGTCTGTGCTGAAGGTGTTGGCTTCCACGTTATCGCGCTGGAAGTGAGCAGTATAGTACTGTGCCATATTCATTACCAGTACATCATTCTTGCGGTAGCTGCCATCAGCATTCATTATCACACCATCACCAACTATACCGTTGTAGCGGCCTGGCAACGACTTCTTTAATTTACCTTCTTCCATTAACACAGCGTGTGTTAATGAATAAGCTTTACCACCAAACTGACCATCAAACAATACATTCAGTCCAAATTGCTTGTACTTCAGGTTTGTGCCGATGCTTCCTCTCCAGTCCGGGGTTACTTTGCCAATGTATTTCACCTCATTGCTCAGTTCCGGTAAACCGTCTTCACCGTAAATGATCTGTCCGTCTGGGGCGCGCTCGTAGCCAAGGCCATAAATTGCTCCCATTGGTCCGCCCGGGCGTGCTTCCATAGTTCCGCGTGGGCCAGAGGCCATTATTAATGTAGTAAGGCTATCGGTAAGTTCTACAACTTCATTTTTGTTAGAAGCATAAGTGGCAAATACACCCATGTCAAAGCCATTCCAGTCCTCAACCAGTTTTGCGCTAGCCTGTATCTCTATGCCTTTGTTCTTTACAAGACCGGCATTCAGGATTTGTGCGCTGTGACCGGTAGAGCGGTCAAGTGGCGCTTGTAGTATCTGGTCTTTTGTTTCACTTTGATATAAAGACACATCAAAGTTTAACCGGCTCTTGAACAAACGTACATCCAGACCAAATTCTGTACTCTTTGTCCGTAATGGCAGCAGGTCATAGTTTGGCAGCGTACCCGGGTTAGCAAGCCCTGATGGGAAACCTTCTTCTACACCATAAGTGTAAGCTGTAAGATAAGGATCGGTACCACCACTACCTACCTCGGCATAAGAACCTCTTACTTTCAGGAACGAGATAGAATTTGGCATCTGTACCATGTCCGAGATAATACCGCTCAGGTTTACTGAGTAATATAAGAATGGGCTTGATTCAGGTTTAGACTTACTGGCAAGTGTACTTGTCCAGTCCTGACGACCGGTAACATCCAGGAAGATTACATTATCGTAGCTGAACTCGCCCAGCGCATAAATACTGTTTACATCATAACCGCTGCGGAATGGATAGGAGATAGGGGTTTCCTTGCTGTTTGCAAAAGAGAAAATACCTGGTACAAGCAGTTTTTCAGCACGAAGTTCGTCTCTTGTATAACGGTTACTCATCATGCTTCCACCCAACGAAAGACCTCCGTCAAACTTATCAGATATTTCGCGCTTGTAGCTTAACAGGAAGTCGTTGTTCGTCTCACGGCTGAAGATGTTCTGCGTGCGGTACATACCAAACGGGAACTTCTGTGTATCCCAAGGGCGCTGCTGCGAACGTGCATCGTGCGCAAATTCAAGCGATGAACGCACCATCAGGCTTAAATCATTTGTAAAGTTGTAAGTAGCTGATACGTTACCAACTATACCATCACGGTTAGAGCTGTTAAGCATTTCATGCGCCTGCAGGTAAGGGTTATCCAGGATACCGCTGAAAGGAGTATGCTGCTCTATTCCTTCTCTCCCTACTTTCCAGTAAGGCTTAAACCAATTAAGGTCAAGGTTAGGAGATAAACCTCTGATAAAGTACATGATGGTATGGTTGTTATACCCTGTAGATGGCAGGTTATCGCTGGTATTGTTGGTATAGTTAATTTTGGTAGCGAACTGTAGTTTATCAGTAACCTTATGGTTTAATGAAACTGCGATGGTGTTGCGCTTATAACCAGTGTTCGGCACGATCCACTCGTTCTGCAGGTTTGTGAAAGATAAACGGGCTGAAGTACGTTCGTTGCCACCATCGATGCTGATGCTGTTCAGGAACGTTTTAGAAGACTGGAAGAAATCTTTACGGTTATTTTTGTAAGGTACCCAAGGAGTTCTTTCGGCACCTGTAGAGTCGGTTAGCGGGTCGTATTGGTAATAGCTCTGGCCATTAAAGCGAGGCCCCCAGGCAGAACTGGTACTTTTAGTGCTTTTACCATCTTCGGTGTTCAGGTAAGAGTACCACAAATCCTGACCACCAAGGCCCTGACCGTACTCATACTGGTAATCAGGCCAGTTAGAGATAGTGCCTATAGTTGTATTAGAGTTAAAAGTAACGCCAATACCTTTCTTTTTAGAATTACCGGATTTTGTAGTGATGATGATCGCACCGTTAGCACCCCTGGCACCATAAAGTGCCGCAGCACCAGGTCCTTTCAGCACAGATACACTCTCAATATCTTCCGGGTTGATATCATTCAGTCCGTTACCAAAGTCTACAGGGTTGTCTGATGACAGGTAAGCACCGCTGCCTGTACCGGTACGCGGGCTGCTCATTACCACACCATCTACCACTATAAGGGCTTCGTTATTACCGGTCAGGTTGTTTTCGCCGCGCAGTACTATCTTGTTAGAGCCTACCGGGCCACCGCCAGATTTCACCATGTTCAGGCCGGCAACTTTACCAGATAAGGCATCTGTCCAGTTATTAGAAACGGCATTAGTCAGTTCCTCGCCTTTTACCTGCGATATAGCATAACCCAGCGCTTTTTCTTCACGCTTAATACCAAGGGCAGTTACCACTACTTCTGAAAGCTGCTTGCTATCCAGTGGCAGTGTTACAGCCAGGTTTTCTTCCGCTTTGGTTACGGTTATATTCTGCGGCTGGTAACCTACAAACCTGAAAGAAAGAACAGTTCCAACTTCCACATCTACTTTAAAGTTACCTTCTGCATTTGTAATACCAACTGCTTGCTGGTTGGCCAGAATAGTTACCCCAGGTAATGTACTTCCGTCGTCGCCGGCAATTACTTTTCCTTTTACAGTTACTTTCTGGGCTTGTGGAGCCTGCACATATACGGTAGATGCCACTGCATCTGCCGCCATGCCATTTCCTGCTAACAGCAGGCACGAGCATAGCCAAAGACTTTTCGTCAGACTATTCCTGCTCTTTTTGGGCGGATGTAAAAGTTTTTCCATTTGATTTGGTTTAAAACTGGTATTGAGAGTTATCTAGATTGAGTTAATTCGAAGGTTTTCTTTTTCTTTATTCCAAGTGAGGGCAGTAAAGAAGATGGACAGGATACAGGCTGCTACAAGCACCATAAAACCACCATCCCAACCCCACTCATCTACCACAAAGCCCATAGCTATATTGGCAAACAGTGCGCCGCCCATGTAACCGAAAAGGCCTGTTAAGCCAGCTGCAGTACCAGCTGCTTTTTTAGCTACCAGGTCAAGAGCCTGCACACCTATCAGCATAACCGGGCCATAGATCAGGAAGCCGATCGCGATCAGCGCCAGGTTATCGATCCAGATGTTGCCGGCAGGGTTTTTCCAGTAAACTATAACCGCTACCAACACCAGCACCATATAAATAATTGTGGCAGGTGCGCGACGGCCTTTAAATACTTTATCACTTATCCAGCCGCAAAGCAGGGTGCCCGGTATGCCGGCGTACTCATAAGCAAAATATGCCCAGCCTGTTTCTTTTACCGAAAAGCCTTTGGCTTCTTCTAAGTAGGTCGGAGCCCAGTCGAGGATGCCATAGCGTACCAGGTACACAAAAGCATTGGCAAAGGCGATGTACCATAGCAGGCGGTTATTGAATACATATTTGAAGAAAATATCTTTAGCGCTCAGTTCTTTTTCGTGATCGGCTGAGTAATTCTTCGGGTAGTCGTTTTTATACTCTTCTATAGTTGGTAACCCGCAGGACTGAGGGGTATCACGAACGAGCATATAAGTTACCAGCGCAGAAAGCAATGCTACCAACCCCGGGAAATACAGGATACTCTGCCACGTACCGAAAATAGCGATAGCAGCAATAGAAAGCGGACCAATTAAACCACCACCCACGTTGTGCGCCACATTCCAGATCGACATTTTAGTACCACGCTCTTTGGTAGAGAACCAGTGCACCATTACGCGTCCGCATGGAGGCCATCCCATTCCCTGGAACCAGCCATTCAGGAACAGCAGTGTGAACATGACAACTATAGAACTGGTAGCAAAAGGCACAAAGCCCATAAAGATCATGGTAAGCGCAGAAAGTACCAGACCAACACTCAGGAAGGTTCTTGCATTGCTCCTGTCAGAGAGGTTACCCATCAGGAACTTGCTCAGACCATAGGCTATCGATACCCCAGACAGCGCAAAACCAAGATCTGATTTCGAATATCCCTGCTCTATCAGTTCGGGCATTACAAGCGAGAAGTTTTTGCGCACGAGGTAGTAGCCTGCATACCCAATAAATATCCCGATAAAAACCTGAAGACGCAGTCGCTTATACTCCGGATCTATTCTTTCTAAAGGTAGCCGATCTGTGTGAGGGGCCGGTGCAATAAGACGCATACTTATCCTGTAAATTTTTTAAGCTATTCGATTCTGTTTTTAATAAAAGCTTCTTCAGTAAACACTATAAACAATAGTACTCTCCTATGAATACAACTTTTTATTTATTTCCTTATTCAGATTTAATATCCTGTGTTACGAGTGCCCTAATATCTCATTTTTTGCTAAAAATCAAGATATTGACCTCTCTTTTTCAGAATAAAAAAACCTCTTTTAATATATTAATTAACTAATATTAAAGCTTATACAATACCTTTCAACTATAAACTTACCTTGCCCGCAATGGTGTTGACTGCGTTATAGTTTTATAGTTTTAAGCTACCTGACTTGTGCTGTTTACTTTGGTGTAAGTAGGGTCGTAAACTTCGAGTAAATACTGGTTGGCCAGCTTGATAAAACTGTTTACCTGGTTCTGTTTCCAGGCTTCGCTCAGGCCCAATTCTGATGCCATGATAGTTGCTACTGCCGGGGCCATGTCTATAGCTGCTTTTGCATTCAGGAACAACACACGCATTCTTCGGGCAAGCACATCTTCTATCGTTCTGGCCATTTCGTGTCGTACTGCCCAAACCACTTCCGCCTGTGTATTCGGGAACTCAGCAATAAGTTGCTGACTTAATTCAGGTTGTTGCTTAATGAGCGCTTTAATGCCGTCGGCGTCGCTGCCATATACATCCAGGTAATCTGGTGCAGGCTGCGGTTTTGCGTATCCATGAATTTTAAGATCTGCGGTAACGCATGGCTTTGCAGGCAGTTTACCTATAGTTATAGCCTCAGCCAAAGTATCCTCAGCCATTTTGCGATAGGTAGTCCATTTGCCACCAGTTATAGTTACCAGCCCGGAATCTGCCACTATAAGCTTATGGCTTCTTGATATTTCTTTTGTGCTGTTGGTACCTTTAGCCGGCGCTGCCAACGGACGTAAACCTGCAAATACACTTAGCACATCTGTGCGGTGTGGCTTGCGCGTCATGTACTGGCCAGCTGTATCCAATATAAAATTAATCTCGTCTTCGAGTGCAGTTGGTTCCAGGCTGGCAGTATTAAGTGGCGTATCGGTAGTACCTACCAATACATGATCGTGCCAAGGAACTGCAAAAAGTACGCGCCCGTCCGGTGTTTTCGGTATCATCAGGGCCGTGTCGCTTTTCAGGAAAGATTTATCCAGAACCACGTGCACACCCTGGCTTGGTCGCACCAGCGGGTCCTGTGCAGGCTTATCCATCTGCAGCACATCGTTTACAAACACACCAGTAGCATTTATTACTACTTTCGCTTTTAACTCATACTCTTCGCTGCTTTCCAGGTCGCGGGCTTTTACGCCAGCAACTTTTCCGTTCGCATCTTTCAGCAGACCTGTTACCTTAAAGTAATTCAGCAGCACCCCACCCTGCTCAGCGCATGTCTGTGCAAGGTTTACAGCTAGGCGGGCATCATCAAACTGGCCATCGTAATAAATAATGCCACCTTTCAGTCCCTTTTCATCCACGTTTGGCAGCAGTTCCTGCACCTTTTTCTTGCCAAGCAGCTCTGTCTTTTTAAATCTGTATTTACCGGCCATCCAGTCATAAACTTTAAGACCGATCCCGTAAAAACCCTGGTTAAACAAACTATAGCTGGGTATCACAAAAGGTTGTACATGCACCAGGTGCGGGGCATTCTGCAATAGCAGACCTCTTTCGCGCAGGGCTTCATACACCAGGCTTACATCGCCTTGTGCCAGGTAACGCACGCCACCATGCACCAGTTTTGTACTACGGCTTGACGTGCCTTTAGCATAATCAGACTGCTCCAGCAAAAGCGTTTTGTACCCGCGCGAAGCCGCATCAACAGCAACGCCTAGCCCGGTTGCACCACCACCTACCACAATTATATCCCAGGTTATTGTTTCATGCTTTAACTGCGCTACAAACTTATCCCTGTCAAATATACTTCCTTCTGCTTCTAATGCTTTCGAATGCATTGTTAATTTATTGTTATTATTTACTTTGTATTTCGTTTAAAGCTAAAAATAAAAACCATATAAAAGCAAACGAAATATATAAAAATCTTTAAAATTGCTTTATACGCTTTATAAGGCTATTTTATTTTTTTTAACATAAGTTCAGTTTATAGTTCCGACACAAAACGAAACATCGGTTTTTAACCCGAAACCCGAAATACAACTATAGTTTATAATAGCAGCAGAAGGAACCATAAGCGGCTGGCATGCAAATACCTATGTTGCAGAAAACATGTGCCTCAAATGCACAACTAAACTATAGTTACTGCAGTTTGTATGATGGAAAGGAACATAAACTATGGCCACTAAAACTATAGATCACCACGAACTGATCGCCCAGATAGACAGGCTGTATGAAGACGCTTTAGCACTTGAAAAGAAATTTGCAGGAGCAGTAAAGAAAGTGCACCCACGTTTTAAGAAAAGCGCGAAGAACCTTTTACACTATCTGGCGCTACGGCAACATGACATCCGCGAGCTGCAGGAATCGCTTTCACTGATCGGGCTTTCGTCGTTGGGGCGTGCCGAGGGGCATGTCTTGGCCAGTTTAAGTGCCGTACGAACGCAGTTATGCCATCTGGCCAAATGTGCTCCACATCATAAAGAACTGGCAGTTTCGTTTTTTGAGAACCGGAAACTGCTGGCACAACATACCGAAAGCCTTTTGGGACCGCTGCCTGAAAACAGGACTACCCGCATTATGGTAACTTTCTCGACGGACCTGGCAAAAGACTATGACCTGGTAGTACGGATGCTGAAAGCGGGCATGAACTGCGCCCGCATTAACTGCGCCCACGACAACGAGAAAACCTGGACTGCCATGATCAAAAATATCAGGAAAGCAGAAAAAGAAACCGGCTTACCCTGCACTATACTTTTTGACCTGATGGGCCCTAAACTGCGAACCGGCGAACTGAAAGCAGGACCAAAAGCAGTAGCTATACACCAGATTCACAATGAACTGGGCTTACCCACATCTCCGGCAACAATCTGGCTTACAGGGTCGGGGGCTCCTGCTCCGGTTATGGCCGATGCGGTTCTGCCTGTTGAGGATGATTGGGTGGCACAATTACAGGAAGGAGACAAAATAAAATTTACAGATACCCGCGGCAGAAAACGAACGATGTCTGTGATCCGAAAGGAAAAGAAAGGCGTTGTGGCGCACCTGCTTAAAACATCTTACATCGTTACCGGCACTGAGCTCTCGGTAAAAAACAAAACTATAACCGACAGCACCACGAAGGTCGGCACATTACCTCCTATTGAATTACCTATCCTGTTAAAGAAAGACCATTACCTGATCCTGCACAAAGACCCTGTACCCGGCGAGCCGGCCCGGTTCGATGCCAATGGCCACATTCTGACACCTGCTTTTATTTCCTGCACCTTACCGGAGGTATTCAGCCAGGTAAAGGCCGGAGCCCCGATCCTGTTTGATGATGGTGCCATTGAAGGTATAGTAGAAGAGGTGGAGCCGGAAAAGATGTTGGTCAAGATCACATTTGCAAAGGACAAAGGAAGTTTTCTGAGAGCCGACAAAGGCATAAACCTGCCAGAGAGTAACCTGCACCTCCACGACCTGACTGAGAAAGATAAAAAGGACCTGAAGTTTATAGCCAAAAACGCTGACATCGTGAACTTGTCGTTTGCAAATCACCCTGTTATGGTAGAGGCGCTTTTTGCTGAGATAAAAAAGTTAAAGGCCGAAGACCTGGCCGTAATGCTGAAGATCGAGACCAAAGAAGGCTTTAAAAACCTGCCCCACCTGTTGCTATCGGTTATGCAGACTTACCCTGCCGGCATCATGATCGCGCGTGGCGATTTGGCGGTGGAATGTGGCTGGCAACGACTTGCCGAGGTGCAGGAAGAGATCTTATGGTTGTGCGAGGCTTCTCATATTCCGGTAGTTTGGGCAACGCAGGTACTGGAAACCCTTGCAAAAAAAGGCCGCCCGTCCAGGGCCGAGATAACCGATGCCGCCATGGCCCAGCGTGCCGATTGTGTAATGCTGAACAAAGGTCCGCACATTATAGAGGCTATAACCATGCTCCACGACATTATGCACCGCATGCAGGAACATCAGCACAAAAAAACATCGATGCTGCGCAGTCTGCATATCTCAGAACTTATGACCGAAACTTCGGACTAAACTATAAAGTGTACCTTTGCACTGCTTATAACCTATAATCTATGGACGGAAGAAAACGCTCGAATATAAAACCAGGCCTGCGGGTAAACATTGTGATGAAGGAAGACCAGCGCACCGGCCACCTCACAGAAGGCTACGTGCAGGATATCCTCACCAACTCCCCTAACCACCCACACGGTATAAAAGTAAGACTCGAAACCGGCGAAGTGGGAAGGGTGCAGGAGATTTTGGAGTTAGAAAGTTAGAAAGTTTAGAAGTTAGAAAATTTGGAAGTCAGAAAGTCATTTTTTTTGTAGCGTTCTTTCTTATGGTTGTAAGGATAGCGGTAAGCTCGGCAATTTCACTTTTCAGATGCATTAGACGATCAGAAGGAATTATTCCTGATTCTTCCAGCAACTCTAACCAAAACTGGCTTTCATCTGCTTCTTCTAAAGCAATACCTATTTTAGCAGCAAACTCTGCACCTGACCGTGCCCTGCAAGCAGCACGATAATTCGCAGCCACAGAAGTTGCAGAACGCAATAATTGTTTCCCTAAAATTTGAGCATCAGGCTTACAAGACAAGGCCTGAAATAGTTTAAACACACGCAAAGCAAAAGCTTTAGTCCTCAACTTAAACTTCTCAGCAAACTCAAAATTACTAACTCTAACTTCTTGCATCCCTTTCTAACTTTCTAACTTCCAAACTTTCTAACTTACAGCATCCCTTCATCAGCGAAGCTATAGTAGTCGGTGTTGGTGAAGATGATGTGGTCGAGTATGGGGAGGTCGAGGAACAGGCCGGCTTCTTTCATTTTTTTGGTGAGGGAGATGTCGGCGGCGCTGGGTTTGGTGTTACCGCTTGGGTGGTTGTGCACCAGTATAACAGAGCTTGCCAGCTGCTCAAGTGCTTTCTTGAAAATGATCTTCGGGTCGGCAACGGTTCCGGCTACACCACCGGCGCTAATGCTTTCCTTATTCATGACAATGTTAGCGCGGTTCAAGAGTATGATCCAGAATTCTTCGTGCGGCAAATCCAACAATTGCGGCTTTATATAGTTGTAGATGTCGGTGGAACAGGTGATCTGGGTTTTAGCGGTAGCGGCAGTTTCTTTACGGCGGCGGCCAAGCTCCAGGGCACTGACTATAGTTATCGCTTTTGCTTCACCTATACCTTTATGCTTCATCAGATCTTTCACCGAGAGGCGGGCCAGTTCGTTCAGATCGTTGTTAACCGCAGAAAGTATCAGTTTGGCTACATCTACAGCAGTTAATTTAGGCGTTCCGGAGCCAATTAGTATCGCAATCAGTTCGGCGTCGCTTAGTGCAGCTTTGCCTTTTAGTAGCAGTTTTTCGCGCGGACGGTCTTCTTCGGCCCAGGTTTTAATGTTAAGCGCAGGCGTGTAAGCAGCAATAGTGTCAGTGTCTTTCATGCGGTACAATATTTGATAAGTAAAAGCTGTGATACTGAAAGTATTTTATAGTTTATTTAGTTCAGTGGCAGGTGTTTTTTACTTCTGCTTTTAATTATATTTTCTTTGCTGCCAGTCGCTATAGTGCTGGCTCTTTTTTATGATGCAACGCATGATGTCTTTTGTAATTCTTATACTCCTCCTGTTCCTGGTAGACCTGTATGTGTTCCAGGCGCTTAAAACTGTCATACAGAGCTTAAATCCGGTAACACAGCAGTACATTAAAATCGGTTACTGGGTACTTTTTGCTGCAGCGGTTATCGTGTTTGCCATCTTTGCCAATACACCAAGACACCCATCCACTGCACTAAAGGTATACTCAACCAACATCTTTTTTATACTATATGCCAGCAAGTTGCTGATAGTATTCTTCCTGTTTGCAGATGACCTGATACGACTGGGTAAACTAACACTCGGTGCCCTTAACACAGACGTACAGTATGATCCTTCGCGCAGCAAGTTCCTGAGCCAGATGGGCTTTTTGGTAGCGGCGGTGCCTTTTACTGCTTTTATTTATGGCATGGTAAAGGGTGCTTATGATTACCGTGTAAAGCGCATTACCCTTAAATTCCCGAACCTGCCTGCCGCGTTCGATGGCTATAAGATGCTTCAGATATCGGATCTGCATACAGGCAGTTTTCATTCTAAAGAACCTTTGCAGGAAGCAGTGCGGCTAATTAACAAGCAGGAAGCAGACCTGGTGTTCTTTACCGGCGACCTGGTAAACAACGTGGAAACAGAGCTACACAACCACCTCGACACCCTAAAAGAGATCACAGCTAAAAATGGTGTGTTCTCGGTGCTGGGCAACCACGACTATGGCGATTATGTGAACTGGAGCAGCCCTGAAGCCAAACGCACCAACCTGAGCAAACTTATAGATTCGCATGGTAAAATGGGCTGGCAGATACTGATGAACGAACACCGTAAGATCGAGAAAGACGGCGAGCATATAGCTGTGCTGGGTGTAGAGAACTGGGGTAACCGTGTCGGATTTCCAAAGTATGGCGACCTGGGCAAAGCGTATGCCGGCACTGAGCAAAGTCCTTTTAAAGTATTGTTGTCGCACGACCCGTCGCACTGGGATGGCGAGATCAACCAGAAATATGATGACATAGATCTGACTTTATCGGGGCATACGCATGGCATGCAGTTTGGCGTAAATGTGCCCGGCCTTAAGTGGAGCCCGGTGCAATACGTTTATAAACAGTGGGCAGGCTTGTACCAGAAAGGAAAGCAGTACCTGTACGTAAACACTGGCTTGGGCTTTATCGGCTATCCGGGTCGCGTGGGCTTTTTACCTGAAATTACGGTGTTTGAGCTCAAAAAAACATAAACTAAATCACCCTTAAAATGACGGACCGGCTCTCAATGCCGGTCCGTTTTATTTTGCCCGAACTATAGTTAACAGGCCTTCCTTCCAATACATTAATCAACCTTACCAATTGCTGCACGTAAAAAATCAGGCACACTACCGGCAAAACTATAGTTTACCGAGGCCTGTGTGCCACATGTATAACGCTAGAAAACAAACCATGAAGAAGATAATTTATAGTATGAGTATGGCTGTTGCTATACTTTTTACGGCCTGTTCCGAAGATAGAGGAACAACCACTGAGGTGGCAGACGCCAACGAAAACGAGAATGTTAATCCTGCTCATATAAGAAACTACCCGTTACCAGGCACTGCCGGAAACTCAACTGCTTACGTCAATACAAATAACAGCGCAACCAGCACCCAGCCAACTCCCAAGTTATCAGCAACAGAACTGGTGTATGCTTACTATAATGAGACCAAGCCGGAAGAGATCTACAGATCTCATAACTATCAGTTTAGTGCTACTCAGTTAGTGGGCGGCAGGGCTGCAGAAGAAGGAGCTGAAACCGATAATAACACTCAAAAATCCGGCACAACGATGGCACCGTCCAGCACTACAGCCTCCGGAGAAAGCCGTGGCGCTACTGACAGCAGGGCATCTGGCAACGAGGAAAAGAGAATTATAGACTACAATAAACAGCCGGATAACTCTGGTAGCCAGAAGAAAAAAAGACTGACTCCTTATCAGTAACAACTATAGTTAGCACACAACATCTAAAAGCCTGCAACAAACATATTTGCAGGCTTTTAGTTTTATACAGCATCAACCAAAATTATGACATACTATATATAGGTTTAACTATAAATTTTGGAGCTCGCATACTTTTTGGCCATCTTTGGCGTATTACAAAAGGCAAAATATATTGCTACTGCACCCAACCCTATACATGCACCGGTACCTCTGCGTTATTAGCTGCACCCTTGCCCTGTTGCTGCTGGCCACTGTGCCCGTGCTGGCGCAGCGTAATGTCAGAATTAGCGGAACTGTACTGGGGCCTGACAAAAAAACACCTGTACCCGGGGCAGGCATAATCCGGTATGGCACCACACGGGCTGTTATTTCTGATGCTGAAGGAAAATTTTTGATAGATGTGGCTGCTGAGGACACGTTGCTGATCCGGGCGGTTGGGTATAAACCATTACTTTATTTGCCTCAGCGACTGCCTGTTTCAGAGATGCGTGTAAATATAGTGCTGCAGGAAGACAGCGTAATGCTTGGCGAAGTAGAAGTGACTAACCGGCCATCAGAAGAAATGATACAGCGTGCCCTGCGCAACATGAACCGCCCCGACCCGAACTATGTAAAAAACCCGGCTTATGTAGAGCCTCCCAAACCTGTAGAACTGCCACCTCCGCCCCCTCCTACTATTCTTACCCCGATCAGTTTGCTGTATGACCTGTTCTCGCGAGAGGGCAAGGAACTACGAAAGATGCAGGAAATTTACCTGATGCAAGAACTGCAGCGGCAGCTGAAGGAACAGGAAGATTATAACCGCTTTTTTAAAGATAACACCGGGTACGAACAAGAAAAAAAGCAGTAAAACCCAAACAAAACCGCAAAGCTATAGTTAGCATAAACAAACTATAGCACCATGAAAATAGGTTACCCCTGCATCAATCAGTCCTTAGACTGTACCTCTTCGCGCACCTTCCGGCTGGCATCTTATTCTGAAGAGCGCCTGATAGAAACGGTGGCTCTGAACCTGAGCTGCCTGCAGCGCATACTGGAATACAATGTGCAGAACGGCTTACTTTTTTTCAGGCTCACCTCCGACCTGGTGCCTTTTGCATCGCATGAGATAAATCAATATAACTGGCAAGAGCATTTTAAAACCCAATTTCAGCAGCTAGGCAACTATATAAAGCAGCATAACCTGCGCATTTCCATGCACCCCGACCAGTTTGTGGTACTTAACTCGCCTAACCCGCAAACGGTAAAGAACAGCATTGCCGAACTGGTGTACCAGGGCACAGTACTTGATTTGATGGAGCTGGACACTACCGCTAAACTACAGATTCATGGTGGCGGAGGTTATGGCGATAAAGGCTCGGCGTTAGCTCGTTTTGCAGAAGTTTATCATACGCAACTATCTGATGCTGTAAAAGCCAGGCTTTGTGTAGAGAACGACGACCGAACCTATAGTTTACTGGATTGCCTGCACTTGCACGAGCTCACCGGGATACCCATTATTTTTGATAACCTGCACCACGAGTGTGTGAATAACGGCGAACCCATGCGCGAAGCTGTTGAAATGGCAGCATCAACCTGGCAACCGGACCGGGATGGCATTTTAATGATGGACTATAGTGCACAGGCACCCGCCGAGCGCAAAGGCAAACACGTACAAAGCATTTCAGAACAGCTTTTCCACGATTTTTTAGCCGAGACCGAAGGCCTGGATATGGATATTATGCTGGAAATAAAAGATAAGGAAACCAGCGCCCTGAAAGCCGTAGAAGTTGCCAGCGCGCTGGGCCGTTTATAGTATAGCTGCCAGCTGCAGGTAGATCCATTCGGCCAGTTCCCAGAGTACCCAGATAAGCAATGCAAACAGCAACACAATGCCTATAATTACACCAATGATCACGTTTTTACCACTCCCCTGGTACTTACCTTCCTGGTAGTGTTTTGTTAGCAGGCGCACATTTCGCTCGTTGGCTTTAAAGAAAAAGTCGAAGATATTACCCAGCACCGGTATACTCCCGATCACGGTATCAAGCGCGATGTTGATGAGCATGAGCGTCACCAGTTTTCCGCTTGCCCCGTGTCGGGCCATCGTCATTACCAGCATTGCCGACACACCAAACGAAGCCAGGTCGCCGGCTACAGGCAACAGGCCAAGTATAGGGTCAAGGCCAAAACGGAAATTAGTACCGGGCAACCTGAATTGATTGTCCATTAACTTCACCATGTGGTTTACCCATTTCAGTTTCTCGGTGTGCGGGTTACGGCTGTAGCGTATGTTTTGTGGTTCCATAGTAGGCGCTTATACGCATATATAGCCATAAAGTATAAGCATACTGTTATAAGCCTATAGTTGGTCATCTACAGCTGGGTTAACTTACCACAGGCAACCCTTAGTTTAGTTGTGCCTGCTATACTTGTTCTTTTTGAAGTTCTTCTTATTCCGGGCATCCCATTTCTTGTTCTTGCTCTCTTTGCGGTTGCGCTCAAATCGCATGCTTTGCCCGTCGTCATCAACAAGTATAGCCTTACGTCCTTGCATCGGGTTGCAGGAGGCAGTCAGTAAGCAGATAAAAGTATAAAGCAAAAGGTGTCTAAGTATTCTCATAGGTAAAATGTGAATTGGCAACCGCATTAAACTATAGTTGATGCATGAATGCCGGTAAAACATAAACTTTACTTGAAAAGAGATTACTTTATACTTTGATTATGGATATTGGTTTATTTCAACTCTAAATAAAATTTATTTTATACCCACTAATAAAGCAAAAAGGCAGAAAGTATAGTTTACAACTATAGTTCCTGCCTTTTACCTGGTTAAGAAAACGCTACTTTTTCTTGCCTTTGCCTTTACCCTTTCCTTTGGTGTGGCCCGGGTTTGTTGTGTTTGGGTGATGCGGGTTATTCGGATTCTTGTACCAGCCCTTGTGAAGGCCATTGTCTTTGCGGGTGGTGCCTGCGCTACCAATTCTCACAGATTTACTGTCTACTATGATAACTTTACCTGTTCTGCTACTTGTCGCTTTTTTAGACGATGAACAAGAGGCTAATACTGCTATTGTGGCCATTAGCCATACTACTTGCTTAAAATGCATTACTTTACTTTTATAAATACCTGGGACTCGAACGAAAATCCGGCTGCAAAAGTATCTGATTAAAGAATATGGTGTACAAAGCGCCACCAAAAATTGCACTTTATTTTATGCGTTTAAATTTCGGAAGGCTCAGATTGTACTTAACTGCCACCAACCTGATAACTATAATTAAGAGTACCGATAACAGGAAAGCAAACGTGCGGTGCACCTCCAGGTTAGCCAGCCCGATGTAAACAAACGCCCAGGCAAGGCAAGGGCTGGCATACACTTCTTTCTGGAAGATAACCGGTGTTTCGTTTGTTAACGTGTCGCGGATAACGCCACCCATAACAGCCGTAAACATACCCATAATGGCTGCAATAACAGGATCAACGCCAAGGCTCAGCGCTTTTTCAGTGCCAACTATAGTAAACAGTGCTATACCCAGCGTATCGAAAAGCGAAAGGGTACGGCGCAAACGCAGCAACCATTTGTAAAAAACCGACGCAAACAGAATACCAGCAAAAATAGCATACAGAAACTGTACATCTGCGATCCAGACCAACGGGTAACTGCCTAATAGTATATCCCGCAGCGTACCTCCACCAATGGCCGTTACAAAGCCGGTAAAGCCTGCCCCAAACCAATCCTGGTCTTTTTCATCCACAGCCAACGCCCCCGATATCGCAAACACGAACGTCCCGATCAGTTCAAGTATGTATTGTATTTCCATGGATAGCAGCGACTGTTACAATTTCAATTCAGCAAAAATACGAATGGCGGATTCATAAAACACAAAAAGCCCGCAGTTCTCACAAACTGCGGGCTTTTTATACTTATTGGTGGAGATGCAGGGATTCGAACCCTGGTCCAGACAAGGAAACCAACGGGCTTTCTACATGCTTAGGTTCATTCGGATTGTAGGGAGCTTGCTAGTATAAACCAAACTAATGCGCACTCCTTAGGTGCTTAATTTCGCCTGTGCACCACACCTTTACACAAACTAGTAAATCGGATCGAAGCCTCTGATGTGCAAGCAGATTCACGAAACCTGCACGAGACTATGGCTAGTGCTTAATACCTAGATTAAGCAGCCATGGCGTAGTTATATTCGCCAGTTATTGTTTGAACGGATTTTTAACAGGTGGTACGTTCATCACCCGACATGCTTACACGCAATCTGCACAAGCTGTCAATTCCGGTCATCCCCATAAGTTAAAGAACGAATTCTTGATTTCTATACTTCAAGAAGTATGCCACAAACATACGCAATTTTATGGCATTCTGATGTCGTTTAAGTTATTATTTAAACACATTTCTACGGCTTAAAAGTTCAGCAGGCCGGTTAAACTATAAACGCTATAGTTTCAGGAAATGTCATTAAATACCCAACCCTTCCTCGGCATGCAAACTACATACCTCGGAAGGGTTTGGGTTTCAACTAAACTAATCTAACTATTCGGGGTAATTTATTTTTTTGCTGTCGTTGCACTGGCCTTTATCACTGGCGCCTGGTACAGGTCAACTATAGAATTAGTGTATTTGCAGTACTCTATCGGGTTATGGATCTGGAACACTTTAGGTTGCTTGGCACCAACTGGCACCAGCATCAGCGACTTTTTAGAATCCACTGTCTCGCGGGGAAAGCCCACACCTTCGCGGTTATCAAATTTCACATCAAAGTAATACAGGTAAGGATACACCCAGTTTACATACTGCGCTTTGTCGGCCCCGGACAGGCTTCTGATCTCCAGCTTTTTATAGTTGTTGGCAATGGCCTGCTGAAATTCCACAGCGTTTAGAGGCACATTATTCAACACTGGCATCACATCAAACTGGCCATCCAGCATTACCCATTTTTTAAGATCTGGCAAATAAACTTCCAGCAGCACGTGGCCGGCGCCAAATTCTGTTGTTTCCACCTCTTTCATTTTAAGGCCCATAGTTCTGGCTGGCAACCCTATGGCGTTAAGGCAGGCTGTTGTTACAATACCGTACTCAACACAACGGAACTGCTTGCCCTCTTTTACTTCGGATAGTATGGTCAGTGCATCCGGGTTTGATGGCTGGTTCATGCCATTGTGCTCCCATTGCTTGTGCACCCAGTTTACCATTCGCAGCGCTTTTTCGGTATCGTTGGCGGCGCCGGCAACTATAGCATCCAGGTTATATTTGGCACGCAGTTCGTTCAGGTACATGTTGCCATCATTCTGCTCATACAGCATCGTATAGGCCGGAATTTTGTTTGTCTCGTTAAACTCCAGGGCTTCAAAACCAAAACCTTTAATTTCGGTCAGGGCATAGTCTTTATTATTGAGCAGTACATAAAACCGGTTCGATTTGCCAGGCTTCACATTAAAGCTGATAGAATCGGAATCGGTGTAAAAAGTAAACTTTACTTTATTGTTATGCACCGGCACCTTCAACACATCTATCGCAATCTGTGGCGATACACTCCAGTTTCCTTTTACTAATTCGGTGCCAACTTTATAGTCTGCAACCTTGCTGGTAGCCTCAATTACGGGCAGGCCTTTGTAGGTTTTCTGAGCAATGGCAGGCGCTACCAGCACCAGCATCACAAGTAAAAATGATAATGACTTTTTCATGGTTTTAGATTGTACTTAATGGCTTATTGATAATTTTTTTTTGAGCGTAATGGTTTTGATAACATCTTTTGTTTGTTATGCCAGCTGCTTTCCTAATTTGTGGCCTACAAAAACACTATAAGAAATTTAGATGCCAAAAACAAAAAACACTTGATTATCAGCTACTTAAACATATTTCAACTTTTACCCTGTTCGTTTCTGATACACCTGCCCGCGATACACCTGTGCGCTTTTGCAACACTTCAGAGCAGGTGTCAGCTGGCTCGTTAGCTTATTTTGCTGCCAGTTTCTGGCCTTTCAGGTGTTTCAGGGCGCGGTCCAGCACGGGGTCTTTCTTCTGGGTGTAATCCTGCAGGGTCATTTTTACTTCTATGTCCGGTTTCACGCCGTAGCCTACAAACTCACGCCCGTCCGGGTAAGTATCTTTTTTAGTGCAGATGCGGGCCATGCCACCGCCCGGCAAGTCGAACAAGAAAGGCTGTCCGGTGCTGCCAAAAGAGTTCTCACCAATCCTGGTCATGTGCCCTTGGTTATCGGCATAGATCAGGAAATCTTCAGCGGCAGAGGCGGTCTGGTGTCCGATAAGTATGGAGGTAGGCACGATCACTTTCTCGCTTTGCTTAACCTCATTCCTGGTAGGGCTATAGTCAAAAGTTTGCATCAGTTTGTCCTGGTAAGCCAGCAGCGACTTAGTAGCCCATTCGTTGTTAACTGTATCTTTGGGTTCTGTAAATTTGCCCCATGCCTTAAAGCTTGCCAGGTGCTGGCGTGTTGAGTTCTTCGAGCCATAAAGCAGGGTATCGGGGCTTAGGTAATTCAGTATCTCAACACCTATACCTGTAGATCCACCCCCATTACCTCGCAGGTCAACTATAAGCGCTTTTGCTTTGCGCAGTTCAGGTAATTTAGCCAGGAACAACTCATTTATCTTCGGGTCATGGAAACCGTTCAGGGCCAGGTATGCAGTCTGGTTCGGGTACCATTTTAACTCCAGCAGTTCCTTTTTCTCAAGAGCCGGGTACACTTCCTTTTCAGCTGTTTTGGCATGTGTCAGCGTCAGTGCTTTTACCTTGCCTTTCGGTGTTCTGTACTTTATGTCGTACTTATCTCCCTTCAACCCCTTCAGCATATTAGAAATAGCCCAGTCCATCAGCACATAATCCGTTGACGAAGAAATATAAGGTAACACGTGCTGTTTCAGATATGCTGCGGTCGGCATACCATTCACCTCGATGATCTCGCTGCCTACTGGTATCTCTTCCTTTGCGCTCAGGTTGGTTCTGGTAATAATGGCTTTGTTATCGATGTTAGTCAGGAAGAGCTTATACTTACCGAAGTTGCTGGTATACAGCAGCGTGTCGATGCGTTGCGGAAAGTATACATTGGTATGGCCATCGTTCAGCAGGGCGCAGAACTTCTGCAGCTCACGGTAATATTCGTAGTCGTTTGGTGTTTGCTGCACGTTGTTAATGGCATCGCGGTAGGCGTTGTCCCATTTGGTGCGGTCCACTTTATCCAGGTACACGAAATTATAGTTTACTTCTTGCCAGAACTTAGACAGCCCGTATACTTTATCGGTGGCTGATAAGGTATTAGGTAGTTGTGCATTTGCCACAAGGGCTACCAGCAATAAGATGGGTAATAAAAGCTTTTTCATGGTTTTACTTTATACTTTGGGCAATTACTTATTCTGTTCTCAGAGATGTGATCGGGTTGGCTACGGCCGTTTTAATGGCATGGAAGCTGAGCGTGACCATGGCAATGATGAAGGTAGAGACACAAGCCACCGCAAAAATCCACCAGCTTAGTTCGGTACGATCAGCGTAGTCCTGCAGCCAGCCGTTCATCAGGTACCAGCCCAACGGCAAGGCGACCACATTGGCAACCAGCACCAGTTTCAGGAAGTCTTTGCTGAGCATGAACACGATACTTGAAACCGAGGCACCCATCACTTTGCGAATGCCGATCTCTTTGGTGCGTTGCTCTGCTGTGAACAGGGCCAGGCCAAACAACCCAAGGCAGGAAATGAAGATGGCGATGCCTGCAAAATACTTGGTAAGCTCCCCGATGATAGCTTCCGTTTTATAGATGTTCTCGTAGTCGTCGTCAATAAAATGATATTCGAACGGGAAAGCCGGGTTATGCTTTTTAAGGATACCCTCCATTTTGGCAAGCGCCTCTGTTGTTTTGCCAGGAGCAATGCGTGCCAGCATAAAGTTGTTGTTCTGTGGCGCTAACCGCATGACCAATGGCTGCACTTTTATCTGTATAGGGGCAGTATGGAAATTCTTTATCACACCGATAATAGTCCCTTTTTTCTCCCATTCCAGCCACTCTCCTACCGGTTCTTTTAGTTGCATCAGTCGGGCAGCTTCTTCATTGATCATGAAAGCCGCTGTGTCTGTACCAAACTCTCTTGAGAACTCACGGCCACTTTTAAGTTTTACATCCAGTGTTTTCAGCAGGTCATAATCTACATTTAATGTACTGAAGAGGATATCGGCATTCGGATCTTTACCTTTCCAGTTTATACTTGTGGAATTACCTACTGCTATCGGGCTTTGGTCTGTTGAAGAAACGGCAACTATACCCGGCGTATTCATCAGCTCTCGTTTTACCACTTCGTATCGGTTTCGCAAGTCGCCTTCCAGGGGTACATACACCAGGTTCTCGCGGTCCATACCAATGTTTTTAGTCCGGATAAAGTGCAGTTGCAGGTACACTACCAGCGTACTGATGATCAGCAGCCCTGAAAGTATAAACTGGAAAACCACCAGGCCTTTGCGGAATATGCCTACACCTTTGTTCATTTTTACAGTGCCCTTCAGTACAACTGCCGGGTTAAAAGACGACAGGAAGAAAGCCGGGTAACTACCCGAAATAATACCTGTAAGTACAGCCACGCCCAGCAACATAGCCATCAGTGTCGGGTTTGCAAGATCAAGTTCTATGAATTTTCCGGTCAGGTCGTTGAACTGTGGCAGCAGCATACCAGCCAGGTTCAAGGCCAGGAACAGCGCCAGAAATGCGATCAGCACCGACTCTACCATAAATTGCTTTACCAGCGCAGATTTGTTGGCACCAATAGCTTTGCGCACGCCTACTTCTTTGGCGCGTTTAGCCGAACGAGCCGTAGCCAGGTTCATGAAGTTGATGCAGGCAATGACAAGAATAAATATGGCAACAATAGTAAAAAGGCGCACATTCTCTATTCTGCCGCCACCAACTTTACCCGCTCTGAAATCGCTGTATAGGTACATATCAGAAACAGCCTGCACAAATACATCCGAGTCATCGTCTTTATTATAGTTGCTGATGATAGGCTCTACTTTTTTATTGAATGCATCAATATCAGTTCCGGGTTGCAGTTGTACAAATGTTCGGATACCATAAGCGGCCCACATTTTTGTCCATTGATGCATCGGGTCGTTGGCCAGGTCCTGGTAAGGCATCAGGTAGTCGAACTGCAGGGATGAGTTTTCAGGAATATCCTTTAAAATGGCCGTAATACGATAGGTTGCCTGGTTATTTACTTTCACCATTTTATCAAGCGCCGCTTCTGCTTCGCCAAACAGGTTAATGGCACTTTCTTCGGTAATAACCATGGTATTGGGCTGTTGTAATGCCTGCGCCGGACTGCCATGCTGCACCGGGAAAGTAAACATCTTCAAAAATGCTGGGTCTACATAGCGGCCAGTCAGTTTCAGGGATTTGTCGTTGTATGCAAAAAGCTGTGTAGACGACCAGTTCATGCGTGCAGCCTCTTTTACTTCCGGCATATCTGCTTTCAGGGCTTCGGCCAGCGGGCCTGGGTTTGCATCTGTGTTCAGGTCATCGGCTCCCGGGTAATGCTGAATAACCCGCACACGGTACAGGTTATCCAGGTCGCTATGGAACCGGTTAAAACTAAGCTCATCCCGCACCCATAACAGGATAAGTATACTACAGGTCATACCTAAGGCCAGCCCCGAAATATTGATAAGGGAAAAAACTTTGTGGCGCATCAGGTTACGGTAGGCCATTTTGATGTAGTTCTTGATCATAGTGCTGGAATTTTATTGGCTCAGGTAATAAATCTTGTTTTTGAACAGTAACAGGTAAGCAACTGCCTGTTGCAAAATCAACAGAAATTAAAATGCCAGTTTTTTTAAACAACTATAAATCAAAAACTTACCAAAACGACTAACTATATAAGTGTCCGCTTCTGATACACAATTCAAGTGAACACCTGTCCGGTAGTGCTACAGCATTATGTCTGAATCTTTAAATAGAGCCCTTACTACAAGGATTTACAGGATTACAGGATAAGCAGGATTAGTGGCAGAGTATAGATTTTTTGTTTCCGGTTTAGGTAAACTTCATTCAAGTCAATCCATCAAATCCCCATTAATCCTTGTTCTGACAAACCATCCTGTAAATCTTTTAATCCTGTAAATCCTGATTCAGACAAATTCACATAAATTGTTTACTTTCGGTATCAGAACCAGAATTGCTTGCACTATGGCCACAGGAAAAACCGGTAGCGTTTTAATTGTTGACGACGAAACCGACGTACTTTTTGCGTTGAAAATGCTGCTTAAAACCGAGGTTAAGGAAGTAGTAACTGAAAAAAATCCGGATAACCTCTTAAGCTTACTTTCCAAAGAGAGGTTTGATGTCATTTTCCTGGATATGAACTTTAAAAGTGCTCTGAACACAGGCAACGAAGGTCTTTACTGGTTACGCCAGATCCTGGACAAAGACAAAGATGCTACAGTTATCCTGATCACGGCTTATGGCGATGTAGAGCTAGCGGTAAGATCTTTAAAACAAGGTGCTTACGATTTTATAGTAAAGCCCTGGCACAACGACAAACTGCTTGAAACGCTGCACAATGCGCTACATTCCAAAGGGCAGAGAAAGAGCAAATCGTCATCTCCAACTATAGCCTCCCAGACAACTATACTTGGCCAGTCAGAAGCTATTCAGGATATACTTTACAAGATCGAAAAAATAGCACCTACTGAGGCAAACGTGTTGATTTTGGGCGAGAACGGTACCGGTAAAGAACTGGTGGCGCGCGCGCTTCACGAAAAATCCTTCAGGGCAAACAAGCCTTTTGTGAGTGTGGATGTAGCTGCCCTTACAGATACCTTGTTCGAGAGTGAATTATTCGGTTTTAAGAAAGGGGCATTTACCGACGCCAAAGAAGACCGCAAAGGCCGTTTTGAAGCTGCCAACGGTGGCACACTGTTCCTGGATGAAATAGGAAACATTTCGCCGGCAATGCAGGCTAAGTTGCTGACCGTGCTGCAAAACCGGCAGGTTACACCATTAGGCTCCAACACTCCTGTGCCGGTTGATATCCGGCTTATATCAGCAACCAACGAACCAATTTACGAGTTGGCAGCTAAGAACCTGTTCCGCAAAGATCTGATCTATCGTATTAACACTGTTGAGATAACACTGCCACCATTGCGCCAACGCCATGGCGATGTAGAATTACTGGCCAGACATTTTGCTACCATCTACGCCGAAAAGAACCATAAGCCTGTACCGGAATTTGCCCCTGCTACCCTGCAGAAACTGAATCAGCATAGCTGGCCGGGCAATGTGCGGGAACTGCAGCATGCCGTGGAGCGCGCCATTATATTGGCTGAGAATAGCATACTACAGCCACAGGATTTTACTTTCTCGGCAATGGAGCTTGCTCCTGCTACTCAAACTATACCTGCATTTGCAGCAGAAACCAACATGCCGCTAAGCGAGATAGAGCGCGAAACTATACGACGTGTGATAGAGAAGAACAAAGGCAATATTTCTAGAGCAGCCAAAGAACTTGGCCTTACCCGCACTGCCCTTTACCGACGCCTGAACAAATATGATATCTAAGCGACTGGAACTCGGACTGTTTGTACGGTTTATACTTTTGCTGGGCATGATGTATGTTACGGTACAGTACCTGACGCAGTACACCTGGCTGCAGGTAACATCGGGTATACTGGTCATCCTGGCGCAACTATGGGAAATGGCACGTTATGTAACCCGTAGTAACAACGAGCTCGCAAGGTTTCTGGAAGCTGTGAAGCACCGCGATTTCTCGCAACGGTTTAACGAAAACACCAACTCATCGCTGCAACAGCTTCACAAAGCTTTTAACCTGATCAACAACACATTTAAGCAGCTGCACATAGAGCGCGAGGCACAGTTCCAGTACATGCAAACTATATTACAGCTGGTTGATACCGGCATTATAGCTGTAGATGCTGAGACCGGCGAAGTGGAATGGGTAAACGATGCGTTCAAGAAGATACTGGGTGTGCCCTACCTGAAAAGCATTAACAGCCTCGAGAACCGCTACCCTACCCTGCACGAAACACTGCAAACTATAAAATCAGGAGAAAGTACCCAGGTAAAGCTGAAATTGCCAACAGGTCAGTCGCAGTTGCTGGTTTCGGCTACGGCTTTTACCCTGCAGCACCGCAACCTTCTGCTTATAGTACTTAAAAACGTGAGCGCCACCGTAGATGCCACCGAAACCGAAGCCTGGCAGAAACTACTCCGCGTAATGACGCATGAGATCATGAACTCGGTAGCTCCAATTGCCTCGCTGGCCGATACGCTTGGCAAACACCTGCACATGGAAAGGGAACGCTATAGTTCAGAGCCCGAAGTACCTGTTGACCTGGAGTTATTGGAAGACACCGAAGAAGGCATCGGCATCATTAAAAAGCGAAGCGAAGGACTTTTACGTTTCACGCAGTTTTACCGGAACCTCAATAAGCAGCAGCAACTAAACCTGACCACCATTTACGTGCAGGAGCTATTTAAAAGTATAAATTCCCTGATGCGGCCGCGCCTGGAAGAAGAAGGAATTGCGTTTACCTGTAAAGTATCAACACCTGACCTGACTATAAACGGCGACGTAAACTTACTAGAGCAAGTACTCATCAACCTGATCACGAATGCGCAGCGGGCAGTGAGGGAAAGAGCAAACCCGGAGATCATGCTGGTAGCGCAGCAACTGGAGGGCAAAGTAACTATAGCACTACACGATAACGGCACCGGCATACCTGAAGAACTCCTCGAAAGTATCTTTATACCGTTCTTTACCTCGCATAAAGACGGTTCCGGTATCGGGCTTAGTTTATCAAAACACATCATGCACCTTCACAAAGGAACTATACAGGTCGAGAGCGAAGAAAATGTTGGCACTACATTTAAGCTCATCTTTTAAATTATAGGGCAACTATAGTTTTATTTATAGTTTATAAAGAGAGAAATAGCCGTCGTCGGTGTTTTCACCAACAATCTATAGAACATAGTCTACTGCTTGCTGGTGAAAACACGCAGCAAAGGCAACGTACATTGGATAATAATAACCCTTAACAGCCTTTCTACATTTCATTTAAATAATTTGATTATAGATTTTTTGAAGTTATATATAGACAGAATCTATAAACATAACCTATCAAGATAGAGTATACTGGTTAAGTTAACTTATTAATCATCAACCGGTATCGCGCTATGAACGAAAACAAAAAGTACCGCACCGCCAGCTTAAGCAATGGCAAAAAGGGCAAAGAAAACAAAGACCGCCAGCTCACCACCCGCCAGGGACATCCCGTAACCGATAACCAGAACATCAGAACAGTAGGCAACCGTGGTCCTGCCACCATGGAGAACTACCACTTCATCGAGAAGATATCGCACTTCGACAGAGAGCGTGTGCCTGAGCGAGTAGTGCATGCGCGTGGTGCCGGAGCTCATGGAGTTTTCAAAGCTTATGGCAAAGTAGGCAACGACCTAGTTGAGAAATTTACCCGCGCCAAAGTATTTCAGAAAGGGAAAGAAACACCAACCTTTGTTCGCTTCTCTACGGTAGGGCATGGTACGCACTCTCCAGAAACGTTGCGCGACCCGCGTGGCTTTGCTGTTAAATTTTATACTGAAGATGGTAACTGGGACCTGGTAGGTAATAACCTGAAGATATTCTTCATCCGTGATGCCATGAAATTCCCGGACCTGATCCACTCTCAGAAACCTGACCCTGTAACCAACATCCAGAGCGCTGAGCGTATTTTCGATTTCTTTTCGGGTACGCCTGAAGCAACTCATATGGTTACCTTCCTGTACTCGCCCTGGGGCATACCAGCCAATTATAGACAAATGCAGGGCTCCGGTGTAAATACATACAAATGGGTGAATGCTGATGGTGAAGCCGTACTGGTAAAATATCACTGGGAGCCGGTAAAGCAGGGAATCAGGAACCTAACCCAGAAAGAAGCACAGGAGATACAGGGTAAGAACTTTAATCACGCCACCCAGGACCTGTATGAAGCCATTGAGCGCGGCGATTTTCCTGAGTGGGAACTGAACGTGCAGATCATGAGCGATGATGACCATCCGGAACTGGATTTTGACCCGCTGGACGATACCAAACTGTGGCCTAAAGAGCAGTTTCCGTGGTACCCGGTTGGCAAAATGACCCTGAACCGCAACCCTGTCGATTACTTTAATGAAGTGGAATTGTCGGCTTTTGGTACCGGTGTATTGGTAGACGGACTGGACTTCTCGGATGACAAAATGCTGCAGGGACGTACCTTCTCTTACTCTGATACACAGCGTTACCGTGTTGGTGCAAACTATCTGCAGTTGCCTATAAATGCGGCAAAAACCCATGTGGCAACCAACCAGCGCGGCGGCCAAATGGCTTTTGACACTGATTTTGCTGAAGGCCAGAACATACACGTAAACTATGAGCCATCTATTTTAGGTGGTTTGCAGGAAGCTCCAAAGGCAGGTAAGGACTATACGCCTCGCTACGAAGCCAACCTGGTACGCCAGCCAATTGAACGTGCTAACCAGTTTAAGCAGGCCGGCGAAACGTACCGCAACTTCGAAGACTGGGAACGTGATGAGCTGATCAATAACCTAGGTAACGACCTGGCCAAATGCGACCCGCGCATCCAGGAAAAAATGCTCAGCTACTTTACCCAGGCTGATGAAGACTATGGCCGCCGGGTGAAGGAAAGCATTCAACGTGCTGTGACGGAAGCGAAGAAAATGATGAAGCATGATATTATAGAAGGCACCGATGGCCCGTTGGGCAATGTTTCCGGGGAAGAAGGAGTTGAAGATGCCAAGTCAAAATCGCATTCTGCTAAACCGTATTAAACTATGTAGTAGTTAAATCGGAGCATTAAACTATTGCCGTGGCCAGCCAATTCAGAAGCTGGTCACGGTTTTTTATGCATTATAGTTTCACCTCAAATTACTGCACCTACCCACGACTAACACACAAAAGATTGTAGCATTAATGAGTACATATAATTGAAATCCCGCAACATATGGTTTATTAAATATTAATTTAAGTATAACACTTGTCTAAGGTAGGTAATTCTTAATTTTGGGCTCCGCTATACTAAACCTACTATGAAAAAACATTATCGTTCTGATAAGAACTGCCTGAATTGCGGCACAACCGTTGCAGATAAATTTTGCCCGAACTGCGGCCAGGAAAACCTGGAACTACACGAGAATTTCTTTCACCTGGTGCTGCACAGCGTCGGCCATTACTTCCATTTCGAGTCGAAGTTTTTTAACAGTATTGTGCCGCTTCTTACAAAACCGGGTTA
Source organism: Pontibacter populi (assembly GCF_040278685.1). NCBI lineage: Bacteria > Pseudomonadati > Bacteroidota > Cytophagia > Cytophagales > Hymenobacteraceae > Pontibacter > Pontibacter populi. The sequence goes on from NZ_JBEOKT010000002.1 coordinate 336,630, forward strand.
CTTAACAAAGGAGTATTTTGCAGGCAGACGTGCGTCGCATCTCAACCCGTTCAGTATGTATATCTCTATCAGCATCCTGTTCTTTTTCCTTTTCACGGCCAACTCCAACAGCAATAAAGAAGATATTATGGAGGAAAGTACGGCAAAAGAAGAAAACACGGTAACCAAAGCTGAAGAGGCAAAAACTATTGTGAGCAATGCTCTTCCTGAAAAAACAGGAAGCAATACGTATAACCTCATTAACAACTCTCGGGCAGCTACTGGTAATCAAAACGACACTATCATATTTACAAACCCGATAGCAGCAGAAGCAGACACTACAGATAGGTTTACAATAGCCGGGTATGATGTGCCGGTCAGGTCGTTGAATGCTAAATACAGGGATGTGATGGATGACGAACTGAGCAAACAGCTTTTTGTAAATAAGCTGACAAGCCATTTACCTAAAATGATGTTCATACTGCTGCCCTTGTTTGCCCTAATCCTGAAAATGGTGAACTTCAGATCAAAGAAGTTGTATGCAGAGCACCTCGTCTACTCCATACACGTGCATTCGTTCCTTTTCCTGTTTGGGTCTATACTAATTGTACTAAAATGGCTGCTACCCTTCCTATCAGGCTGGATAATGTTTGCGGGGTTTGTTGTGGGGATTTGGTACATCTACAGGTCCATGCGCAACACTTATAGAGGCTCACGCTGGCTTACTGTCTATAAGTTCTTCACGCTGGCCTTTGCTTATACTTTCCTGATGCTGCTAAGCGGTTTTGTGGTAGTTGTTGCCACGTTGTATACGATCTGATAACAAGAAGCCGGCTTGCCAGGTCCGAATCATTCTTTGCAACAGAATTTAGCAAAACCATAGTACACTTCAACCATTATGCTTAACCCGCGTTCATACCTTTACAAGTATAAACTAGTCTACTACAGCATCTTATACTTAACAAAGAGCCATGAGCGCCACCAATTTAAAGCAACAGGTAGCTGGTATCTTAGCCACAGCAGATGTTAAGATCAACGGTCCGGACCCATGGGATTTGCATGTACATGACGAAAGGTTTTACAAGCGCATACTTACCGAAGGCACCTTAGGTCTGGGCGAGTCTTACATGGATGGCTGGTGGGATTGCGACCATATAGACCAGTTTGTTTTTAAAGTGATCAGGGCTGATCTGTACAGACAGGCAAAACTCGGGTGGCGATCGGTGTTACAGTTGCTGCTGGCTAAACTATGGAATATGCAGCGCAAAGGCAAAGCCGCCCAAAACGCACAGCGCCACTACGATATCGGCAACAAACTATACCAGCTGATGCTCGACAAGCGCCTGGTCTATAGTTGCGGCTACTGGAAAGATACTGATAACCTGGACCAGGCCCAAAAAAACAAACTCGACCTGATCTGTCGGAAACTATACCTGAAACCCGGCCAGCGCGTGCTGGATATTGGTTGTGGCTGGGGAAGTTTCGCGAAGTATGCCGCAGAGAACTATGGCGTTGAAGTAGTTGGTGTTACGGTTTCAAAAGAGCAGGCAGCACTGGCCCGTGAGATCTGTAAAGGTTTACCTATTGAAATTCGCCTTCAGGATTACCGGGATGTAAGGGAGCAGTTTGACCATATCGTTTCGGTAGGGATGTTTGAGCATGTGGGTTATCGTAACCACAGAACCTTTATGCAGGTAGCGCAACGCTGCCTGAAAGATGATGGCCTGTTTTTACTGCATACTATTGGCGTTAACTTCTCAAAAGTATCAGCCGACCCGTTTACCGACACCTACATTTTCCCAAACTGCCTGATACCCTCTATAAAACAACTGGGAGCCGCCATGGAGCATCTTTTTATAGTAGAAGACTGGCACAACTTCGGCCCCTACTACGACCTGACCTTAATGGCCTGGTTTCAAAACTTTAACAGCAACTGGGAGCAACTGCAAGGCAAATATGGCGAGCGCTTTTACCGTATGTGGAAATATTACCTGCTCTCCAGCGCCGGCTCGTTCCGGGCACGCAACAACCAACTATGGCAACTAGTGCTTTCTAAACAAGGAGTGGTTGGTGGTTATAAAGCTGTAAGGTAAAACTACTTTAAAACAAACCTTGTAGATGTTACTTCACTATCTGTTATCAGCCTCCCGATATAGGTTCCGACAGGCAGGTTCTCTCCTTTAAACTGGAACATCAGCTCTTCTTTCTCCTGGCCAAAGCCCTCCGCCAGAACCGCAACTATAGTTCCCTGCATTGTAAGCACTTCCAGTTTGTAGTTACCACGTTGCTTTAAAGTAAAGCCCAGTACTTTTTTAGTACTGAATGCTTTATGAGCAACCCATAGTTTAAGTCTCTCCGTTTCTGTTGTATTACCGAGCGTGGTAGGCTGTTTCTCAATAGCTGTTTTACTTCCGGCTATAGTTGTAGTATGCCCAGGTTCAGGCAAATTATCTGGAAATTTACCAGCCACGTACAGTTCAGCTTTATCTTTGGCAACAGCTACTTCCTGCCCCATTACCAGGTCAGCTTTTAACAAGACAACAAGCAACAATATAAATCTCACAAATAGGCTGAATAGACTTTTCATTGGCTCGGCTTTTAAAGTATGACAGGCAATGGTTAGCTAATGACTGATAACTAAAGCTACTACTTCAGAAAACCACGTAACAGGAATAAAAAGGGGCTAAGGTAACATGCCTGTTTTTATGAAAAAGGTTATGGTACTGGCTGCAGGCTTATTACAGTTATATCAATAAAAAGGCAAAATCCAATTAACAGGAACATAACTTGTCTCAGGAAAGCCAATTAGTAACATAAGGAGGTAGTAGTATTGACCGAAAACTATAGCTAGACATCAAAAAGACCCGTTTAAAGTACTATTTACACGACTCAGCTTAACAGCAATTCAGCTTTTGTTATAGTCGTACTTAAAGTGGATAACTCTATGGAAAACTACTGGATAAAAAGCACTCCCATCTCATCTTCAGATTGATTATCTTTGTAGTAATGGAAAATTTCGTAGTATCAGCGCGTAAGTACCGCCCGAGCACCTTCGATAGTGTTGTGGGTCAGCACCATATAACCAATACCCTTAAAAACGCCATTAGCAGCAAGCATCTGGCACAGGCTTTCCTTTTCTGCGGCCCACGTGGAGTAGGTAAAACTACCTGTGCCCGTATTCTGGCCAAAACTATAAACTGCGAGAATATCACCCCGGAAACGGAGGCTTGTAACGAGTGCGAATCGTGCAAAAGCTTTAACAGCAACAGCTCGTTCAACATCCATGAGCTCGATGCCGCCTCTAATAACTCGGTAGAAGATATCCGTAACCTGGTGGAACAGGTGCGTTATGCGCCACAAACGGGCAAGTACAAGATCTATATCATAGATGAGGTGCATATGCTCTCGAACCAGGCCTTCAACGCTTTCCTGAAGACCCTGGAAGAGCCGCCAAGCTATGCCATCTTTATCCTAGCTACCACCGAGCGCCACAAGATCATCCCAACCATCCTTTCGCGTTGCCAGATCTTTGATTTTAACAGGATCAGGATTGAAGACATGGTGCGCCACCTGGGTAACATTGCTCAGAAAGAAAGTATAGACGCCGAGCCGGATGCCTTGCATCTGATCTCTCAGAAAGCTGACGGTGCCCTGCGCGACGCCTTGTCTATTTTCGACCAGATGGTAACCTTCTCGGGTAGCAATGTAACCTACAAAGCCACTGTCGAGAACCTGCACATCCTGGACTATGATTATTACTTCCGGTTAACAGATGATCTGCTGAATCAGAATTTATCAGGCGCGTTATTGTTGTTTGATGAGATATTGAAGAATGGTTTTGATGCGCATAATTTCCTGGTAGGCATAGCAGAGCATTTCCGTAGTTTGCTGGTGTGTAAAGATACACAGACAGTGCAGTTACTGGAGGTATCGGATAACATCAAGGCAAAGTATGCCGAGCAGTCTCAGAAGTCTTCTGTTTCGTTCCTGTTATCGGGTTTAAATGTGGTAAGTACCTGCGACACCAACTATAAGAGCAGCAAAAACCAGCGCCTGCACGTGGAGCTGTGCCTGATGAAACTGGCACACCTGAATGCAGCCCTGAGTTTTGCAGTTGAAGGAGCAGACGTAAAAAAAGCTAAGGTAGCAGCGCCGGCACCCGCCTCTACCGCATCTTCAGGTGCCATCCCGTCTGCGGCTATGCAGCCTGCCCATGCACATGGCACGGTTCCATCGCAACAGATGCAGCAAACAGTGCCAGGCAGTGTACCGTCGGAGCGTATGCAGCCGCCACACGCGCCTGACCATGTGCCATCAGAAGGCTTGCAGCAGCCACCTAAACAACAGGAGGTAACACCGGATGCACATCTTGCCCCGCCAAAGGCACAAGCTGTACCGGAACCATCGCGTGCTAAAGTGCAGTTGCCACCGGCAAAAAAACTGAGCAAACTGCCCAGCTTAAAAGACCTGAACAATGCCCCGGCTGCTGTAGCAGAAGTTGCAGTAGCTGCTGAAGATGAAGATACTAACTATGGCGCTATAATTCCGATTGATGAAGCCAGGCTGAAAACAGTGTGGCACGCTATCCTGCGCCGTAAGAAGGCAGAGAACATGATGGAGTTTACGCTTCTCAACCGACAGTATCACTTTGGTCCGGATAATGAGATCATACTTCACCTGGAGAACCATGTAATGATGGACCAGTTTTCGGCCATTTATCGGGATATAATTCGGGAAGTGAGGAGCGAAACCGGTAACAGAACTATAAAACTGCGTGCTGAGGTGATAGAAGTGCAGGATGATAGCCGCAAACTTTATACGTCGCAGGATAAATTTAACTACCTGGCCGAGAAATTTCCGGTTATAGTTGACATGAAACAGCGCTTTGGCCTGGATACTGATTTTTAATCTGTAATAAACTATCTTCGTATAGTCACATCATCACCAAACAATCAAACTATGACAGTCAAAAAGGGATTATCGCTTTTTTTGGTCGCCTCTGCTTTTACATTAACCCAGTGTAAAAATGAGATCAACCAGACGCAAGCAACAACCGAAGCTACTGCTGAGGCCAAAACCGAAAAAGAGTATACCTACGAAACAGCGCTAAACGATCCGCTGAACGCCCGCATCTATACCCTGGATAATGGCCTGAAAGTGTACCTGACAGATTACGAAGAAGCCCCGCGCATCCAAACGTACATTGCCGTGCGTGCCGGCGCTAAAAACGACCCTGCTGATGCTACCGGCCTTGCCCACTACCTGGAGCATATGGTGTTTAAAGGCACTACGGAACTTGGCACTCAGAACTGGGAGAAAGAAAAAGTAGAGCTGGATAAAGTAGAAGCCCTTTACGAAAAATACAGAGCAACCAAAGACGAAGCTGCCCGCAAAAAGATTTATGCGCAGATCGACTCGGTTTCGGGAGTAGCGGCTACATACGCTATCGCCAACGAATACGATAAGATCTTAGGTGCTATTGGCGCCAAAGGAACAAACGCATATACCTGGGTAGACCAGACTGTGTATGTGAACGACATCCCGAGCAACCAACTGGAGCGCTGGGTAGAACTGGAAGCAGACCGCTTTGCTGACATGGTACCACGTATTTTCCATACGGAGCTGGAGGCAGTGTACGAAGAGAAGAACCGTACCCTGGATAACGATGGCTGGAAAGTACAGGAAGCGATCAGCGCAGCCCTTTTCCCGACACACCAGTACGGTTCACAGTCAACTATAGGAACTATAGATCACCTGAAAAACCCGTCTATCACCGAGATCAAGAAGTACTATAACAAGTACTACGTTCCGAACAACATGGCCATTGCCATGAGCGGCGACATTGATTTCGATCAGACTATCCGTTTGATTGACAAATATTGGGGAACTATGGAGCAGCAGCCTGAACCTTCATTCGATGTTGCCCAGGAAAAGCCAATACAGAAGCCAATTGTAAAAGAAATTTTAGGACCGGATGCTGAGAACGTATCCATCGCTTTCCGCACCCCGGACATCAACTCAAAAGATGCGCTGGTGATACAGATGATCAGCAATTTGCTTTACAACGGACAGGCCGGTTTAGTAGACCTGAACCTGAACCAGCAGCAGAAAGTTTTGCAGGCCTATGCTTACGACACCCCAATGAAAGACTATGGCATGTTCCGGATGACGGGTATGCCACGCCAGGGCCAGACTTTAGATCAGGTTCGTGATTTGTTGTTGCAGCAGCTGGAGCTGATCAAAAAAGGTCAGTTTGATGAGTCGCTGATACAAGCTGTTGTGAACAACGACAAGATAAACACCATGAAAGCCTACGAAGATAACAGCAACCGCGCTGATGCCTTTGTCTCGGCCTTTATTTATGAAATGCCCTGGGATAAGTTTGTGAGCCGCCCTGCGGAATATGCACAGATCACAAAGCAGGATGTTATGGATGTAGCTAACAAGTACTTCAATAATAACTATGTACTTGTTTATAAGAAGACTGGCAAAGACCCTAACGCTCAAAAAGTTGAGAAGCCTGCCATTACACCGGTTGCAGTTAACCGCGATGCGCAGTCGGATTACTACAAGGCGTTTATGGCGAAAGAAGTAGCGCCGTTGCAGCCTGTGTTCATCGACTATAAAAAAGACATTACCGAAGCAAAACTGAAGCAGAACATTCCGCTGCTATATACTAAGAACAAAGAGAACGGCCTGTTCCAACTATATTACATCCTGGACATGGGCACCAACAACGACCCTAAACTGGGCATGGCCGTGAACTACCTGAAGTACCTGGGCACCGACAAGTATAGCGCAGAAGAGCTTCAGAAAGAATTCTACAAGCTGGGTACTTCGTTTGATGTGTTCTCTTCCGGAGACCAGGTGTATGTAAGCCTTACAGGTTTAGATGAGAACTTTGAGAAAGGCCTGAACCTGTTTGAGAGTGTATTAGCCAATGCAAAACCAGACCAGCAAGCCCTGAACGACATGGTAGCCGGTATACTGAAAGCCCGTGATGATGCCAAGAAAAACAAAGGCATTATTCTGCAGCAAGCCATGATGAATTATGCCAAGTACGGCCCTAAAAACCCTTTCAACACTGTACTTAGCGAGAAGGAACTGAAAGCTGTGAAACCACAGGAACTGGTAAATATTATCAAGAGCATTCCGACGTACGAGCACCGCGTGTTATACTACGGTCCACGTGAAACGGATAATCTGACAGCAGCACTGAATGCAGGCCACAACGTACCGGCAACACTTAAGCCGGTACCTGCCGAGAAAGTATATAAGGAAATCGACTTTACGCAGCCAACTGTTTACTGGGCAGACTATAACATGGTGCAGGCAGAGATGCTATTCGTGAGCAAATCTGTTCCTTACAATAAGGACATTATTCCGGTGGTGCGTCTGTACAACGAGTATATGGGTGGTATCGTGTTTCAGGACTTGCGTGAGTCTAAAGCGCTTGCCTACTCAACTTACTCGAGCTATGGTACTGCTTCTAAAAAAGACCGTGCGAACTACCTGGTATCGTATATTGGTGCTCAGGCAGATAAGTTAGCAGAAGCAATGGCGGGTATGCAGGCCTTGTTAACCGATATGCCACTGGCTGATGCCAACTTCCAGAATGCACAGGCAGCCCTTCGTAACAGCATCTCTACGGAGCGTATCACTAAATCCGATATCCTGTTCAATTACGAGCGTGCTAAAAAGCTTGGCCTGACCTACGACATTCGCCAGGATGTGTACCAAAGCGCCAACACCATGACCTTTGACCAGATGAAGGAATTCCAGCAGAAGTACGTTAAAGGCCAGCCACAGGCTATACTTGTAATCGGCTCTAAAGACAAGCTGAACTTTAAAGCCCTGGAGAAGTATGGCAAAGTGAAGCAGCTGACTCTGAAGGAGCTGTTTGGGTATTAATATCCTGATTTAAGACGCATTGCGTCCCTATATATAGTATAAGCGGCAGCCATAGTTGGTTGCCGTTTCTGTTTTATACTTAACTCTGTTTTGCAAATGAATTTACTAAAATGCTGTTCCGGATTTGCAATCCGGAACGCTGATAACTGCGGATTTGTAATCCGCTTAATGCCCGGAGCCACTGCCTTTGCTTTCGCGGATTACAAATCCGCGGATAATGTACTTTCGGATTGCAAATCCGAAAGAGCGGTTTAAAAGTATAAAGCTTTACCGCTTAGCCAATACTTCGGCTACACTTGTCCATTTTATTTTAGAATAGCGGTTGTTATCTAATGGCTCCAGTTTTGGTAATCCGCTGAACATATCGCGCATGTACTGCATGCCCTGCCAGGCAGGAAATACTTCTTTACTGTTAGGCGTAAGAGCTTTTGTGATCTTGATGATAGTATTCAGCAAGCCCAATCCGCCAACCCGGAACAGGCCAAAATCTTCTCCTGTAGCTTTACTTGCAGCTTCTTTTAAACCATGCGCATTCAGTACATCGCCGGCAATGCGGAGGTAACGTGGTGTAGTTGGGTCAAGCGCAGCAGCAGCGGTATAGTCGGCTGTGTTCTGTATAGTTGTGAAGTCCATGAGTTGGTCCGGATTGCCATAGTACATCACCTTCTTTATCGGAAATAGAACGATAGGAGCTTGCCCGGTAAGCAGATCAGCGAACATACCACATAAGACAGAAGTCGCAGCGATAGAAGCATTATCTAAGCGCTCTTTAAATTCTTTTCTGAAATCCAGGTTGCGGTTGTTGCCATAAGGCAGCTTCGTAAAATCAATGGCAAAGTCGGAAGGTATAAAACGGGGAACACCAGCTGCTACAGCCGCATTTAGCAACAAGGTCTGTATCCCAACCATCACATAATGCAGCCCCGATAAGGCCGAAACCACACAGTCTGCTCCTTCACAGGCTTTCGTTAATTCAGCAGCATTATGGAAATCAACTACACAAATAACAGCTCCCGCATTATGCAACGCATTCACTTTACCTGCATCACTATCAGGCCGAACCAACACGCGCACATCTGCCTCTTTTTCAAGAAGCGCCCTGGCAATGCGTCCGCCCAAATCTCCTGTGGCTCCTGCTAAAACTATAGTTGGCTTTTGTGATGCTGAAGTGTTGATACTTTCCATAGTTGCTTACTTACTTTTGGTTTGTAACAGGGTTTTAATGGAAAGGTTGTGGTTTATAGAAATGCTTATGCAACTAGTTATACTTACCTTAAACTATCAGCATATAACGACTAAACCGAATTACTAATCGCATTAGGCATTACTTACAACTCATAAAGTCGAATTAAAACTAACAAACAACTACCAATCAGAATGTTAATAAATATGTTGAAAAATAAATTTAAAAACATCTACAACAATGCTTCCTATATTAGTAATATAAATTATATTTGCTAAAGAATATAGTTACACTCAGCTATAATATTCAATTCACACATTCCTTACTACTAAAAGCACACCGCTTTTAATCACAAACAGCTTACCGATCTTTATACTATTATACCTTTAAAGTATAACTCGATCTATCATCTCTTTTTCTATTCTCAGAATATCGATTACCAGATTATCCCCACAATTCTTGATTCAATTCCACTCCAATTTAGTCTCATCAAATATCTATAGAATATAATCTCCAACTTAATAAATATAAATCCATGCCTAAAAGCCATTCCCCTCGGCACAAGTATGACCCTTCCAAAGGGTTGACCAAACCTAATGGTCAAAGTAAAAGATTAAAAAGAGACAGTAAAACCATCAAAGTCAATGGATGGCTTAATCTTAAGCTTGAAGCTATTACAATCAAGAGCTCCTGGCTCACCAGATTAATTATTTCTTTTGTATTCGTATTATTATTGAGTAAGCTAAGTGGGTATAATATCTCAGACATCTTACTTTTACTAAGTTTCGCACAAAAGAAATAAATAAAAAAGGCTGCCCAATCTCTCAGGCAGCCTTTTTATTTATACTTTATACTTCAGATTAGAAGTTAGCTAACGCAGCGTTCAGCGTCTCACTCGGTCTCATCGCTTCATCAACTTTCGCATTATCCGGGTGGTAGTAACCGCCGATCTCAACTGGCTTGCCTTGTGCGGCGATCTGCTCGTCTACGATTTTCTGCTCGTTGTCGGTTAGTTCCTGCGCCAGCTTCGTGAACCTGTCTTTCAGCTCCTGGTTCTTGTTCTGCTCGGCAAGTGCCTGTGCCCAGTACATCGCCAGGTAGAAGTGGCTACCACGGTTATCGATGCCACCAACTTTACGAGCCGGCGACTTATCTTTCTCCAGGAACTCAGCGTTCGCTTTGTTCAGAGCTTCCGCCAATACTTCTGCCTTCTCGTTCTTTGTCTTGTAAGCTAGGTCTTCCAAAGAAACTGCAAGTGCCAGGAACTCACCAAGCGAATCCCAACGCAGGTAATTTTCTTCTGTAAACTGTTCCACATGCTTCGGCGCAGATCCACCGGCACCTGTCTCGAACAAGCCACCGCCATCCAGCAACGGAACAATAGAAAGCATTTTAGCACTTGTACCTAACTCAAGAATTGGGAACAGGTCGGTCAGGTAGTCGCGAAGTACGTTACCGGTAACCGAGATAGTATCTTTGCCCGCTTTGGCACGCTCACAGGTATAGCGCATGGCTTCAACCGGAGACATGATCTTGATCTCAAGGCCATTCGTATCGTGATCCTTCAGGTACTTTTCTACTTTTTTGATCAGGTTGGCGTCGTGGGCACGCTGCGGATCCAGCCAGAAAATTGCTGGTGTGTTGGTGATGCGCGCTCTTGTAACGGCCAGTTTTACCCAATCCTGAATCGGAAGGTCTTTTGTCTGGCACGCTCTGAAGATATCGCCTTCTTCTACTTTCTGCTCCATCAGTGTGTTGCCATTCGCATCAACTATACGCACCGTACCAGCTTCCGCCATTTCGAACGTCTTGTCATGCGAGCCATACTCTTCGGCTTTCTGCGCCATCAAACCGATGTTTGGCACAGTACCCATGGTAGTTGGGTCGAAAGCGCCGTTCTCTTTGTTGAACTGGATCACTTCCTGGTAGATCTGTGCATAAGAGCGGTCCGGAATGATCGCTTTGGTATCGTGCAATTTGCCATCAGCACCCCACATCTGGCCAGACGAACGAATAGCTGCCGGCATAGACGCATCGATGATCACGTCGCTTGGCACATGCAGGTTGGTAATGCCTTTATCAGAGTTTACCATCGCCAGTTCAGGGCGGTTAGCCATCTCAGCTTTCAGGTCAGCCTCAATTTCTGAGCGCTTCTCAGCTGGCAGGTTCTGGATCTTGGTGTATACATCACCTAAACCATTGTTTGCATCAACACCAAGTTCTTTGAAAGTAGCTGCGTGTTTCGCAAAAGTATCTTTAAAGAACACCTTTACCGCGTGGCCGAACATAATAGGGTCAGACACCTTCATCATGGTAGCTTTCAGGTGCAGCGATAAAAGTATACCTTGCTCCTTCGCTTCAGCAATCTCTTTCTCCAGGAACGAACGCAGCGCGTTCTTGCTCATCACAGAAGAGTCCATCACTTCACCGGCTTTCAGCGCCACTTTGTCTTTCAGCACTTTGGTATCGCCGTTAGTACCAACAAACTCGATGCGTACATCGGTAGCGCTATCAACTACCACAGACTGCTCTGTTCCGTAGAAGTCGCCGCCAGTCATGTGGGCAACGTGCGTTTTAGAATCTGATGACCAGGCACCCATCGAGTGAGGGTGTTTTTTTGCGTACTGCTTCACCGCATCAGCTACACGACGATCAGAGTTACCTTCGCGCAATACAGGGTTTACTGCACTACCTAAGATCTTTGAATAACGTGCTTTTGCATCTTTCTCAGCATCGTTCTTCGGGTCAGCCGGGTAATCCGGGATGTTGTAACCCTGCGACTGAAGTTCTTTGATCGCTTCTGTCAGCTGTGGAATAGATGCGCTGATATTTGGCAATTTGATGATGTTGGCTTCAGGGGTTTTAGCAAGGTCGCCCAGGTAAGCCAGGTCGTCGTTCTGCTTCTGCTCTGCTGATAGGTTCTCCGGGAAAGCAGCGATGATACGGCCAGCAAGGGAAATATCTCTTGTTTCTACTTCAATATCAGCGGCTTTTGTGAAAGCCTGAACGATTGGTAAGAAAGAACGCGTAGCCAAAGCCGGCGCCTCATCGGTAACAGTATAGATGATCTTTGATGCTTTTGTAGTCATTTTATAGTTTGGTTTAATGCTGAGCCTCTGCAAAGCAGCAGAAACTGCAGGTTAAAAGCTGTAATTAAGGTTATAGTTAAATCCTGTTACGGGAAATCTGTTTTACCCAACCGGATCGTGCAACAAATATAATAGTCTTTTTGATAAAGGTGGGCCAATGCGACCGGCTTTCGCTGATTAGAATTTCATGCATCACTTATGGCTTAAAATCAGGTTCGAATTCCCGGGTAAACAAGGGCTTCCGCACTTTGACACAAAGAGCTTTTTGCCACAGGCCTTTCACTGAAACCAACTATAAATCAGGGAGCTACGAAATAAAACTATAACAAATCGGGCTAAAGTACGTGTTAGTAGAGGTTGTTTACTTTATGCATCAAGTAACGTCATTTTAAATACTACCTGTAGTGAGGCTATTCACAAAAATCATCCTGTTTTGTATTGTAGTATTGCTGCCAGCTATAGTTTGGGCGCAACCAAAGCGCATTATGTGCCTGGGCAACTCTATAACCCAAGGTAATAATGACTTTGCCAGTTACAGGTTCGAACTATGGAAAATGCTGGTTGAAGCAGGCGCTGACTTCGAGTTTGTAGGTTCTCATAACACTAATTTTGGTGGCCAGTCCCCTGCTTATGGCACTGTACTACAGGGACAGACATTTACAAACTATAACGAAGGACATTGGGGCTGGAGCGCTGACCAGATCTTAAATGGTAACAATGGCCAACCCAACGCAGGAAAATTAAATGACTGGCTCACCAACTATAACCCTGACTTTGTATTGATGCATGTCGGAACGAACGATATGTTCCGGAATGAGCCTATAAATGAAACATTAGATGAACTCCGGGAAGTGGTTGCTCAAATCAGAGATAAAAACCCAAACGTAACTATACTGCTGGCTAAACTTATTCCGGCTGATCCAGGTAAAGCAGGTCCCGCAGCAGCAAACAACATCATACTTTTTAATGAAGAGATTCCGGAACTGGTGCAGGAACTAAACTCCGCAGCTTCGCCGGTTATGCTGGTCGACCAGTTTGCAGGTTTTAATGCTACCGAAGGATCCGACACCTGGGATGGCATTCACCCGAATAATAGTGGTGAAGTGAAAATGGCCCAGCGTTGGTTTGATGCTATTTACCCTTTGTTGGTGCAACCACTGCCTGTTACCTTACTGAGTTTTAATGCCACCCTGACTACTAACGGTAAAGTGAAGCTAACCTGGAAAACAGCCAGCGAGCAGAATAATTCCTATTTTGAAGTAGAGCGCTCCACCGATTCATTACACTTCATCTCTATTGGCCGGGTAAACGGACGCGGAACGACACAGACAAAATCTACCTATAGTTTACTGGATAAAATGCCACCGCCCGGCGACATATACTATAGATTAAAACAGGTTGATGCAGACGGGAAAAGTGAGCTATCTAAGTTGATACACCTCTATAACGGCACTGCAGAAGATGTACTGTATGTTTACCCAACTATAACGCAAAACGAAGACATCACTGTTTTAACGCAGCACTTAAAACCCAATACGCCCCTGGAGTTCACTATATATACAGCTAACGGAAGCGTGGCAAGCACTATGCAAACAAAGACAGATGCTGAAGGCAACTATAGAAACATCCTGAACCCGGAGATCTTAGACGGTCATGGACTATACTTTATAAAACTGGTAGCAGACGGAAAAGTAATGCAGGGCAAATTTATAGTTTCTCCGGCTTATTAGATCATTTCTGATATTGCAGCAACTCGATCACTTCTTCATCTGAAGTCTGACCAAACTCTTCGTAAAACTGCCCCACTGCCTGGAAAAACGGGGGTACCAGCAAACAGATCACTTCGTCTGCTTCCTGGCTGAAACGCTGTATGGCAGCTTGCGGCGCAACCGGAACGGCAACTATAATTTTAGCCGGTTCCTGTTTTTTAACCTCATCTATAGTTGCCATCAGGGTTTTACCGGTTGCAATGCCATCATCAACTATAATTACCAGTTTATCTTTTAGCGGAACAGGCTTTCTGTCGCCCATAAATAGTTTGTATTTTTTGAGAAGACTCTCCCGAACACGTGCAGCTTCTGCAATAACGTATTCCTGAGGCACTTCTATAGTTGGGTCTAACGTTATTGAGTCGAGGCTTACAGAACCGATGGCGTACTCCGGGTTGGCAGGATGACCGATCTTTTTGATAAGCATTACTTCCAGGGGCATGTGTAACCGTTTGGCAATAGGTGCTGCTACAGGCACTCCTCCCCTTGGTATGGCCAGCACCACACCATCCTGGCCTTTGTACTGCTCCAGACGGTCGGCAAGCAGTTCTGCCGCCTCTTCCCTGTTCCTGATCATCTCCATGCTCCTGAGTAATTATGACTTATGAATTTCGAATTATGAATGAACATGGCAGCGCAGGTTTTCAATTCGGTTGTTCCAGTTTATGGTAGTTAACACGTTTAGGTTACAGGTATTTCTTAAACCAGTCTGTGGCTAATTGGGCTACTTTTTCTAAGGTCCCGGGTTCTTCGAACAGGTGCGTGGCGCCGGGCACAATCTCCAAATTTTTTTCGCACTGCAACCGGTCATAGGCCTGCTGGTTCATCCCTATAACGGGCTCGTCATCGCCGCCAACTATAAGTAAGGTAGGTGCTTCTACTTCGGGAAGTATTTCATCCGCCAGGTCTGGTCTTCCGCCCCGGCTTACAACTGCTTTCACAACATCGGGCCCAAGTGCTGCGGCTGCCCGTAACGCTGACGCCGCTCCAGTACTTGCTCCAAAGAAACCGACAGAAAGCTCGTTTATCAGCAGGTTTTCCTGGATCCAATAGCCGGTATCTACCAGTCGTTGTGTAATAAGAGGTATATCAAAGCGTTTTGCCTGGTCCTGGTCTTCTTCAGGCGTAAGCAGATCGAAAAGCAATGTAGCCAGGCCTGCCTGCTGTAGCTGCTCAGCCACAAAACGGTTGCGCTTACTCAGGCGACTGCTCCCGCTCCCATGCGAGAACACCACCAGCCCGGTAGCACCATCCGGAACTATAAGATCCCCTGTCAGCGCTACCTGATGTATATTAAGCTGCACCGTGTCATTAAAAATATAGTTTTCCATAGTTTTATAGTTTAAGTCAGGCAGGCACAACGCAAAAGGCCCACCTAGTTTGTACGCCCTGCAGGTGCCAGGGTTAGCATGCTCACGACTGAAATTCAACACCTTACGTATTCCTGAAAAACAAAACACATATGCAAAAACTACTTTGGCTGGGAGTGACACTATTGTTGGCAGGCAGTTGCACTTCAGAAGACAGCAAAACTGAAAATAAAACTATAGCCGAGGGCACAGATTCGCTGGAAGCAGTGCAGGAAGAACCACAGCGCCAGGATACGAAATCAACTATAGACACTATAGCTTTTGAGATAGCTTTTGAACAATTCTTCACAGCGCTGCAGACTTCAGATACAGCAACTATAAACCAGTTTATCGACCCCGAACATGGCCTTTGGATAATTGAACAGCCCGGCGCTTTGCCTAAAATGACGCGTGTAAAAGACATCTCCACCTTTAAACGGGAATACCAGGACCGCTCCTTTCTCACGATTCGGGAGGAAGTTAAAACCTGTGATTTGAAGGCTGAAACCTGGCCAACCTTTGATTGCGCTGACATGGATTACGACAAGAAGACTTCCGGCTATAGTAAGGACGGTTGTTTTGTGGCCAGCCCCGGCAAGTTTCAGAAAAGCGGATACTGGGATTATGCCAGCCTCTCAGAGAGTGAGATCCAAACTATAAAAGCAACGTTACCTTTTCTCCGGAAGTCTGTTCTGCACACCGCCACCTCCTTCGAGTTTCATTTCGGTTACATAGATAACCACTGGCGATTACTCTTCACCAAACTCATTTACCCTTGCAGCGCCTAGAAAGTTAAAGAGTTTGGGAGTTAGAGAGTTATTTTGAGTTAGAAAGTTAAAAAGTTGGGAAGTTAGAAGGTTAAAAGGCTAAAGAATTTAGGCGTTAATGAGTTTAATAGTTGAAGAATTGAAAACTGGTCCTTTAGGTAGCTTTTTGCCTTGATCCTCGTAATAGCAACAAACCATTTAACCTTATAATCAACTTTCTAACTTTTTAACCTTCTAACTTTCCAACTCAAAACAACTCTCTAACTCCTAAACTCATTAACTCCTAAACTAAAAGTATGTCTTACTACCGACGCTTCGATTATCCTGCTCCTGACCCGGCTATACTTGCCCGGCTTACTGAGCAGCAGCGTGAGATGCAGGAGCGAATCATACTTCAGAAGCCTGACTTTGACCTGAAACTAATTGCCGGTTGCGACTCCTCTTTTATAGGAGAAGACACGATACTCTCAGCGTTTGTGCTTTTAACATATCCTGCGTTGGAGTTGATTGAAAAAGTGTACCATGTAGGGACGGTAGAATTGCCGTATATTCCGGGTTTTCTGGCCTTTCGGGAGGCCCCTAACCTATTGAAAGCCTACGAAAAGCTGCAGCAAAAGCCCGACCTGATCATGGTGGACGGACACGGCATTTCGCACCCGCGCCGCCTGGGTATTGCCACCCATGTAGGCATACATTTAAACAAACCAACTATGGGCGTAGCCAAAAAAGTGCTGGTAGGCAAATATAAAGAGCCTGCTGTTACCAAAGGAGCCATATCGCCACTGGTTTATAAGGATGAGTTAATTGCGAATGTGCTGCGTACCAAGGATAATGTAAAACCTGTTTTCGTGTCTCCCGGCCATTTAATGGACCTTGAAACTGCTACAACTATAGCCATGGCCTGCGCTGTAAAACACAAACTACCAGAACCCACCAGGTTAGCCGACCATTATGCTGCTGTTTTTAAAAGCGAAGTAAAGTAATTACCAACCCCTCCATTTTCACTTCCCGGTTTTTATAGTTCCGGGTGGCACTTTCTATAGTTCCCTACAGGAGCTCCATCGTTCCCATCACTCAAAAAAGGACACCCTAGTGCTCTAAAAGCATTTCTTAACTTCTCTCTTTTTTCCGTCAAACTATAGTTCCTCCATTTCTATTCCTGCCTGAGTTTCTATAGCACCAAAACCCTCGGGCCATTACCAAAGTGTTGCAAAAACATCATTCAGAAGCCTTTATCTGGCACTAACCCCTTTTGGTCATTTTTAAAGCTAATTAAGGTCATTTTTTTAACTGCCGAGCGTCATACTTTCCTTGTGCAGGCTGCTATAGCTTTGTATCAATGAAAAACAGAAACAGCAACCATTTTAATGCCTCATATCATGAAAAATTTTAACCTAATAAAAACACTAAGCGTGTTTGTCCTGATCTTAGGATTAAGCTTTGGCAACACGCTGCTTGCCCAGGATCTTTATAAACTGGCAGGCAAGCCGGAACTTAAAGTAAAGGGAACCTCTACCCTGCACGACTGGGAAATGGCATCAGCACAAGCCCAGGGCAAAGCAGAAATAATAATGGATGGCAATACGCTTAAAGGCGTTAAGTCTGCTACTGTAATCATGAAGTCTGCTTCTATAAAAAGCGGTACAGATAAAATGGATGCGCTGGCTTACGAGTCGCTTAAAACAAGCAAGTTCCCTGAGATCACATTTGTCCTGACCTCTTTCCGTGTACTGGATAATAACCGCGCACAGGCTATCGGTAACATGACCATAGCAGGCACTACAAAACCTGTAACTTTTAACGTGCAGACAAGCACTAAATCCGACCTGGTAAACATGACAGGTGAGGCTAACATCAAATTCACAGATTTTAACATAAAACCCCCAACTGCACTACTTGGCACTGTAAAAACCGGAAATGAGCTAAAGTTAAGCTTCAAGGTAAGCTTCCAGCCCACAACGACTTTATCAAAAAACTAGAGAACTATAAAATTAAGTATCATGAAAAAGATTACACTTTCACTGGGCCTGCTGCTTGGCTTAAGCATGAGCGCTTTCGCACAGATCACATTGTCTGATCTGCCATATGCCCGACCTTACGACAAAAGAGGACTTAACATTTTCGAGACCTCAAAAAAAGACACTATAGCTTATGATGGAATCAAAGTAAGACTTGGTGGTAGCTTTGCACAGCAGTTCCAGGGCCTGAAGCACACTAACAGCGCAACAGCTGTTATGCAGCAGCAGGGCGGCAACGAAGTAAACCTGAACGAGCTGATGCCAATTGAGAACGGTTTTAACCTGGCAACTGCCAACCTTAACCTGGACGTAGCACTTGCTGATGGTATCCGACTGAACCTGGTTACTTACCTGTCATCAAGACACCACTCTGAAACCTGGGTTAAAGGTGGATTTATTCAGGTAGACAAAGCTGAATTCCTGAACAGCCCGATAGTGGATAAACTGATGGAGAACATGACTGTGAAAGTAGGTCACATGGAAATTAACTATGGTGATGCTCACTTCCGCAGAACAGATAACGCACACGCATTACAAAACCCATTTGTTGGCAACTACATCATGGATGCCTTCACTACTGAGATCGGTGCCGAACTTATCTACCAATACAAAGGCTTCCTGGTTGTAGGTTCTGTTACAGGCGGTGAGATACAAGGTGGTATCACTAACCCGGACAAACGTAAGCCTTCTTACATTGGTAAACTGGGCTACGACAGCCAGATCAACGACGACCTGAGATTAAGATTAACAGGTTCTATTTACACCACTGCCGGATCAGTTAGAAACACACTGTATGGTGGCGACCGTGCCGGCTCACGTTACTACATGGTAATGGACCCAGCCAGAATTGCTAACGGAACAGCTGTATCTGCTTCAACTCACTTCACTTCTGGTCACATTAACCCAGGTTTGACAAACAGCATCACAGCCATGGTTCTTAACCCATTCATCAAATTCCACGGCCTGGAGCTGTTCGGTAACTTTGAGCAGGCAAAAGGTAAAGGCCGTATGGGTGCAAAAGACGAGCCAAGCGACCGTACCTGGAACCAGATCGGAACTGATGTAGTGTACAGAATAGGTGCTAACGAGAACCTTTACGTAGCTGGTCGTTACAACAAAGTAACCGGTACACTTGCTCCTACTCAGGCTGGTCCAACTGCTCCAGTTGTAGCCGGAGACGACATAACAATGGATAGAGTACAGGTAGGTGCCGGTTGGTTCGTAACTAAAAATATCCTTACCAAAGTGGAGTATGTGAAGCAGAACTACGAAGGCTTTGCTCCGAAAGACATCCGCCACGGTGGCGAGTTTAATGGATTCATGATTGAAGGTGCGATTTCATTCTAATCTTTAAAAACCATGTTACTTGCTCGTATCTTTCTGCTTGCTACCTCTATGCTGAGTGCAATGGTACTGCCTAAAAACGAAGAGTTTGTAGTGATCACCGGTAACAGGATTACCGTAGCTGCAGGTACTTCACTAGGCAATATTAACTGCGCTTACACCAGCAACCAGAAAGATACACTTGTACTGAACAGGCAGATCGCCCAGCGGGACAGACTGAAGATGACTATACCCGTTAAATCTTTCAACTGCGGCAATATTCTCCTGAACAAAGATTTTGAGAAAACGCTGAACGCCAGTCAGCATCCATACACAAAAATTGAGGTCGTTTGCCTGAGAAGGGACGGCAAAAATTACAAAGGCAACTTAAATCTGATTATAGCGGGAAAAACGATCCCGCTCCAGAATGTGAGCTTTACTACTTGCACCATCAACGGCGTAAGCAACCTGAAAAGTAACATCTGCCTAAATTTTTCGGAAATAGGCTTAACACCCCCTAAAAAAATGGGCGGTTTGTTTAAAGTAGAAGATGAGCTACAGGTTATGGTGGAATTGCAAATAGCAGCGTAAGTTAAATATTTAGTTTTAGATTGAAAGGCAGCCTGCAAGGTTGCCTTTCTCTATTTATGCGCTATCCTGTATTACTCCACTCGTATGCCATTATGTCCTTAAATTTAAAATATATCAATTTTAAGCCTGTCATAATTACATATAAATCACCATAAAACACCATTGGTTTACCCTTTGCTGAGTACACCGTAGAACTATAAACTATAGAAGACAGGCAAAGCGATATGAACTTTAATAACTATACCATCAAAGCCCAGGAAGCCATACAAAAGGCAACCGAAATAGCTGGCGGCTTTCAGCAGCAGGCTATCGAGACCGGGCATATTTTAAAAGCGATACTGGAGACAGACGAGAACGTAACCAACTTCCTGCTCCAGAAACTGAACATTAACGGAAACATACTGCACACCAAGCTCGACGAGATCGTGGCTGGTTACCCGAAAGTGAGTGGCGGCAGTCCGTACCTGGCAAACGATGCGAATGCAGCCCTGCAGAAAGCAACTTCTTACCTGAAAGAATTTGGCGATGAGTATGTAGCCATAGAGCACATGCTGCTGGGGCTTTTAGCTGGCCGTGACCGTGTGGCTGGTTTAATGAAGGATGTTGGCTTTAATGAGAAAGACCTTAAAAAAGCGATAAAAGAACTACGTGGTGGGGCTAAAGTTACTGACCAGAACGCCGAAGCTAAGTATAACTCGCTGAAGCGTTATGCCCGCGACCTGAACGAAATGGCCCGCAACGGTAAAATAGACCCGGTAATCGGTCGTGATGAAGAGATTCGTCGTGTGTTGCAGATCCTGAGCCGTCGTACCAAAAACAACCCGGTGTTATTAGGTGAACCCGGTGTAGGTAAAACAGCTATAGTTGAAGGTCTGGCACAGCGTATTGTAAGCGGCGACGTGCCGGAAAACCTGAAGAACAAAACCCTGATGAGCCTTGACATGGGCTTATTGGTGGCAGGTGCCAAGTATAAAGGTGAGTTCGAGGAGCGACTGAAAGCGGTTATTAAGGAAGTGGTAGATGCGGAAGGCGACATCGTACTTTTTATTGATGAGATCCATACGCTGATCGGTGCAGGTGCAGGTGGCGAAAGTGCCATGGATGCAGCCAACTTACTGAAGCCGGCTCTGGCGCGTGGCGAATTACATGCCATCGGGGCGACTACCCTGAAAGAATATCAGAAGTATATCGAGAAAGACAAAGCGCTGGAGCGACGTTTCCAGGCAGTGATGGTGGATGAGCCGAGTGTGCCGGATGCCATTTCTATACTTCGCGGTATTAAGGATAAGTATGAAGTGCACCACGGTGTTCGCATTAAAGACGATGCCATCATTGCAGCTGTAGAATTATCGAGCCGCTACATTACAGACCGCTTTTTACCGGATAAGGCCATTGACCTGATGGACGAAGCGGCCGCGAAACTGCGCATCGAGATCGACTCGTTGCCGGTTGAACTGGATGAGATTCAACGGCGCATTATGCAGCTGGAGATCGAGCGAGAAGCCATCCGCCGCGAGAACGATAAAGACAAGGAAACTATACTTTCGAAAGAGATCGCCGAGCTATCAACGAAGCGCGATGATTTGAAAGCCAAGTGGCAGAACGAAAAGCAGATCATTGAAGGCATCCAGAAAGAGAAAGAGAACATTGAGAACTATAAACTGGAAGCGGAGCAGGCAGAGCGCAGTGGCGATTATGGCCGCGTAGCGGAGCTGCGATACGGTAAAATTCAGGAAGCGGAAGAGCAACTGAAAAAACTGCAGGAGCAGGTGCACCAGATGCAGGGCGAAAACCCGATGCTGAAAGAGGAAGTAACTTCTGAGGATATTGCAGAGATCGTAGCCAAATGGACAGGTATACCAGTGAGCAAAATGCTGCAGAGCGACCGCGAAAAGCTATTGCACTTAGAACAGGAACTAGGCAAACGTGTGGCTGGCCAGGAAGAAGCTATTGCAGCCATTTCGGATGCGGTTCGTCGAAGCCGTGCCGGTATGCAAGACCCGAAACGCCCGATCGGTTCATTTATATTCCTGGGTACGACCGGTGTAGGTAAAACCGAGCTTGCCAAAGCGCTGGCCGATTACCTGTTTAACGACGAGAACGCGATGGTGCGTATCGATATGAGTGAGTACCAGGAACGCCACGCCGTGAGCCGCATGATCGGAGCGCCTCCGGGCTATGTAGGTTACGATGAAGGTGGCCAGTTAACAGAAGCCGTGCGCAGAAAACCATATTCGGTAGTGTTGCTCGACGAGATCGAAAAAGCGCATCCGGATGTGTTCAACATCCTGTTGCAGGTACTCGACGATGGTAGATTGACTGACAGTAAAGGACGCGTTGTGAACTTCAAGAATACGATCATCATCATGACCTCTAACATCGGTTCGCACATCATCCAGTCTAATTTTGAGACGATGGATGAGTTTAACAAAGATGAAGTTATTGAGCGAACAAAGGATGAAGTGTTTGAACTGCTGAAGAAGTCAGTGCGACCAGAGTTCCTGAACCGCATTGACGAGCTGGTGATGTTCAGACCTCTGAGCCGTGGCGATATCCGCAAAATCGTTACCATACAGTTCGGACATATACAGGACCGCCTGGACGAAGCAGGAATTAGACTGGTAGCTACAGACGAGGTGCTGGATTACCTGGGTGAGCAGGGTTACGATCCGCAGTTCGGTGCCCGACCTTTGAAGCGTGTACTACAGCGCCAGGTATTGAACGAACTGTCGAAAGAGATACTGGCCGGAACTATAAGCAAGGACTCTGTAGTAGAAGCGGTGCTCGAAAATGGCAAGATCCAGTTCAATAACATTGACGTTGAAATACCGACAGACAGATAGATTTTATAGTTTAAAGTTAAGCTGAAATAAAAGCGCTGCTCCTACTGGGGTGGCGCTTTTTGTTTATCCAAAATATAGTTCTGCTATATAATCTTTGCCATGTATATTACGTACAAACACATACTTTCCTGCTCTCATTCCTGCTATCTCAAAAACCCTGGAAACAAACTATAACCGTTTCATTCATAGGGCTATCACTCATGAAGAACTTACTCATCCTGCTTCTGCTGCTAAGCACTGTGCTTGGTGCAAATGCACAAGACCTGCCAGCTACCAAAGCCGGTTACTATAGTTGGATATATTTAAAAAACAGCAGTCGCGCAATGAAAGGAGTGATTGTGGAGGCTAATGATTCTTCTGTTCAGTTTATAGACAAATCGTTCCTGACTAGGGGCAAAGTAATGGCTTCATACAAATTACAGGTCATTCCCGTTTCAACTATACAAACTATAAAATACAGGAAAAGAAACAGCCCGGGAAAAGGTGCTTTATTGGGTGCTGTAGGTGGCGCTTTAGCAGGGGCAATACTTGGGTATGCAAGCGGAGATGACAGGTGTGAGCCCGGAACATGGTGTATATTTGTATACTCGGCGGAAGAAAAAGCTACTATGGGTGCTGTACTTGGCATATTACCGGGCCTGGGCATCGGCACCATACTCGGAAGCCGCAGAGAGACCATTCATATTAACGGAGATCAGAGCACATACAATTTATCCCGCGATGAGCTGAAGAAATACTCTTTGACAGGCAATTAACCGTCATTCTGCAGTCTTCAGAAATTGCCGATATAACCCTCGATTTAACCCAGCTCATTCCAAACCGTATAATTAGCTGAATTTTAACAACTTACTCTAAAACTATGAAAAAACTATTGTTCTTATTTACTGCTGGAGCCATGCTTGCAGGTACAGCCTGTACGAGCTCCGATACAACAACGGACACAACCACAGATACTACTACTGAAACAACCGAAGTTACTACCGGAGATGATATGGCTGCTGGTGGTGTAACTACAGAAACGACTGGCGCAGCTGTAACTATGACGAACATGGATGACCCCACATTCATATCAACAGTGGCAAGCAGCAACGCTATGGAACTGCAGCTAAGCAACATGGCGCTACAAAAAGCCACTGATGCCAAAGTAAAAGAATTTGCTCAAATGATCGTAGATCATCATACAAAAGCCAGTCAGGATCTGCAGGCTGTTGCATCGCAGGCAGGAGTAACAACATCAGACGTTATTATGCCAATGCACCAGGAAATGATAGACGAACTGACAAACTATACCGGCACAGGCTACGACGAAAAATATATGGACCTGATGGAAACAGCGCATAAAAACGATATTGCCATGTTTGAAGCCAAAAGTATGAATGCAACTAACCCGGCTGTAAAAGATTTTGCGCTTAAGTTGATCCCAACCCTGCGCTCACATTACGAGATGGCCACCAACATTGAAGACACAGTAGACTAACCACGAATTAAACTAAACTGAAAACGCCGGCGGTATAAAACTACCGGCGTTTTCAGTTTTAAACAGGCATCGCCCGGTGGCGAATATACCGGATTAGCTTTTTAAGATGCACCCGCGAAATATCATAGAACATGGCAACTATAAGCAGCGCTGCCGGAATAAGGAAAGTGTAATGATGTAGTGCCGCATAACTATAGCCACCTGCCACAGCACCTGCCAGAAAGAAAAGTATAATAACCAGCCTGAGTACGATTCGCTGCTGCAAACCGGGCTTTTGTAAATTTGCAGGCAAGGTGGCCGCTGCCAGGTCAATGCCGAGGTCTGTAAAAATACCTGTGAGGTGCGTCGTACGAACAACTGACCCCGATATCATCGAAACCATGGCATTTTGCAGCCCCATAGCAAAAAGCAGGCTGCCGGCAAAAACCTCCCGCATGCTTGTGCTGCCATCGTATTTATAACCGTAAACGCCATTCAGGAGCAGGATCACGATCTCGATAAGGATTGGTATGGTATAGGCAAATACCTGGTTGCGGCCAACCCGCCCAACTATAAAACTGGAGGTAAAGGCGCCCAGCAGAAACAGGAACATCCAGAGGCCAATAATTCTTACAGCTCTCAGGTCGCCTTGTGCCAGGCTGTCGGCAAAGTAGGCTACGTGGCCTGTAACATTGGTTGTGAGCACTGCAAACGCAAGCAGACCAGCAATATTTACAAACCCGGCGGTGAGGCAAAGTATAGCAGCCAGCCGCATGTTGTGCCTGAAGTTTCTGCGATTTCCGAGGTGCCGTAACATTGGTAAAAGGTAATAATTTTCAGATGATCCTGCGCTTTAATTCAGATAATTTATGCTAACGCTTTATTCTGTAAGGCCTTCATAGTGTCAGCTATTGCATTCAAAAGTTTAAACATGTAATTTACCGCTTAGCTTAAACTATAACCTTTACTATATTCACCTTGTCGTCTGTATTTTACACCTACATGGAGCTGGGCTTCCATCATATTTTTAACCTGAAAGCCTATGACCATATGTTGTTCCTGTTTGCTTTGTGCGCCATTTACACCCTCAGCGACTGGCGAAAAGTACTTGCACTGGTTACCAGCTTTACCATCGGCCACTCTATTACGCTGGCACTTTCCATGTTCAACATCATTAAGTTTGATACTGGCCTTATCGAGTTTCTTATTCCTGTAACTATACTTTTTACCTGCTTTACCAACTTTTTTAAGCTGAAAGGCGCCGCCAGCAAGCAGCATACTATATTCTCGCTGCACAACCTGATGGCTGTTTTCTTTGGATTGGTACACGGCATGGGCTTCTCGAATTACCTGAAATCTTTATTGGGAAGAAACAGCGACACATGGCTACAGTTACTGGCATTTAATGTTGGTATTGAGCTGGGGCAGTTACTAATCGTGTTCCTGCTCCTGATCGCCGCTTTCCTGGTTCTGAACCTGTTCAACGCCAAACGCCGCGACTGGATCCTGGTACTTTCAAGTGCAGCTGCGGGTATCTCCCTGATTCTGATGATGGAAACCAATATTTTTTAATACGCTTACCTTACAACCAACTATACTAACCTAAATTCACCATTAACTAAATGAAAAACCTACTCACAGGTTTAGTCTTTTTCGGATTAGCAACTGTACCATTTGTAACTATGGCTCAGAGCAACACCGATCAGTCTAAATTTAAGCAGCTGCAGCAGGAGCTTCCAACGCCAAACACCTACCGCTCTGCATCGGGCGCTCCGGGCCACCAGTATTGGCAGCAACGCGCAGACTATAACATTAAAGTTGAGCTGAACGACGAGAACCAGTCTATCAACGGCTCCGAAACTATAACCTACACCAACAACTCGCCCGACGTACTTACTTACCTGTGGCTGCAGCTGGACCAGAATATTTTCGAGCCTAACTCCATGGCTAACGCCACACGCACCGGCAACCTGAACGATCGTGTTCCGATACAGGCGGTGGAGTACATGACGCGTGAGAAGTTTGATGGTGGCTTTAAGATCAGAACAGTAAAAGACCGTAACGGCAAAGCGCTGAAATATACCATCAACAACACCATGATGCGTATTGACCTGCCTTCTGATCTGAAACCAAAGCAAAGCTTTACCTTTAGCATCGACTGGAACCATAACATCAACGACCAGATAGCTTTAGGTGGCCGCTCAGGTTATGAGTTCTTCCCCGAAGATGGTAACTACCTGTACGAGATGGCACAGTGGTTTCCGCGCATGGCTGTTTATGACGACGTAAATGGCTGGCAGCATAAGCAGTTTCTGGGCAGCGGCGAATTTGCATTGCCTTTCGGAGACTATAAAGTTAGTATTACCGTTCCTGCCGATCATATTGTAGCATCTACCGGTGAGTTACAGAACGCTAACCAGGTACTTACTTCAACACAGCAGAAACGCTGGGCACAGGCCGCCAAAGCCGATAAGCCGGTGTTGGTTGTAACGCAGGAAGAAGCCACACAAGCCGAAAAAAGCAAAGCAAAAGGCAAAAAGACATGGGTTTACTCCGCTAAAAATGTGCGCGACTTTGCATGGGCCAGCTCCCGTAAATTTATATGGGATGCTATGAACGTGAATGTAGCCGGCAAAAATGTACTGGCCATGTCGTATTACCCGAAAGAAGGAAACCCGCTTTGGGGCAGATATTCTACTGAGTCGGTAGCACATACCCTGGAAGTTTATTCTAAGCATACTATAGATTACCCTTACCCGGTGGCAATTTCGGTGCACGGCCCGGTTGGTGGCATGGAGTACCCGATGCTGTCGTTCAACGGTTACCGCCCTGAACCGGATGGCACGTATTCAGACCGCACCAAGTATGGTTTGATCACGGTTATTATTCACGAAGTAGGCCATAACTTCTTCCCGATGATCATTAACTCGGATGAGCGCCAGTGGACCTGGATGGATGAAGGTCTGAACACTTTTATGCAGTACCTGGCAGAGCAGGAATGGGAACGCAACTACCCATCACGTCGCGGCGAACCGGCTGATATAGTAGAGTACATGAAGAGTGCTAAAAACACACAGGTGCCGATCATGACCAACTCTGAATCTGTATTGCAATTCGGTAACAACGCTTACGGCAAGCCTGCAACGGCACTAAACATCCTTCGCGAAACGGTAATGGGCCGCGAGCTGTTTGATTATGCCTTTAAA
Organism: Pontibacter populi; assembly: GCF_040278685.1. Taxonomy (NCBI): domain Bacteria; kingdom Pseudomonadati; phylum Bacteroidota; class Cytophagia; order Cytophagales; family Hymenobacteraceae; genus Pontibacter; species Pontibacter populi. Next base: position 364,114 of record NZ_JBEOKT010000002.1, read on the forward strand.
GAATACTCGAAGCGCTGGGCGTTTAAACACCCGATGCCGGCAGACTTTTTCCGGACTATGGAAGATGCTTCAGGCGTAGACCTTGACTGGTTCTGGAGAGGATGGTTTTATACTACCGACCATACTGATATCTCTATTGAAGGTGTGAAATGGTATACGATCGATTCGCAGAACCCCGAGTTTGTAAGTGCTCAGAAACGTGCCGAGCAGAACAAAGCGCCACAAACTTTATCTCAGCAGCGCAACCTACAGGATATCAAGAAAACCCGTGTAGAGTTACGCCCTGAATTGAATGACTTCTATAACAGCTACGATGAACTGGCTGTAACAGCAGCAGACAAGCAGCGCCACCAGAGTTTCCTTAGCGGTTTAACCCCGAAACAGAAAGAAATGCTTGATTCTGGTCTTAACTTCTACGAGGTTGGATTTAAAAACCTGGGTGGATTGGTTATGCCGCTGATCGTGAAGATGACTTACGAGGATGGTACTGATGAAATAGTAAATGTGCCTGCAGAAGTGTGGCGCTATAATAACGAGGAGATCACGAAAGTATTTGTAACGGAAAAGCCTGTAGCAAAATTCGAGCTTGACCCGCTGCTACAAACTGCTGACACCGATCTGTCTAACAACTATTTCCCGCGTAAACTGGCACCTAGCCGCTTCGAAATCTTCCAGCAGCAGCAACGTAACCAGCCAAACCCTATGCAACGCCAGAACGCGACGCAAAACAACAACAGTAACAACTCAGGTCGCTAAGATCTATAGTTTCATAATTTTTCAAAAGCCTTCGGATAATATCTGAAGGCTTTTGTTTTTTTGCGCATGCTATAGTTTAAGGTTCAGTTTTATAGTTGATAATGCTGGCGCGAGTCTCCAGATTCGTGACTTGGGATGGTGTTGAGTCTCCTGACTCAACTGGCCCGCAAGGGACATAATATGGCAAAGGCTTTAGCTACAAGTTCTATAGTTTCCGTAGTTCAACCACCCCTAACCCCTCAGAGCTCCGCTCGCTACCTTCGAAATCACTTCTCGGTAGTCTAAGGCGGGAAGCTTTTTTCTGTTTTTGCTATAGTTCGGTTTATAGTTTTATAGTTGGGGAATTAACACCCCTGTAGTCCCCTCAAGGGGACACTTCTACCACTGCTAATTTTTAAACTATAGTTTTATAGATACCTTCCACGAGCGGACAGGTCACGACCTGTCCCTACAGACTATGACCACGATAAATGTCGGAGTTTACCGGTTCAAACTATAGATAGGCGCTTGCTATGCGAAACTTCTCAGTCTTTGGGTTGAGCGCCTTGTAGATTTCCGGTGCCGTCAGGCATTTCGAGGTACGAGAAAAGGAAATGTACACAGCGCGATGCCCGAAGACGGGGCCTCCCGGCCGTGAGGGCACCAAAGCTAAAGATGAAACTATAGGTGAGTAAAGCTCCCAGGATGAAAAGTGATTTGAAAGGATGGCTTGATTCGAAAAGTAAGAAAGTAAACTATAGTTACCAGACGCTAGCAGGAGCTGTGCACACTGCTAGGTCTTGAAATCCTGATAATCCTTTAATTCTGTAAATCCTGACTCAGACAAACAATTGCATTAAACAAAACGGGCAGCACTTTTTGGTGCTGCCCGTTTCCTATTCTTCTGCATTATATCTATCAAAAAACCGTTGCTTGATCTTATCTCCTTTCCGGACGTAGGGGCGAATAATGAGGCGGGTACCGTTTTCGTAGGTAAAGAACCTGTACACCCAGTTACTTAACACCACAAGCTTATTTCGGAAGCCTACCAGCGCCATAACGTGCACAAACAACCAGACAACCCAGGCAAAAAAGCCTCCGAAGTGCAGGTTACCCGGCAGATCAGCTACAGCACGGTTACGACCAATTATAGCAAGCGAGCCTTTGTCTGTGTACTCGAATGGTTCTAACTGCTCTTTGTTCTGTAAGCGTTGCAGGTTTTTGGCCAATAGCTGTCCTTGTTGTATAGCAGGCTGTGCTACACCCGGATGTCCTTTCGGCCATTTATCGGTTTTCATAAAAGCAATATCACCTATCGCAAAAAGGTCATCAAAGCCCAATACCTGGTTAAACTCATTTACCAATATACGGCCTCGCTCTACTGTTTCAGGGGGCAAGCCATCTATCAGCGCTCCTGATACACCAGCTGCCCAGATAAGCGTGTTGGTGCCAATGCGCTCGCCATTCTTAAGAACAGCCTTATCGCCATCATAAGACTCTACCAGGGTGTTAAGGATGATATTTACGCCCAGTTCTTTCAGGTACTTATAAGTCTTTTCGCTTGCTTCCGGCGACATGGGTGGCAACAAACGATCCAGGCCTTCTACCAGGTAAATGTTCATTTTACTGATATCCATGCCCGGGTAATCGTAAGGCAGCACGTGCTTTTTCATTTCAGCCAGTGCACCAGCCAACTCTACTCCTGTTGGTCCACCACCCACAATCACAAAGTTCATCAGGCTTTGGCGTAGTTCAGGGTCGCTGGTCATGTTGGCCTGCTCGAAACACTGCAGCATTTGGCTACGCAGGTTCAGGGCATCCGGAATTTTTTTAAGTGGGAAAGAGAACTTCTTGATCTGGTCGTTTCCGAAGTAATTGGTTTTAGTACCGGTAGCAATAACCAGGTAATCGTAGGCCAGGTCGCCGATGAGCGTAGAAACAACTTTGGCTACAGGGTCTATGTTGGTTACACGCACCAGCCTGAAGAAGAAATCATCGTAGTCGTCGGCACTGAAAAGTTTGCGGAGGGGCTCTGCAATAGCATCGGGCTCCAGACCTGCAGTAGCTACCTGGTAAAGCAGTGGCCAGAAACCATGGTAGTTCTGCTTGTCAAACATCACGACCTGGAAGTTTTTCCGGCGCAGTTTTTTAGCAAGGTTTATTCCTCCAAATCCACCGCCGATGATCACAACGCGCGGTTTTTGGGTGTCGGGTATATTTAGTGTCAGGGTTGATACAGGAAGCATATGTCGTTTATTTAGCTTTGGCAGCAGCAAAATCATTCTTTGCTGCATGGTAATGCATTAGCAGCATCCTTATGAGCTACATTGCCAACTAACGAAACGGACAGTGGTAAGTTACTTTAGCTACCTACAGGGCAACTATAGCAACTATAAAATGGGAAGCAAAATAGCTACAGCAGTAAACAATGAACTACTACAGGATCTGCCTGTTTGAAAACTATATCTAACTATAAAAGCCTACTTCTTATTAAACTCGCCTTTTCTCAGCATATCAATAAGCTTAAGCACTGCAAAAGGGCTTATAGTTGGTATTAAATATCGGTTCTGGGCCTGGATCTGCTGATGTTGGTTAAAGACCTTGGAGTTGGAATTCCCATCCATCGGCACAGTCGTAAACAGCTCCCTGAGTCGTTCGGGGTCTACGTTACGGTTGGCAGCCGTCCGGCCTTCATCCGGAAGCTTTAAGGCTAAAACTGCTTCTTTAAAGTCGCGCTCTGTAGCCCATGGTATTACTTGTATCTCTGCCAGCTCAATTGCCTCTTCCTGCATCTGCATGATAATAGAGTAACTGTTGGATGGATAAGTTTTTGGAATGACCAGTGTCTCCTTTTTATAGCCAAGCGCACTGAATACAACGGTATCGCCGGTTAAAACGGGCAGTGAGAAGAAACCATAGCGATTAGTTTGTACGCCCCGGCCTGTTTTAGGCACATATACACTTACATTGCTTACACCGTACAGGCTATCGCCTATAGTTACAAACCCTGACAGCTGCACTACACGCTGCCCGCCCTGCGCCTTTGCCTGTTCGGGCGTGGCTGCAAATGCAAGCAAAATAAGAATAGTTGCTGCTATTACTTTGTACAACTTCACGTGGCTATCTAAAGCTTTTAAATACGACTTCATGTAGTACAATTATAGGGTATATTATTTTATTATAGCAGCTTTTGCCTATTTTTGTTTGCCTTGGTAGATAAATATGCGATTAAAACATTTCAGTCTTGCTTTCGGGGAACAGGTATTTAAAGCGCTCGCCGATGAGTCGCGGGTTCGTATCCTGAGCCTGATCCTGCGCAATAAAGAAATGTGCATCTCTGACCTGGAGCAGGTGCTTGATTTTACGCAAACCAAAACATCGCGCCACCTTGCTTATCTGCGTAGTGCAGGCCTTGTTGCCCCTCGCAAACTGGACCAATGGGTTTATTATTCGCTGAAAGATGAAGCCGCTGACCTGATAAACCAGATCTTCGGCTACCTGGAGCGCGACACAATTCTACAGAAAGACCAGGAAACGTACCAGATACTATATTCGAACCGCGAACTTGCCGTTAACAAATTACACAGCCGCCGCTGGACAAACTCTTAACCCATCAACTATAACTATACGCCTAACACATTATTGTATAAACCGCCAGGCCTGCAAACTGTTCAACTATAAATCGGTACAATTTCTGAACAATGGCAGCCGCAGTCCGTTTTACTTTAACTTCCCTGAATAATTAATATGAAAACATATACGCACATACTTTTTGACCTCGACCATACCCTTTGGGATTTTGAAAAGAACTCCGAAGAAACCCTTTATACTTTATTTGATACGTATGAATTAGGGGCCTTTGGCAAGTTCGACAGCACCTCGTTTTACAAGAAATACAAATTCGTGAATACCTTGCTTTGGGACCAGTACAACAAAGGCAAGATAAACCAACAAGAGCTGCGCGAGCAGCGCTTTGTGAAGACATTGACCGGCCTTGGCTTAGAAGCACATCAGGTTCCGAAGGGTTTGTCTGAAGCTTATACCGACCTCTGCCCAACCAAAACGGCTGTTTTTCCTTATACCCACGAAGTGCTGGCTTACCTGCAACCAAAGTATGGTTTGCACATCATCACCAATGGTTTTAAGGAAGTTCAGGCTATTAAAATGTCGTCGTCTAACCTGCATGGTTATTTTAAGGAGATCGTAACTTCGGAATGCTGCGGCTATAAAAAACCCGACAAGCGTATGTTTGAGCATGCATTGGAGCGCATCAACGTAAAACCGGAAGAATGCCTGATGATAGGTGATAACCTGGAATGTGATATTGACGGCGCCCGTGAGGCCGGTATTGACCAGGTATTTTTTAACCCTGAAAAAAGCAGAGCCAAACTTCGCCCGAGACCAACCTACGAGATACATTGCCTGAGCCAGCTACAGGAGATACTATAAAACAAAAAGCCCGACTACCATAAGCAGTCGGGCTTTCTTTTCAACTATAAATCTATAGTTAGTCCTTGATATCCTTTTTAGTCTCAAGGGCTCGAAGCTCGCCTTGTAACAGTTTTATTTTGGCTTTGTCGTCGTTACCTAACTCACTTGATACAACTTTGCGGCGTGCATCCAGCTTTTTCATAATAGCCTGCACTTTGTTCCATTCCGCATCAGTAAATGAGTCCTGACGGTCACGTACACTTTGCAGGAGCATGATATAGGCCTCGCGAAGGTCAGTGGCCGCAATCTTATTTATTTCAGCATAAGGTCCGAGCAGGTCTTTCTCTAACTGTGGAACGCCTTGGTTACCCTGTTGTGTCAGTTCAGTATTTTGTGCTATAAAGCTATAGTTAGCTGCTTCGGCAGCAAAAGAGAAACTCAGTGCACCGGCCAGCAATAAACCTAAGTATTTTTTATTCGATCTTTTCATAGTATTCACATCTTAACTCTTACAATTTGTAACAGCAAGAGCCTTATACGTATATCAGTGCAATTATAGTTACGATCCTGGTATAGTTAGAGACACAATATAGCTTATAAAGCTAATTAATAATGCTTTATAGTTGATTTATAGTTTAGTTGATAATAGAAAATGGTGCAATAACAGGTAGAGTTTGAAGATATAGTTTTGATGGTTTATAGTTTTATCGTTATCATTTTAACCCACCCCTACCCCTCCCGAGAGGGGAATTTCTGCTATTGCTTTAGTTTACTTTGTCGTTCAATAGTTACAGACCATGAGCGGACAGGTCGCGACCTGTCCCTACGGAACTACAGCCACGATAAATATCGAAGCTTACCGGTTCTAACTATAGATAGGTGGTTGCTATGAGAAATTTCTCAGTCTTTGGGTTGAGCGCCTTGTGAATATCTGGTGGCGAAGCCATTGCGACGAAGGAGCAAAAGAGATTCGCACAGCGCGATGCCCGAAGACGGGGCCTCCCGGCCATGAGGGCACCAAAGCTGGATTGAAACTATAGATAACTAGAGCTCTCAGGGTTGAAAGTGATTTGAAAGGATAGCTTGGTTCGGGAAGGACAGACTACAACTATAAGCTGTGATAGATTTCTCGCTCAGGCTCGAAATGACAAAAGAGTAACTATAGAACACATAAGATTTCTCGACTAAGTTCGAATTGACATAAGCTTATCTTATTTACAGAAATAGCCTTACCTTTGCACCGAGGTTAATTAACCCACCTAAAAGTATATTTTAAATCCTTAACTATAAACCACATGGCAACCGGATTTTTTAAAGTACCAACTCCCATAAACGAGCCAGTAAAATCATATGCACCGGGCTCACCGGAGCGTGAAGAGCTACTGCGTACTTATAAAGCAATGAAGTCGGAAGAGATCGATGTGCCTATGTACATTGGCGGCGACAAAGTATTTACCGACTCTAAAAAGCCACTCGTTCAGCCACATGATCACAAGCATATCCTGGGTCATTTCAGCGAAGGAGACGCCACACACGTGGAACAGGCAATTAATGCAGCACTTGCTGCGCGTGATAACTGGGCTGCTATGGGCTGGGAACACCGTGCTTCTATCTTCTTAAAGGCTGCTGAACTGCTTGCCGGACCATGGAGAGCAAGACTGAATGCGGCCACTATGCTGGGCCAGTCGAAGAACGCGTTCCAGGCCGAGATCGACTCTGCCTGCGAACTGATCGACTTCCTGCGCTTTAATGTGCAGTTCATGACAGAAATTTACCAGATGCAGCCGGAGTCTTCTCCGGGAATCTGGAACCGCATGGAGCACCGCCCACTCGAGGGTTTTGTGTTTGCACTTACGCCTTTCAACTTTACAGCTATAGCCGGTAACCTGCCGTCTTCAGTGGCCATGATGGGTAACGTAGTGGTTTGGAAGCCTGCCAACACACAGATCTATGCAGCCCACGTGATCATGGAGCTTTTCCGTGAAGCCGGTCTGCCTGATGGTGTTATTAACTTAGTTTATGTTGATGGTCCTACGGCTGGTGAAGTTATCTTTAACCACGCTGATTTTGCAGGTATCCACTTTACAGGCAGCACAGGCGTGTTCCAGAACATCTGGAAAACCATAGGAACAAACATCCATAAGTATAAAACTTACCCGCGTATAGTTGGCGAGACGGGTGGTAAAGACTTTATTCTTGCCCACCGCTCTGCCGATGCAAAAGCACTGGCTACCGGTATAGTTCGTGGCGCATTCGAGTATCAGGGCCAAAAATGCTCTGCTGCTTCTCGTGCCTACATCCCAAGCAACCTGTGGGACGAAGTAAAAGGCTACATCATCGAAGACCTGAAAACTATTAAAATGGGTACTCCGGAAGATTTCGGAAACTTCATTAACGCCGTTATCGACGAGAAGTCTTTTGATAAGATCGCCAAGTACATCGACAATGCGAAAAACAGCAACGAAGTTGAAGTAATTGCCGGTGGTGGTTACGACAAGTCGAAAGGTTACTTTATAGAGCCAACTGTATTGCTGGCGCACAACCCGCAGTATGTAACTATGTGCGAAGAGATCTTCGGGCCGGTTATCACGATCTATGTGTACGACGAGAACAACTTCGAAGAAACACTGGAACTGGTTAACTCAACTTCTATCTACGCGCTTACGGGTGCCATCTTCGGCCAGGACCGTTATGCTGTAGAGCTTGCTACAAAGAAATTAGACCAGGCTGCCGGTAACTTCTACATCAACGATAAGCCGACAGGCGCTGTAGTTGGTCAGCAGCCATTTGGTGGTGCGCGTGCTTCGGGTACTAACGACAAGGCCGGCTCTATGCTGAACCTGCTCCGTTGGGTATCTGCACGCTCTATCAAAGAAACATTTGTAACGCCGGTAGATTACCGTTACCCATTCCTGGGCGAGAACAAGTAACAAACTTATAGTTCAAGCAAAGGGCCGCACTTTTAGGAGTGTGGCCCTTTGTTTTGTTATATCTTAATTCAGATAAATCACACTGCCACAAAAGCTGAGATAAATCATGCTTTTTACGCCAATTTCAAGGCAACTTATACTTTTGATTGTTGGCTATTTATCCCTAATTTTGCTCCCAAATTTCAAGAAAGAATTACAACTTTATGGAAACTACTGTAAATCAGTACTTACCGTCTGACTACCTGCCAATTTTAATACAATTTGCAGCTGCCCTGGGTTTTGTGATTTTCGCATTAGTGACGACGCACCTACTAGGGCCGAAACGTAGTAGTGCTGTAAAAGATGCTGCCTGGGAAAGTGGTATTGAATCGGTGGGTGATGCTCGTACGCCTATCTCCTATAAATACTTCATGACAGCCATCCTGTTTGTACTATTTGATGTAGAGATCATCTTTATGTACCCTTGGGCTGTAAACTTCAAGGAGTTTGGCATGGAAGGCTTCCTGCAGATGCTTCTGTTCCTTGGCCTGCTGATGTCAGGCTTCTTCTACGTGCTCAAAAAGGGCATCCTGAAGTGGGAGTAATATTAAACTTTTACAAGTAAGTTATTGTTAGAACTTGGGCTTTTAAAGGGCCTGTTTTGTACAATAAAAATAACTCTGAAATGAGCGATTCTAATAAAGATATAACATTAGCGGAAGCCCCTGAAGGTGTTTCGGGAGCAGGCTTCTTTGCCACTTCGTTTGAGAAAGTAATTGGACTGGCCCGTGCTAACTCACTTTGGCCTTTGCCTTTTGCTACATCGTGCTGCGGTATCGAGTTTATGGCTACCATGGGCTCGCATTACGATATTTCACGCTTCGGTTCGGAGCGTCCAAGCTTCTCGCCACGCCAGGCAGACATCCTGCTGGTAATGGGAACGATTGCTAAGAAAATGGGCCCTGTTGTAAAGCAGGTATACGAGCAAATGTCGGAGCCGCGATGGGTAGTAGCAGTTGGTGCCTGTGCATGTTCTGGTGGTATTTTCGATACATACTCTGTGTTACAGGGTATCGACCGTGTAGTGCCTGTGGATGTGTACGTACCTGGTTGCCCACCACGCCCTGAGCAGATACTGGATGGCCTGATGCGTGTGCAGGACCTGGCTAAGAACGAATCACTTCGCCGCCGCAATTCACCGGAATATCAGGCTCTTTTGGAATCTTATAATATTAAATAAGCATCATGGAGCTTACGAACGAAAACGTACTCGGTAAGATCATCGAACAGTTTGGAGAAGAGAACATCACGGATGCAATGAATCCGGATGGCATTATGACGTTCCAGACGAACCGCCAGACCATACATGAGCTGATAAAATATCTGCGCGACGACAAGGAGCTGCAGATCAGTTTCCTGACAACAATGTGCGGCATTCACTTTCCTGATCAGAAAGACAAGGAGCTTTGCATGATGTATCAGTTGCACAGCCTGCGTCATAATTACCGTCTTCGCATTAAAGTATACTTCCCGATCTCGGACCCGGTAATGCCAACCCTAACAGACCTTTACGCTACTGCCAACTGGATGGAGCGCGAAGCTTATGACTTCTACGGTATTGTATTCGCTGGTCACCCGAACCTTATCCGCATCCTGAATGTGGAAGACATGGAGTACCATCCGATGCTGAAGCAGTACCCACTGGAAGACCAGACAAGAGAAGATAAAGTAAACACGTTTTTCGGACGTTAAGCCAGTACTGCCGCCCTTTTATACCTGGCGGCTATACTTTAGAAGCATATTATGGCTACTGAAACTAAAACAGTTGAACTTGATGGATTAGACCAGTTCCGCGAGAACCTGGATCTGAAACTACAAGATAAACATAACGAGAACTTAACCACGCTTAACCTGGGGCCAACGCACCCGGCTACGCATGGTATTTTCCAGAACATCCTGCAGATGGATGGTGAGAAGATCGTGGACGCAGTGCCAACGATCGGCTATATTCACCGTGCATTTGAGAAGATCGCGGAGCGCCGTCCGTTCTACCAGATCACGCCGCTTACTGACCGCATGAACTACTGCTCATCTCCTATCAATAACATGGGATATCACATGACGGTAGAAAAGCTGTTAGGCATCGAGATACCAAAGCGTGCGCAGTACATCCGTGTGATCATGATGGAGCTGGCCCGTATTTCGGATCACCTGATCTGTAACTCTATCCTGGGTGTGGACT